>CANEVO010000003.1 GCA_947442255.1 Opitutia bacterium
CGGCGCGCATAGCGCCCATTCCCCGTCACTCCCATCGCTCGGATAGCCCGTGCGGTTTTGTGCCATCCCCAGTCTTCATCATGCCCGCCGCCTCTTGCCCCCTCGTTCATCCACAAATTCTCAGCCCTTAGGTTCATGGCAGCCTCTAGGGCTGGAGGGCCCGTATCGCCGTATTGACCGCCGGATCGATACGAATTTCTCCATCCCGTCCACGCTAATGCTCCCGGCACAGACTGAACGCGCGGGCAGGCCTCAATTGTGTCCGATCCCGCTTCCTTCCGCCTTGCGACGCCCGGCGCGGATCCGCCAAGGTGTCCCCCGTGTCGATGAACATCCATCCGAGCCGGAACGAATTCGCCAGCCTCGCCGCCCAGGGAAATGTCATCCCCGTCTATGCGGATTTGATGGCGGATTTCGAAACGCCCGTCTCTGCCTACGCCAAACTCAAGTCCTCCGGCCCGTCCTACCTTCTCGAATCGGTGGAAGGCGGCGAAAATCTCTCCCGCTACAGTTTTATCGGCTGCCGACCGCGCAAGGTGTTCGTCTGCGGCACGGAGACGACGGAAATCCGTGCCCCCGGCCAACCCACCGTGATGGTGCCGACGCCACCGGATCCGCTTTCTCTCATCGAGGAGGAAATGCGCGGCTACAAACCCGTCGTCCTACCGGGACTACCGCGATTCACGGGCGGTGCAGTGGGCTTCGTCGCCTACGAATATGTGACGCGCATCGAGCCGACGGTGCCGGCCGCGGCCAGCGACGAACTGGGTTCGCCCCTGCTCTACTTCATGCTGTCCGATTCGCTGCTGATCTTCGATCGCGCGAAGCAAACCCTCCGGCTCTGCGTAAACGCCCATGTGCGCGGCGATCCATTGACCGCTTACGATGCCGCCGTGGCAGAACTGAAAGAACTCTATGCCATCCTCCGCGAACCACGGGAAATCGCGCCCGCGCCTCTGGTTGACACGCCCAAAATCACGATCCCGCCAGGAAATTTCACCCAGCCGCGCTTCGAACAGGTGGTGAACGACGGGAAGGAGTTCATCCGCTCCGGAGATATTATTCAGTTCGTGCCTTCGCAACGGTTCACCCGGGTATTTTCGAATACTCCCTTGGATCTCTACCGGGCGCTGCGTACCGTGAACCCGTCTCCGTACATGTTCATTCTTGAAGCGGGCGATTTCTCCATCGTCGGGGCCTCTCCGGAGGTGCATGTCCGGCTGACCGACGGCTTGGTGGAGATCCGGCCGATCGCGGGCACGCGCAAGCGGGGAACGACCCCGGCGGAGGATCTCGCCTTGGAAAAGGAGCTGCTCGCCGACGAAAAAGAACGGGCCGAGCACCTCATGCTGGTCGACCTGGCGCGTAACGATATCGGCCGGGTCTGCCAATTCGGCAGCGTCAAGGTCCCGGAGATGATGGTAATCGAGCGTTACTCGCACGTGATGCATATCGTTTCCCAGGTTGAAGGGCAGATCGCACCCGGCAAAAATGCCTACGATCTCATGCGGGCCACTTTTCCCGCCGGGACGGTCAGTGGCGCTCCGAAGATCCGCGCAATGCAAATCATCGCCCAGCACGAACCCTCGCAACGGGGATTCTATGCCGGGGCCTTGGGCTACTTTGGCTACGACGGCAACATGGACACGTGCATCATGCTGCGCACCGCGTTTCTCAAGAACGGGAAGATTCACATTCAGGCGGGCGCGGGCATCGTCGCCGACTCCGTCCCGGTTTCGGAATATCAGGAAACCATCAGCAAGGCCTCGGCTCTCTTCAAAGCCGTTGCCATGGCCGAACAATTCTAGCTTCGGGGCTCCGGCGCGCCCGACGGTGCCCACCTTGCCCACCGCGCGAGGTTATCTGAGTGTGCCAGTGTGGCCGCCTCCGGCTGCGCAGTAGGACATATTTACGCGCGAATGTCGCCGGCCGAGGCATCCTTACCCGGGAATGACGCGTAAAACAAAATGGGACGATTTAGGGTTATGGGGAACAACCTCAGCCCCGTTCCTCTAAACTCACAAGGTTTCCAACATGCCTGCCAAAGCAAAGTCGCGTTTTCACACCACCGCAGGCTCGGACGAGCTGACGGGCACCGGGACGACCTCGACGACGGCGCTGAACTCCGCGCCGCTCGATTCGCCGCCTTCATTCCTAGAAAAATCCGAACCCGCCCCCGCCGAACAGATTGCGCATGGGGAACGGAGCAATCTGCAACTTTACCTTCAGGAAATCGGCAAGACTCCCCTGCTCACGATCCAAGAGGAGATCGGCCTAGCCAAACGTATTCGGAAAGGCGAAAAAGCCGCGCGCGACCACATGATTTCCGCCAACCTCCGCCTAGTCGTGAAGATCGCGATGGACTACAAGGACTTTGGCCTGCCGCTGCTCGACCTCATCAGCGAGGGCAATATCGGGCTCATCAAGGCCGTGGAACGTTTCGACCCGCGCAAGGGTGGCAAGCTGTCCACGTATGCCGCCTGGTGGATTAAGCAATCCATCAAGCGGGCACTCGCGAACCAAAGCAAAACGATCCGCCTGCCGGTTCACCTGGTGGATAAGATTTCCAAGATGCGGCGAACCGCCATGGTTCTGACCGAACAACTTGGACGCGAGCCGACAGACGAAGAGTTGGCGATCGAGCTCCAGATTCCCACTTCCAAGGTTGCCCATCTGAAATCGGTAAGCGTCCGGCCCGCGTCGCTTGACGCGCCGATCGGCGAGAATGGCGACTCGGGCACCTTCGGTGAAATTGTGGGGGACGAGAATGCCGTCAGTCCCTTCGAGGGCCTGCTGGAAAAAAACCTCAACACCGATCTGCATGCGATGGTCGAGTCCCTCGACAAACGGGAAGCCGAGATCATCAAGCTTCGTTTCGGCCTCGACGGACGGGACGAACTCACCCTCGAGGAAGTCGGCCAGAAATTTCACGTCACCCGCGAACGCATCCGTCAGCTCGAGTATCTCGCGTTGACCAAAATGCGAAAGGCGATGGCGAACCATGAGGCCGTGCGCTCGGTGGACGAAATCAAGCAGGAGGAACGCGCCCGGCAGCGCATGGCGGTCATCCGCGAATTCGTGGAAAGCAAATCACAGAAATTGTCCAAACCGGAGCGAAACTAAGCCGGATAGAATTCAAATCACTCGCTGTGATTCGCCACGCCGGCCCGCAAGGGTCGGCTCTTTGTCGCCGCGAAGCAGATTCCGGGAACGAGTGATCGTTTCCGATCGCTCTAGCCCGCGCGAGTTCGACCAGCCACACCACCTTGTTTCCTCCCGTCGCCGCCGAAGCTGTTTCGAAAACGTAAACCGGCTTGTCCGGCGCCAGTGCGCGTAACTGGGTATGGAGCCCGCCGAAGGTCTCGGCAAAGCCGCGCCATGTGCTCCGCCAACCGTGTCGCTCCGGCGTCTGCGTTTCGCCCAAGTTAGCGCCCTCTCCCGGCCAGTGTGAGACTGAACGCCAAGCTTGCCGGGAAATGAACGGCCCGCGGACGAGCGTTGCAGCTCTAGGGTGCAAAAAAAGGCCGCCCGATTGCTCGGGCGGCCCTGAAGTAATTTCGAGTGATCGAAGGAATCGGGCCTGACGCCCGCGGGACTTATTCCTTCTTCGACGCCTCGTCGAGGATGTCGCCGAGGTTCATCATGTCGTTGCCGGCGCTGCGGTTCAGCGCCTCGTAGGCCGACGTTTCAGCGGCGAGATCAGACTCAGAGTAGTTGGCCGCCTTGATCGACAGGCCGAGGCGACGTTCCTCGCGATCGATCTTGATCACGCGGGCGGTCACTTCCTGCCCGGACTTGAGCACGTCCTTCACCTTGTCGATGCGCTCCTCGCTGATCTGCGAGATGTGCACGAGGCCGTCGATGCCGTCCTTCAGCTCCACGAAGGCGCCGAAGGAGGTGATCTTGGTCACCGTGCCCTTGACGACGTCGCCGATCTTGAAGAACGAGTCGATGTCCGACCACGGATCGACCGCGAGCTGCTTCATGCCGAGGCTGATGCGCTGCTGGCTTGAATCCACGTCGAGCACGATCGCGTCCACTTCGTCGCCCTTCTTCAGGACTTCGGACGGGTGGTTGACCTTGCGGGTCCACGACATGTCGGAGACATGCACCATGCCGTCGATGCCCTCTTCGAGTTCGATGAAGGCGCCGTAGGTGGTCATGTTGCGCACCTTGCCGCGGACGCGGGCTCCGATCGGGTAGTTGTGGCGAACCATGTCCCACGGGTTCGGCTCCAGCTGGCGCAGGCCGAGCGAGATTTTCTGCTCTTCCTTCTGGATGCCGAGAACCACCGCATCGAGCTCCTGACCCACCTTGAGCAGCTCGGAGGGCTTGGTGATGCGCTTCGTCCAGGACATTTCGGTGATGTGCACGAGGCCTTCGACGCCGGGCTCGATTTCAACGAACGCGCCGTAGGGAACCAGATTGACCACTTTGCCGTGGACCTTGGCGCCGACCGGGAACTTCCGGTCGATCTCGTCCCACGGATTCTTGGTGGTCTGCTTAAGGCCGAGGGAAACGCGCTCTTTTTCGCGGTTCACCTCGATGATCATGACCTGAACCTCTTCACCCTGCTTGACCATTTCGGAGGGATGCGAAATTCGCCCCCAGCTCATGTCGGTGATGTGCAGCAGGCCGTCCATGCCATCGAGGTCGATGAACGCACCGAAGTCGGTGATGTTCTTGACCACGCCCTTGCGGATCTGGCCGGGCTGGATCGAGTCGAGCAGGTTGCGCCGTTTTTCGGTGCGCTGCTGCTCGATGAGCTCGCGACGGGAGAGAACGATGTTCTTCCGCTCGAGATTGATTTTGAGAACCTTGAAGTCGTAGGTCTGGCCCACGTATTGGTCGAGGTTCTTGGGGGGCTGGATGTCGATGTGCGACGCCGGCATGAAGGCATCGACGCCGATCGAGATGATGAGGCCGCCCTTGACCTTCGCCTTGACCCGACCGGTGGCGACGGAGCCCTCGGGGAATTTCGTGAGAATGTTATCCCAGTTCTTTTTCTGCTCGGCCTTGTCGAAGGAAAGCACGGGGGCGCCGCTCTTGTCCTCCAACTTTTCGACCAAGACCTCGATGGTGGAGCCGATCTGGAGCTCGCCGATGTCGAGAAACTCGTTGGCGGGGATGACGCCTTCGGATTTGCCGCCAATATCGACCACGACGTCGTTCTGGCGAATTTCGGTGATGATGCCCGGGACGATGGCGCCTTCCTTCAGTTTGTCGAAGGACGACTGCTCGAGCAGTTCTTGCATTACGGAACTCATATGCGGAATACGTCGGGCGTGCGTCCTGCTCCAGGGAACGCCCATCCGACGAGTCGGCCACGCGGTTAAACGAAGCCGGATTGGTTGATGGTTGTGCTAACGGGGGAGGTCGGCGGGAGCTCGCGGCGTAACGCCAACCTGACCAACTAACAGCCGCGAACGATCAGGGTTCCCTGCTCCCCCGGTCGCGGCAAGCCCGAATTTGCCGACATTTGGAAACGGGATGCGCATCCGGTTTATGCGTCACGGGAGCATAGCCCTCACCACTACAAACCACTTTCTGCGAGACGATTATACATCCATCACTCGAATCGATCCGAAAGCGCCATATGTGACACCGGACCGGGGAACCACCGAAGCCCAAGGGCACTCCACCTCACGAGCGCAGTTTCCCGGCGGATTTCTCGGCCAGATAACTCGCATAGGTCTTCTCAAGACCCTCGCGCAAATTGATCCGGGCTCGCCAGCCAAGGGCCGTAAGCCGGGAAACGTCCATCAGCTTCCGGGGCATACCATCGGGTTTTGCAGGATCCCAAGTAACTCGGCCCTTGAAACCGGTCACCGCGGCCACTGTTTCCGTCAATCCGCGAATCGTAACTTCAGAGCCGGTGCCGACGTTAATCCAGTCCGGTGGATTTTCCAACCGAAGCAAAAAGGCACACGCGTCGGCAAGGTCGTCGACGTGAAGAAACTCCCGCCGCGGCGACCCACTGCCCCAAGCTCCAACCTCGGACAGGCCGGCGGCTCGCGCCTCGTCAAAGCGCCGGACGAGCGCCGGCAACACATGCGAGTTCTGCGGATGGTAGTTGTCACCCGGCCCGTAGAGATTCGTCGGCATCGCCGAATGAAACAGCACGCCGAACTGACGGCGATAGTACTGGCAGAGTTTGAGCCCCGTGATTTTTGCGACGGCGTAGGCCTCGTTGGTGGGCTCCAGCGGGCCGGTCAAGAGACAGTCCTCGGGCATCGGCTGGGGCGCGTGCTTGGGGTAGATGCAGGAACTGCCGAGGAAAAGCAGGCGCTTGACCCCGTGGCGGTAGGCGGAGTGGATCGTGTTCGCGGCAATCGCGAGATTATCGAAAAGATATTCCGCCGGATAGGTGCTGTTGGCGTGTATGCCGCCAACCTTAGCCGCAGCAATGATCGCCATGTCCGGTTTTTCCTGCGCAAAAAACGCCTCGACCGCCGCCTGATTGACTAAATCGAGCTCAGCGCGGGTGCGCTTTACCACCACGACCTCCCTTTCCCCGCCGAAACGCCGCACCAGCGCGCCTCCGACCATACCTTGGTGCCCGGCGATGAAGAGCTTCATGTGATATAGAGAAAGGGTTGAAGGTGGCAGGGACTAGGCGAGCGTGGGAACGCTCCCACTCTGCCCCGAACCTCCGGAGAGAATATTTCCGCGCGTTTCACACCTGCTAAACCGGCGGAAGTAACGCGATTTGCGCCTCGCGCCTCGCCAACTCCAGGTCGTGATCGACCATGATCTTCACGAGCTCCTTGAATTTAACCTTCGGCTCCCACCCGAGCTGCTTGCGCGCTTTCGCCGGATCGCCGATCAGCATATCCACCTCGGCGGGCCGCTCGTAACGCGTGTCGTGCTTCACGTATTTGGCCCAGTCGAGCCCGAGCAGGCCGAAGGTTTCTTCGCAGAATTCCTTCACGCTATGCGTCTCGTTGGTCGCCACCACGTAGTCGTCGGGTTTGTCCTGCTGGAGCATGAGCCACATCATCTCGACATACTCCTTCGCGTAGCCCCAGTCGCGGCGGGCGTCGACGTTGCCGAGGTAAAGCGAATCCTGCAGGCCCAGCTTGATGCGGCTGGCGGCCCGGGTGATCTTGCGCGTGACGAAAGTCTCTCCGCGCCGCGGACTCTCGTGGTTGAACAGGATGCCGTTCGACGCATGCAACGCGTAGCTCTCCCGGTAATTCACGGTAAGCCAGTAGGCGTAAACTTTCGCGCAACCGTAGGGTGATCGCGGCCAAAAAGGCGTGGTTTCCGTCTGCGGTACTTGTTGGACCTTGCCGAACATCTCCGATGACGATGCCTGATAATACCGGCATTTTTTCACCAGCCCGGCTTCGCGCACGGCTTCGAGAATGCGCTGCGCTCCGAGGCCATCCACGTCGCCGGTGTATTCGGGAATATCGAAGGACACGCGGACATGCGATTGCGCCCCCAAATTGTAGACTTCGTCGGGCTGCAGCTCATAGAGCAGCTTCACCATCTGCACCGAATCCGCGAGATCACCATAGTGGAGGAAGAGGCGAACGCCATTAACGTGGGGGTCACGGTAAAGGTGATCGATGCGGCTGGTGTTGAACGTCGAGGCCCGGCGGATAACGCCGTGTACCTCGTAACCTTTATTAATCAATAATTCGGCCAGATAGGATCCGTCTTGGCCGGTGATGCCGGTGATGAGCGCTTTCTTCATGCGGGCAGAGGACCCTGAAGCGCTCCTGCCGCACCGGCAAGCCTTGGCTCACAATCCATGTAATTTGCGGGTCACCTCGACCAAAGCGGCGGCGACATTCCGGACCGATTCCTGTGCCCGCGCTCCGGGTTAGTTTTCCCTCGGCATCGGAATGCCTTGTCGGCCTGCGGCAGGATGCACTGGACGGGAACAAGGTGGCAGCCCAGATGCAGGAGCAACTGGCGCGCGCGCGTCATCGACCGAAGGCCGCCCAACATTCCGGGCGAGGCCGAAACCACCGCTGCGGTCTTTCCGATCAGCGAATTCTCGTCGGCCCGCGTGCACCAATCGAACGCGTTTCTCAGCAGCGGAGTGAGCATCGAATTGTACTCCGGCGAAGCGACGAGTACACCGTGATGCTGCGTGATGAGCTCGATCAACTTCTTCGCGTTATCCGGCAGACCTCCGGCGGCTTCGAGGTCGCCATCGTAAAGCGGAAGCGGCAGCTCCCGAAAATCGACCACGGTGACGTCGACCCCGGCGGCTCGCGTCGCCTCGACCACGTTGGCGAGCAGTTTCTTGTTCAGCGAGTCCCGGCGCGCGCTGCCGGAAAATGCGAGGAGACGAGGCAAAGCAGGCGTGTCGGAGAGGAAATTCAACTCTGCCCGCACTGCAAGCCGCCCCGCCCTACTTCAGCCCAGTGCCCTCAAGAGCCGCTCCAGTTCCGCGTGCTTGGCCTTTTGATCGGCCAGCTGCTTGCGCGCGCCTTCGAGCACGGCGGGCGGAGCCTTGCTGACAAAAGCTTCATTGGAGAGGCGCGCCTCCGTGCTGGCGATATGCTTGGTCAATTGCTCGAGCTCCTTGGAAAGCCGGGCCCTCTCCGCTCCGGCGTCCACCGTGCTCGCGAGATCGAGATACAAGGTGCCCAACGGGGTTACCGCCGCGGGCGCACCCTCCACTTTATCCCGGCGCGAGATTTCGACCGCTCCCGCCATGCGGGTGAGTTTAGCCAGGTTGGCGGCAAGGACCCGCCATTCTACCTCGCCCGTCGTGACGAAAAATCGCACGTCGCGCCGGCTGGCGAGGTTGTGGTCGGCTTTCAGCGCCCGGGCCTGCGAGATAAACGCCTTCAGCTTCTCGACCGCTGCCACGGCGTCCCGATCCAGCGCCACGCCGCGGACGTGCGATGCGGTGGCGATCTGCGAGGCGTTTTCGAGCAGGGCGTCGGCGATAAATTTCCCCGGCGTGCCATAACCCAGGAGACTCCACAGTTCCTCGGTGATGAACGGAATGAACGGATGCAACAGGAGCAGCGTTTGCCGGAGCACCAGATCCTGGATCGCGAGGCAGTTCGCCTTGGTCTCGGGATTCTGCAGCTTCGATTTCGATACCTCGACATACCAGTCGCAAAAATCGTTCCAGAAAAAACCGTAGAGCGACTGGACCGCCGCGCTGAATTCGAATTCGCCAAAACAGCGATCGACCTCGCGCGTCGTGGCCAGCATCCGGTCGAGGATGGCATGGTCGTCGGCATCGAATTTTCCCGGTTCCAGCCGTGCGAGAATCCCGCTCAGGGAGGAGTTGTCCCCGGCCTCGCCGCTCATCTGCCGGAAACGGGAAGCGTTCCACAGCTTGTTGCAGAAATTTTTTCCGCTCTCGATGCGGTCTTCCTGAAAGCGGATGTCCTGGCCCTGTGGCGCAATCGAAACGATGCCGAAGCGCAGGCCGTCCGCCCCATACTTGTCGATCAAGTCGAGCGGATCCGGTGAATTGCCCAGCGACTTCGACATCTTGCGCCCCTGCTGGTCGCGAATGATACCGGTGAAGTAGACGTTGCGGAAGGGAATCCGTCGCTCGATCGGTTCGCCCGTGCGCGTGAATTCGAGCCCCGCCATGATCATGCGCGCCACCCAGAAGAAAATAATGTCCGGACCCGTGACGAGAGTCGACGTCGGATAAAAGTAATCGTAGCCGGCCTTCTGCATCGCCGCTTCGTCCGGCCAGCCCATGGTGGCAAACGGCCACAACCACGACGACGCCCAGGTATCGAGAACGTCATCCTCCTGAATCCAGTTTTCCGGATCTAACGGACCCTCCAGCGATACGTGGACCTTCGTCGGGTCACGCAGATCGGTCTCGTTGAGCGCTTCCTTGTCGAGACCCTTGCGATACCAGACTGGAATACGGTGCCCCCACCAGAGCTGGCGGCTGATGCACCAGTCCTGAATGTTTTCGAGCCAGTGCAGGTAAACTTTGCCCCACCGCTGGGGATAAAAACGGATATAACCATCTCGCACCGCGCTCTTCGCCTCTTCCACACGCGGGTAACGCAGCCACCATTGCCAGGTCAGCCGGGGCTCGATGGGCACATCCGCCCGTTCGGAATAGCCGACGTTGTTCGCGTAGGCCTCCTCCGCCACCAACGCTCCACTGGCTCGCAACAGCTCCGCGGCCTTCTTGCGACCGGCAAAACGGTCGAGGCCGGCGAGTTCGGCGCCGGCCAATTCATTGAGGGTGCCATCGGCCTTCAGGACGTCAATCGCCGGCAGCTTGTGCCGGCCCCCGATCTCAAAATCCGCCTTGTCGTGAGCCGGCGTGATTTTCAACGCGCCCGTGCCAAACTCCCGGTCCACGGCGGCGTCCGGAATCAGGGGAATTTCCGCCGGTGGCCCGAGGGGCCGCCGCACTTTCTTGCCGATCAACCCCAAATACCGGGGATCGTCGGGATGCACGGCGATCGCGACATCGCCGGGAATCGTCTCGGGCCGCGTGGTCTTCACCTCGACATAGCGCCCCGGCTGCTCGACGAGCTCGTAGCGGACACGGTAGATGGTCCCGTTGACCGGCTTCATGATCACTTCCTCGTCGCTCAGCGCCGTCTGGGAAACCGGACACCAGTTCACCATCCGCTTGCCCCGGTAAATATGACCTTTGCGGAAGAGATCGGCGAACACCGTCAGCACGGCCCGCGAGTAATGCGGATCCATCGTAAACTGTGTACGGTCCCAATCGCACGAGGCGCCGAGCCGCCGCAGCTGTTCAAGGATGATCCCCCCTTTTTCGTGGCGCCATTCCCAAACTTTCTCGAGGAATTTTTCCCGGCCCAAATCGCGCCGCGTCTTCTTCTGCTTGCGCAGTTCCCGCTCGACCACGGTCTGCGTCGCTATCCCCGCATGATCGGTGCCGGGCAGCCACAACGCCGCATGGCCCTCAAGCCGGGCGCGGCGCACGAGAATATCCTGCAGCGTGTTGTTCAACACATGCCCCATCGTCAGGATACCCGTCACATTGGGCGGCGGAATGACGATGGCGTAAGGCTCCTTACCGGTGTCCGGCCGGCCCGCGAAAGCGCGCGCGCCCTGCCAAGCGGCATACCACTTTTTTTCAACTTCGCGCGATTCGTAGCTCTTGGTGATCTCGGCCATCGGTCGGTTCTGGATGTGAACCGAAGAGAAAACGCTCCGCGTCGCCACGATGCAAGTGGTTATTCTCCAGAAGCCCGCAAAAGCCACGGGGCCTCGTACCCCGACCCCGGCCGCAACTTGAATATTGAATGTTCAGCCCCGGCGGTCCGATGTTAAACGCTCCTCGATTGCTCCATGCCCGCCGACATCCATCAACACGCCAGTGACGGCCTCCGCTTTGTGGGCGAAGTCCCCGTCGCCGACCGACTGACCGCGTGCAAGGAGTTTCTCAAACGGGAAACGGCCGCGCTGCGCGCGCGGCACGCCGCTGGCGAATCCGGCCTGCAAGTCACCCATGATCGCGCAGAAACCATCGATGAATTGCTCATCCACCTTTTCGACTGCGCGCTCGATTCCTATGCGCGCAACCGCGGCCCGCTGCCGGCCCCCGTCGCGCTCGTCGCGCTGGGCGGCTACGGGCGGGGCGAATTGTCGCCGTGGAGCGATGTCGACGTCATGTTCCTTTTTCCGACCAAGACGAAGCCCAGCGACGCCAAGCCGCTGCAGGAGCATCTGACCAACGAGATTCTCTACATCCTGTGGGATTGTGGCCTCAAAGTCGGGTATTCGACGCGTACCATTGACGACGCTTTCAACGAGGCGCGAAAGGATATCCAGACCAAAACGGCACTCCTGGAGGCCCGACTCGTCGCCGGTTCGCCCAAGCTCTACGATGCCTTCGCGCAAGCCTACCGGAGCTACTACATCAGCGAAGACCCCAAGGGCTATATCGCCGCACGCCTTGACGATCAGGCGAACCGGCGCGCCAAGTTTACGAACACCGTTTTCAACCAGGAACCGGACCTCAAGAACGGCGTCGGCGGCCTGCGCGACTACCAAAACGCGGTCTGGATGGCCCGGGTGAAGCTCGACGTCACGTCGATCACCGAACTCGCCGCCCAAAACTACCTTCGGGCGGACGATCTGGCGGCGTTTCAGCGCGCCTACGACTTCGTGCTGCGGGTCCGCAACGAGCTGCATTTTATCAGTGCCCGCGCCACCGACGTCATGAACCTGGACTTGCAGCCGTGCATCGCGGAGGCCCTGGGCTATTCCGAGCCGGAAATGCTGCCGCGCGTGGAGCACTTCATGCAGGACTACTACCGGGCGGCGCAGACCATTTTCCGGGTTTCGAAACTCGTCGAGGTCCGGCTGGCTCTGAGCATCGGGCGCAACAGCTCGGGGGGGGCCCGTTCGTTCCGCGAATCGTTGCTCGCCTCCCGGTTTCAGCGCACCAAACGCATCGACGGTTTCATCCTGCGCGGCCGCGAACTCGCCGCGGAAAAGCCGGCGGTTTTCCGTAGCGACCCGGTTCGCCTGATTCGGGTCTTTCGTCACCAACAGCAGCTTGAGGCCACGCTTGATTTTCATCTGACCGAGCTGGTTCGCACCTCGCTGGAGCTGCTGACGCCCGCGATCGCCCAGTCGAACGACGCGAGTGTCTGTTTTCGCGCCATCCTTTCGGAGGCGGGGGCCGTCTATCCCGTCCTTGCCAAGATGCACGAACTCGGCGTGCTCGGCCGGTTTATCCCCGAATTCGACGCCCTGACCTGCCTCGTCCAGCACGAATACTACCATCGCTACACCGCGGATGTGCACACGCTCGGTGCAATTCGCGAACTGGACCGCATCTACACCGAAGCCGAACCGATCACCCTGAAATACCGGGCGGCGCTGCACGAAACGATTGACCCGTCGTTCCTCTATCTCACTCTGCTGCTCCACGACATCGGAAAGGCGGAAGGAGTCAAGGGGCACGCCGAAAGCGGCGTGCGGCTGGCCGCGCCGCTCCTGGAACGGTTCGGTGTTTCGCTGGAGGGACGCGAACTCGTGGCCTTCGTGATAAAAAATCATCTCGCGATGGCACGATTCTGGCAGAAGCGAGATGTCGATGATCCCGCCACCGCCACCGCTTTTGCCGAACTTGTGGGCACGGCAGAACGCCTGCGATACCTCTACGTCCATACGTTTTGCGACGCGCGTGCCACCGCGGCCGACCTCTGGAACAGTTACAAGGACACGTTGCACACCACCCTATTTCGGGCGACTTTCGAGCGCCTCAAACACGGCGAGGCCTTCGATGCCTCCCTGCAGGAAATAAAGAAAATGACTCAACAGGAACTGATTGCGAAATCCATCCCCGGGATCAGCGCTGATGAGATCAACGCCCACTTCGGCCTGCTGCCCGACCGCTACTTCGTCCACACCGATTCCGGCGAAATCGCGCTTCACATCCAGATGGTCAACCATCTGCTGCAATCGATCACGACCGCCGATTCCGTGGGCTCGCTCCGGCCGGTCATCGAGTGGAAGGACGATTTGAACCGCTCGTTGACGGTCGTAAACGTGGTTACTTGGGATCGCGCCGGGCTGTTCTACAAACTCGCCGGCGCCTTCAGCGTCGCCGGCCTGAGCATTCTCGGATCCAAGGTCATCTCGCGCACCGATCACATCGCGATCGACACGTTTTACGTCGTCGAACCCGGTCGCGGCCCCGTTCAAAGCGCGAGCGCGCAGGAAAAATTTGCGAAGACGATCGAGGAATGTCTGGTCAACAACCGGGACCTCCTGCCCGATATCGTGGCGCAGGCGAAACGGATTGCGACGACCCGCTACCTTTCGGCCAAAGGGAGCGAGACCCTGCAAGGCTCTTTTCCCCCAACGGTCGAAGTTTACCACGAGCTGTCGATGGAGCGCACGATCGTGGAAATCCAGGCACGCGATCAGATTGGTCTGCTCTATCGCCTGGCCAAAACGATTTCCGACCATGGTTTCGACATCACCTTCGCCCGCATCGGCACGGAGCGCGGCGTGGCGATCGACACCTTCTACATTGAGGGGGCCAATCACGAGTCGATTCAATCGCCCGAGCGGTTGCACGCCCTGCGCGACGGTTTGAACGAAATCATCGCGCCACCGCCGTCGTAGCGGCGAAGTAGCTTCCGGTCTCGGGTGGACCGGCGTTTTCCGCCCGCAAAAGAGCCTTGGGGGAATTTCTGGCCATCCGCCATCAACCCGGCAAAATTCCCCGTGTGGCAAAGAGCACGGCTGAGTCTTCCGAAAATCCGGTTCCTTCTTCAGGTGAATCGACGGCGCCCGAATCCCGTCTGAACGCCGCTCGGTATCGGATCGCAAGCCTCGCGGCCAGCGCCCGCGATCCAGAACCCGCCCTGCGCGAAATGCTGCAACTCCTTGTCGCGACCTTTTCCGCCGACGCCGGTTCGATCGCCCTGCTCAGCCGCGATTCCGGCCGGCTCGAAATCGCCACGCAGATCGGCACCGCCGTCGAACCGCACCACGACGGGCTGAAACCCGGTTATGGTATCACTGGCTGGTGCGTGTTGAACCGCCGCTCGTTGCTCGTCCCCGACGTTACCCAGGAGCCGCGCTACATTGCCGTTCGCCGATCGGCGCGGAGCGAAATGGCCGCGCCGATGGAGGATGGGGATATCGTCGTTGGGGTCATCGACCTTGAGAGTGACCGGACCAACGGCTTCACCCCGGCGGACCTCGGGATGCTCGAGCAGCTCGCCGCCGAAGCTGCCCGCGTGATGCAGCGCCTCTGGCTGTTGCAACATCTGCACGGCAAGGCCCGCCAGCTCGAATCTCTGATCACTGCCGGGCAGTCGCTCGTGACCAAGTTCGAACAGCAGGAGCTCTTCGACAACCTGACGAGAGAAACCCGCCACATGCTGCAGGCGCGGGCCTGCGCTCTCTACTTGCACGATACCCGCGGCGTGCGTTGCGTTTCGATAAGCAGCGCGGATTCCGAGGCCCGTCCGCCTCCCACCGTGCTGCCGCTCGATTCGTGCCTTGTTGCCTCCGCGATCCACACCCGCCGGCAGGTCGCGTTCGCCGACATCCAGTCGCCCGAATTTCGCGAGCTGGCCGACCTGCCCACCGACGCCACACTGACCTCCGTCCTGGCCAACCCCATGATGATCGAAGGCGAGGTTCTCGCCGTCCTCACGGTGTTCACCAACCGGATCCACCGCTTCGACAACGACGAAAAACGGTTGTGTGCCGCGCTGGCCAGCCTCGGCGCCGTGGCGCTGCAAAATGCGCGGCTCTACGCGCGCGTGTTTCAGAGCGAGGATATTTTGCGGAAGAACGAGCGGCTCACCACCCTGGGCCTGCTCGCCGCCGAGATCGCGCACGAGATTCGCAATCCCCTCACCGTCCTCAAGCTCCTGCACGGTGGGCTGGGCAACGATTTTCCGGCGGACGACCCCCGCCGGACCGATCTGCGGGTGATCAGCGAAAAACTCGACCAGCTCGAAGCGATCGTCACGCGCGTCCTAGGTTTCGCCAAAGCGCCGTCGAACCTGCACTCGCGCTGGTCGCTCGCCGATGTCGTCGAAGACACGCTTGTCCTCGTGCGGCTCAAGCTCGCGCAGAACAAGGTGACCCTTCGGTTCCAGCCGCCGGATCGCGTCGCGTTCATCGCCGCGCATAAGGGCCAGATCCAGCAGGTGCTCCTCAACCTCCTGCTCAACGCCACGCAGGCGATGCCGGATGGCGGCACCATCACAATCACCGCCATCGTTTCGGACCGGCCCACCCACCAGGTGACGCTCGACATCGCCGACACCGGAACCGGCATCGCGGAACCGCTCCGCGAGCATATTTTCGACTCCTTCCTCTCCGGCCGCTCCGACGGCACCGGGCTCGGTCTTGCGATCGCAAAACGCATTCTCCTCGGCCATCACGGCGACATCGCGCTCCTCGCGTCCAGCCCAGCGGGCACCACGATGCGCGTGACCTTGCCGCTCGCACCTTAACCCAAACCCCGCCCGCTCCCGCCCGGTGAGCGCTCAATCGAAAAGCCATGCCCTTCACCAACCTCGCCTCCGCTCCCGTCCGCCCCCTTTTCCCTGGGGTTACCGGCCGTTACACGCATGCCGCGCGCATCACCACCGGTGAGATCGATCTCGCCGCCGGAGCGGTGGTTCCCGTGCACCAGCATCCGCACGATCAGCTCTCTTACGTGATTTCGGGCCGGCTGGAATTTACGGTCGGCGCGGAGACCCACCTCCTGGAACCGGGCAGTTGCACGATCATTCCCGGCGGAACCCCGCATGGCTGCCGCGCGCTCACCGTCTGCCGGGTGCTGGACACGTTTACGCCGATCAGGGAAGACTACCGTTGAAGGTCATGAATGAAGTCGAACGGCTCTCCCGGTTGCGTTCCCGCCAGAAATTCACCGTGCTCGTACTGGCCTCATTCCTGATCGCTGCCGGCTTTCTCCTCTTGTTCGTGCTTAAACGCGTGCCCCTGCCCCTGCGACTTGTTGCCGGCCTAGGAGACGTGGTTGCCGGTTGCGTCCTGCTCATTGTGGCCCGCCAGAAATTCAGCCACCTTTGATCGGTTGGCCGAAGGGAAAATTTTGTGCCGGTCCCGCGCGCGCACCACTCCGTCAGCGGACCGCAGGCTCGATTTTCAAGTCCACCATCAGGTCCACTGCAATCCGCTCCAGATCCGCGCGGATCGCCGACACGTTCACATTCGCGGGTATGAAGACCGTGACCCGGGCCTGAAAAAGGGTGCCGCCACCCATCGGCGCGCTGACTCGCTCGGAAGCCAGTTCCTCGACATTGGCCCCGTGCGCCGCAAACACGGCTGAAACACTGCGCAAGATTCCCGGCCGGTCCTGCCCGACAAGATCGATCACCGCCAACGACCCCGCGGGCGCCGAAAGCTCCCCGCCGGCGTCGGCATGGATGATCACGCGCAGGCCGTCGGCCTCCAGCGTTTGCAAGGCGCCAACCAGTTCGTCGCGACGCTCAAACGCCACCTCGACGCGCAAAATTCCGGCAAACTGTCCGCCGAGCCGGCACATCCGGCTTTCGAGCCAGTTGCCTCCGTGCTCGGCGACGCGGGCGGCGACGAGTTGCACGAGTCCGGGCCGATCGGCGCCGATGACGGTCATGACGAGGGTGGCGAGCATGAGACCCGCAGGCTGATGCGGCCTCCGCCAGGCCGCAATCTCTCTATTCCTTCTTCAGCCGCCCGCTGATTGACCCGATTAAATTCGAACCGGCCCCCTCCTGTTTGCCACCTCAACCCTCCGCCCGCACCTTCGCGTCCGCCTCAATCGAGCGACTCAATGCGTCGAGCGTGGCACGAACGCCGGCTTTCACGGCGGGCAAACCGGCGGCATCCGCCACCTTCTCGCCGGCGAACAGGTAAAACTTCATCTTCGGCTCGGTGCCGCTGCCGCGAGCCGCGAACGAGTAGCCGTTCGCGAGCGTGACGATGTAGAGATCCTGCGCGGGGATCAGGTCGCCATCTGCGTCAAAAATTTTCTCGCGGCCAAAGTCCTGAAATCGCGTGACCCGCACATCGCCAAAAGCCTCGGGCGGCCGGGTGCGATAGGTTTCAAGGATGCGTTTGATCTTCGCGTTGCCGCTGGCGCCTTCGTAATAGAGATTAATCACACCTTCGAGGTAGAAGCCGTAACGCAGGAAAACCTCGTCCAGATATTCGGGCACGGTCAGTCCCCTCAATTTTATCCACGCCGCAACCTCGGCAAACATGAGGCACGCGGCATTTCCATCCTTGTCGCGCACAAAATCGTTGGGCAGATAGCCGTAACTCTCCTCCGTCCCGAAGGCATAGAAAGTACTGTGCCGCTGCAGCAACCGAGCCCGCTCCTCGAACGGCGTCGCCGCGTAGTCGAATCCCGGGCCCATCGCCGCACACAGCTTTTCCTCGTAGCGACGGATCTTGGCCGCGATCCATTTGAACCCCGTCAGCGTGTTGATAACTTTTATGCCGTGCCCGCGCCCAATCGCGTCCTGCAGCTGCGTGGTGACAAACGTCTTGATGATGCAGACGTGCGCCGAGCCCTCCCGGGGGATCCAGCCCAGTTCCTTGAATTTCGTGAGGCGATAATCCGCCAGAAGCGCGCCGATTTGGTTGCCCGTCAGCAGCTCCATCCGGCCGGCGCGATTGCGCACGGCACACGCCATGCGGTCGGCGTCGGGATCAGTGGCCAGCACGAGATCCGCCCCTTCCCGGTCGGCCAGCGCGATGGCGCGCGAAAGCGCCTCTGCATTTTCGGGATTGGGCGATTTTACGGTTGGAAACCGCGCGTCGAAATCGAGCTGCTCCGGCACGGCGGTCACGTCACAACCAGCCTGCGCCAGCAACGGGAGCGAATGCACCGCGCCGGTCCCGTGGATGTTCGTGAAGACGACTTTCAGGTTCGCGGCTCGGAAGACCGCGGGATCGATCGCCGCCTTCGCGGCCACGGCCAGATAAGCTTCGTCCGCCCCCCGGCCGAGGAGAGTCACGGCGGCCGGCGCCGGCTGCAGAAATTTCCCCAGCTCCGCCAGCGGCACCGCATTGACCTCGGCCACGATCGCCCCGTCGTGTGGCGGAACCACCTGCGCCCCGTCGTCGAAATAGGCTTTGAAGCCATTGTCATGCGGCGGATTGTGGCTGGCGGTGATCACGATGCCGGCGTGCGCCTTGAGCCAGCGAACGGAAAAACTCAGCTGCGGCGTGGGCCGCGGCCCATCGAAGAGCCAGGCCTCGCCCCCGAGCCGGCCCCACGTGGATGCCGCGAGTTGCCCAAAGTAGCGCGAGAAATGCCGCACGTCGTAAGCGATAACCAAACGAGGCTTTCCGCCACCACCCCGCTGCGCGAGGTCGTTCGCGGTATGACGAAACAATCCGATCGTGGCCCGCACCAGCGTGAAATCGTTCAGCATGTTGCTGCCCACCGCGGCATGTTCGGGCGAGCCCTTGGCATCCAGCACTCCTGTTTCGGCGGCGGCCGCGACTACTCCGATGGTGCGACCGCGCATTCCACCCGTGCCAAACTCAAGGTAACGATAAAACCGGTCGTTGAGTTCGGCCCATGCCTGCTGTGCGACAAGTTCGGCGATGCTGGTCTCGGCCCACGCCGGAAGTTTTGCGGCCAGAAAAGCTGCGATATTCTCGGCGGACGACGGAAGCAGATGGCCCGCTTGGGCCGCAGAGGAAATGCGCTCAGCTAAAGTCATGGTGGGGCAGAAAAATAGAACTCCCTTTCCGAGCGAAGCGAAGAATCTAAGCTCCGGAGCGGAAAGCGTGGAGGTTACTCAAGGTAAAGCCCGTCGCTCACCACCGGTTTCGACGCCCGGCGGTTCCAAGCCTCCGCAAAGGAATCCTCATCGTAGCCAAAGAGCGGGGAAACTTCGACCGTCGCCGCCGGCAGACCCGTCGCATCGGCGGCGATCGCCGCCCCATTGGCGCGCAGCCAGCGGGCAAACTGCCGCAGCTGATCATCGCGGCAAGTCTGAGGGGAATCGACGCCCGAGGCATTTTTCACCGGAGAGAAATCGTCGGCTCGCAACGTTTCGATCACCAGCGGATTGCGGGCAAAAGGCAGGGCATCGAACACGAACATCTCAAACTTAACCCCGTTCGGCTTTTCCGGCTTCACCGGCTGGCCCGCGGCGTCGAGCGTCGGAATCTTTTTGTCCGCACGGTGAAACGGTAGCGCCACTCCGGGACCACCCGCCGCCACCCGGCGGACGAAATCGCGGTCAAGAACATGAATCGCGATGCTGCCCGCCAGGTAGCGCAACCGCCCTTGCACATCGATTTCGCGCTGCCGTTCCATCGGCAGATCGGAATACTCCACCACGATCGTATTTCCGTTTTGGGCGCAAAAAACCCCGACCTTCTCCTCGGGATAAGCTTTGGGCACCATCTTGCTCGTCATTTCCGACCGGCCGAGCGCGTGCCAGCCAATGAACGCCGGGTCGACCGCCCGCACCAACGGGTTGTCGACCTGAAAATAACTGAGTGTGTCGATGCCTTCGCGTGCCATGAAATCGAGCGCGCCGCTGCGCGCCAAGGCTCGCAGCGAGCCGCCGTGTCCGTCCGGCGACAGCGCAATGGACCCTTTGGTCTCCAGCAGGATTCTGCCCGAGAAGTCCACCGCCGGCATCCGACCCTGCCGGAAAAAATGCACCTGCGTCCGGTCGAGCCTGAAATAACCATGTTCCGCAAAAAACGCCTCGGTTTCGGCATGATTCGCATGGCTGGTCATGATGAACCAATGCAGCGGACGGCCATAGCGGCGGCCCGCCGCGCAGATTTTTTCTGCGAACACTTGGAACAACGGACGGGCCTTGAGCGGCGTGACCGGAAACGTCCCCTTGGGCCCGTCATAGCCGAGCCGGGTGCCCTGCCCGCCCGCCACGGTGAACGCCGCCACCCGACCGGCGCGCAACGCCACCTCTCCCGCCGTCTTGGCCCTCGCCCAGGCCGCGGCGTCACCACCGTGCTCCGGATGCTTCACGTAGGGTGCGGGGGCAAGCCCCTCCAAGTTGACGGCCGGCGCAGCGCCTTGGGTGAGCAACGTTCGCGTCAACCGGTCGATTTCCACCAGATCGATCTCGGCCGCCTCCTCCAGAAGGCGCCGCTGACCCTCGGGCGCGAGCTGATCGTAAAATGCAAAAACCTGCGCCTGGCCGGTGCGGCGAAACGATTCAATCAGAGGATGCGTCACGGTAGGAAAAAGACATGGAAATGCGGTTCGGCATGCGGCGAGCAGCAATGTCCTAAAAATTTCGCCAACGCTGACCGAAAGTCACCACTCTTTTCTCGAATCGAGCCGGGCAACTCGCGATCAGGAGCACGCCCCTGCTCCTGACGGCGAGTCTGGAACCAGAAGGTAGAATCACGCGGCGACAACGGGCGGCCCGCAACGCACCGCGGTCCGGCGCTCATCAATCTTTGAACCAAAAGATGGTCTCACCGGGCTTCGCGTAATTGAGCTTGCGCAGCGCCTTCTCCACGTAATTCCGATCGTTTTTCAATCGGTACAAAATCTTTTCCTGCTCGGCGAGCCGGATTCGTTCATCCGCCAGCTGCCGCCGGAGGTTCGCCTCGGTTTGCTTCAGCAGGTTGTATTCCGCCCGCATTTCGAGGAAGAAGACCCCCGCCCACCCGCTCAGCCCGATCAGGACCACGGAATAAAGTTTAATAATCAGGCGGTGCCGGTTCACGAGTGAGGAATCAGGAGGTCAACGATGCCGCGCCCGCTTCGGCGCCCGGGCGAAAATCCTTTCCATCCCCGGGCGCTCCGAACCGTGAGCGTTGCGTGATTGATCAACGCGCCCGCCCTCGCGGGAGTAAAGGAGATTTCAAACGAACCCGCCCGCCGCGGGCACCGTCAATTTGGCGTGCGTCCCCCCCCCTGTTGCCAACGTATCCGCCCACATGTATCAGAGCTTTTACGGGTTTCGCGAGATGCCGTTCAACATTACGCCGGACCCGCGGTTTCTTTATCTCAGCCCGACTCACCAGGAGGCCCTCCAACATCTGAAATACGGCGTTCGCGAAAAGAAGGGTTTTATCGTTTTGATCGGGGAAGTGGGATGCGGGAAGACGACGCTCTGCCGAAAGTTCCTGAATGATTTGGATCCGACTCACTACGACACCGCCCTGATTCTCAACCCACGGGTCACCGAAACGCAGATGCTCAAGGCGATCCTCACCGAGCTTGGTGAAACAAAACTGGCGCGCAGCCAGAACGACCTCGTTGCGCAAGTGAACCGGGTGTTGCTCGATCGCATTGAGCAGGGCCGCGATATCGTCCTGATCATCGACGAGGCGCAGAACTTGAAATTCGAAGTGCTCGAGCAGATCCGCCTGCTCTCCAACCTCGAAATCGACAAGCAAAAGCTCCTGCAAATCGTGTTAATGGGCCAGCCGGAGCTGAAAGACGTGCTGGCCCGTAACGAACTGCGCCAGCTCCGGCAGCGCATCCTGGTCCACTACGAACTTCACCCCCTTTCGGCCACGGACATGGCGCATTACATCCAACACCGCCTCGCCCTCGCGGGCGGCCAGGGCCGACCGGGATCCCGCGCATCGTCAACAATCTTTGCGACAAGGCGATGCTCTCCGCCTTCATCCGCGGGTCTGATGAGGTCAAATACTGGGATGCCCGGAGGGCGGTCCGGGATATGGCGAATCTCACCGGCTAAACGATACCCGACTCGCCCACGGAAAATATTTCAGGGATGCAGAACGCTCTTCCAGTCACCACCCGACAGACTAAATTCATGGCCGCATGAGTCTGATCAACGAAGCCCTCAAGAAAGCGAAGCGGCAGCGGCACGACGATCCCACCGCCCCCGTTCCGCCCGTTCCCGGCGGCGGAACGATCACCCGGCGGGGGCAGCCGCGCAGTGCGAAATCGCTGGTCCTGATTTCAGCCGGAGCGGTCGTCCTCGTCGTGCTTTCGGTAGTTTTTACCGTTTACCTCGGCAACCGCGCGGCTCCGCCGCCGCTAAAAGTTACGAACATAAAGCCGCCCGCGCCGAAAACTGAGCCGTCGCCGAAGCCCATCGTCGTGCCACCCGTCGCAGCCGCAACGTGGCCCCCGCCCCGGCGGTTAATTCAGCCCCCGCAATCACTCCGTCCCCGGCCGCGACTCGCACACCAAAGGACGAAGGACGCCGCCCGGCACCGCTTGCTACGCCCACGTCCGTCGAGTCAAAACCGACGCCAGTCGCCGCGGCATCAATCGCCGACCGACCCGCCCTTGCGCCCGCTCAGCCACCGCTGTCGGTTGGACCGAGCACACCGGCTCCATCGCCGGTTCCCGTTCAAACGAATTCAATTCCGGACCCGCGAATTCACGCCTTTGTGGACGCGCTTCGAATCGCGGGAGTCAAAGCCGGCGGCGCGGAAAGTCGGGTCCTCATGAATGACCGGGTCTACCGGTTGAACGATATCGTGGAACGCACCCTGGGCGTCAGGTTGATCAAGGTGGAGACCAACAGCCTCACGTTCTCCGACGCCAACAGTGTGACTTACGTGAAATTCTTCTGAGGCGAAGGGCCGGGGTACGCGCGCGCCGATCACACAAACCCGGCGACCACCTCCGGTCCAATAAGCCGTCGGCGGCGGCCGGAAGATCTGCCAGAGCGTCCGCGCAGTGATCTGGAGATCCAGCCAGCCCGACCAGTGGGTGATGTAGTACACGTCCCAATAAACCCGCCGGCGCAGCATCTCCTGTTCGAGGATTTCGCCGCGATAGCCAAGGCTGTGGGCGAGCCCGGTGATGCCGGGCTTGACGAGGTGCCTCGTCCGATAACCACGGGAATGCTGACGAAACTCGTCGTCGAGCAGCGGCATGTAGGGTCGCGGCCCGACCACGCTCATATCCCCGCAAATCACGTTCCAGAATTGGGGAAACTCATCGAGACTTCGTCGACGCAGAAACCGGCCAAAGGGAAACACCCGTTCGTCCCCGGCACCGGCCGGCCGTGACTCCGCCGCGGCGTCGGCCGGATCGATCCGCATGGAGCGGAATTTAAGCATGCGAAACACGCCGCCCTGCAGTCCGCGACGTTCGCGCACGTGAAACAGCGGTCCGAGGGACCTGCCCGCGCTGCATCACCCACACCACGAGACAGAGTGGCGGCAGAAGAAACAGCACGACCGGCAGGGCGACCGCGAGGTCGTAGCCGCGCTTGATCAATCGGTTTAACGGATCCTCCAATGGCTCTTCCTGCAGCGTATAAAAATGGCGCCCCTCCTCGATCGTCGGAACCAACGGGTGGGTATAGCGCTCCGCGAGATTGTTATGAATCAGGAGGCGGCAGCCCAACTCATGGCAGATTCCGATAATCGAACGCGCTTCGGCATCGGTGGCCGGCAGTTCTGGCAAAATTACCTGGCCCACGGTCCGCTCGGCCAAAATTTTCGGCAGGTCGGCAATCCGACCCAGCCAGGGCGCCGGCAGCGCTGAAGTATCGGCCGGCATGGCATCGTCTGAAAGCAAACCCACCGGATGGATTCCCAACGGGGCCTTGTCTGCTATCCACTCCGTCAACCGGCCGAACGAGGCCACCCGGCCGATGAAAACCGTCGGCAATTGGTGCCCTCGGCGAAAAACGAGACGCGCCAGCGCGCCCGGCAGCCAGGCGTTGAGAAAGGCGAGACCCAGCCAGCACCAGACCAGAAAACTTCCGAGGAAAAGGCGGCTGATGCTTCGATCGAGTGTGGAGAACATCATGGAGAACGTGAGCAATGCCATCAGTGCCACCTGCCGGCCCGCCAACCGGGCGGCGTCGCCAAATTCCAAGAAATGAAACCGCGCCGCAAAGCGGGACAAATCGTGCGCCGACAGCGCCATGCCACCGACCATGCAGAGAAAATACGGCAGCAAGTTCACCTCCCGACTCAGGCGGACGAAGGGAACGTGATCGATGATGTTGGCATAGGCCCAGAAAAAGGCCCCGACAAACAGGGTCGTCGCTCCGGCGTGGAGATGGGCCAGTCCGCGCGCCCGCGTATTGATCATCGGCCGTTGTTATGCAAAAAAGCTGATTTTGGAGCAAGGCCACACTGCGAACCGATGCGTGTGAAAACGCTCGTCCCGTCGGCCGGACACCATGCTCTGTCGGAATCGCGGGCCCCTCCGGCCTGCCGATCCCCGCGGCAACCACCCGCGGGGATAAATTTGGGCGACCCGCGAAAGCGAAGCCCCGGCGGAGAGCGTTTGCCGGGAGGGCGGTTACCTGGGGCTCTCGCCGGCTTCAAACGGACTGCTCTTCGCGGAGAAAATCACTTTCCCAAACCGATGCGGCGTATGAAAGGCGGGAACGTCGGTGTCGGCTCGTGACCACTGGCTGTACTGAAAATTCGTCTTCCCACCGTGGCGGTTCAGATTCAAATTCATGACGGTGCCGGGGCGCGGCGGAATCTCCTTCGCCACTTTGGAAAAGTTTTTCAACGGAATCGCCAATTCGACGATCCAGTATTGGTCGGTGTCACTGTCGTCATTCAACGTGCCCACGTAGGAGCCGGCGATCTGCACCCCCTCGGCGTCCCACTTCGGCGCCCTGGGCTTGTCCGGACCATTGGGGCGAAAATTATCGAGGATTCCTCCGAGCAGGTTGAATTCCACGTTGAAATAGATGTTCGGAGTATCCGCGTTTGGCGCGATCATCACCTCGACACAATCATCCTCGGGAATTTTGCCGTCCCGCTCCGTGTGCCGGGCGGTAATGTGGGCGTCCTGACAGACGACCGCCACGTACAGATTTTCGTCGTCCCACAACATCTTTGCGCGGGTCTGCTCTTTTTTTCCCTCTTTCCACCAGGTGAACGTGAAATCACTGAAATGAGGTGCGGCGAACCACGCCGCCTCATCGATTTTACCGTCGACCTTGATCGGCGTTCCAGCCCGATAGATCGTATATTCGGGCGGCCGCCACAGCGCTGCGCCCGCGGGAGCGGCGGCATGCGAGGAAGCGGCGAATGAGACGGCAACGACGAGGAAGGCAATCCGCCGAAGGAGGGGAAAAAACGGGAGAGCTGGCATGATGGGTTGGGAGTTGGATTAACGATACAAGAGCCTGACACCGTCGAGCTCAAGCCCACGGCAGGGAGCTTTCAAGGCTGATGCGCCGACGATTCGACGGGGTGAGCACGCCGGGCTGCGCGAGGGAAATCAACCTCATCCCTCCCGATCGATCCACGTTCCACACGCCACCCGGCGCCACCACCGGTCAGTGGGAAAGAAGCTTTGTCTTCAAATTTTCCGGCCGTGACGCTGCAGGAAACCGGAGGATTCAAGCCTGCCTACACCGGCGGGTAATTTTCGCCGCCGGTCGCCCCGCCACCATGAATCCGCGTGAGTTTTTCATCAACGCATCCAACTACGGCCTACCCACGCGGGACGAACTCGTGGCCTACCGGATCTGGGACACTCACTTTCACGGCTTTCTCAACGGGCTGGATGAAAATCCAATTCCGTTCTACGAACAAAACCAGTTCTACGTCGAGCGCACGGGAATCGAGCGCTCCATCGCGGTGGATATCGGGCGGAACACGTCGTGGCCCGTGATTCGGGCCGGAGCCGGACAGGAAGAGTTGGCGCGATTGGACCGGGAAAGCACCACCGCCCTAGTGCCTTATGAAGTTGAGCTGCGCCGGGTCCTGGAGCGGGACAGGGATCGCCTTTCCGCCCTGGCTCGAATCGACGCCCGCTTCCCAGAGGGCAGCTGCGCCAGGATGGAAAAATGGATCAAGCACGGCCCCTGCATCGGCATCAAATACGAAGCGGGCAATTCCCAGGGGATCACGTGCGACCACCCCAACAGCGACCCGATCATCCGGTTCGGCGCGGAACTTAACGCGACGATTTACATCCACACGTGGCTCAAGGTCGGCGGGACGCCCCACCTGCCCGGCGGCGGCAACGATCCAGGCGAATGTACGCCGATGCACGTGGCCAAACTAGCCCGGCGGTTTCCCGATGTACAGATGATCTGCGGCCATTCTGGTGGCGATTGGGAACTGGGCATTCGCGCGATCCGGCCCTTTAAGAATGTTCTCCTGGAGTTTGCCGGCACGGATTCCCACTCCGGCAGCGTCGACCACGCCGTGGCGGAATTGGGTGTCGATCGGATCGTCTGGGGCGGACACGGCCCCAGTCGCAGCTACGCGACCGAGCTTGGGAAGGTGCTGAACGCCGATCTTTCGCCGAGCGACCGCGTGAAGATATTCGGCGGCAATTTCCGCCGATACGCCGCCTCGATCTTTCGTCAGAAGGGCATTAAAATCGAAGTTTGATCACGTCTGCAACGG
This sequence comes from Opitutia bacterium, assembly GCA_947442255.1. The sequence continues at coordinate 26,752 of CANEVO010000003.1, forward strand.
TGCCTTAGCCTCTTCCCTACCTCCATGAATCCCATCGACCGTCGCAGCTTTCTTAAAGCCTCCGTGCTCACCGCCGCCGCCCTTTCAATTCCGGCCGAACAACAAGCCGCTCAAGGCGCCGCGCGTGCGGCGAAGGCTTCCCCGGCGACGGCAACCGGGATCGTGGATACCAACGTCAATCTTTTCAGCTGGGCATTCCGCAAACTGAAGTACAGCGACACCAAGGCCCTGGTCCAAAAGCTCAGAAAGCATAACATCATCGAGGCGTGGGCCGGCAATTTCGAAGCGCTGCTCCACAAGGATATGGATGGCGTCAACTCCCGCCTCGCCACGGAATGCCGGGAACATGGCGAAGGACTGCTGGTTCCATTTGGCAGCACCAATCTCGCCTGGCCGGACTGGGAGGAGGATGTACGGCGCTGTCACGAAGTTCACAAGATGCCGGGAATCCGGATCTATCCCGGTTATCAACCTTTCGATCTCAGTCATCCCGGAATGGAGACGTTGGTGAAAATAACGTCGGAACGAGGTTTGATTCTGCAGGTGGTTTTCGGCATGGAGGATCCCCGCGTTTACCACCCGATCATTCGCGTCGGCAACGTCAGTGCCGGACCGCTGTTGAAGGTGCTGAAGGGTGCGCCCAACGCGAAAGTCCAGTTGGTCCATTTCAGCGGCTCGATTCGGGGCGAGGACCTCCACCAGTTTATGACGCAGACCAGCGCCGTGATGGACATCTCGCGGTTCGAAGGTAACGGCGCGGTCGGCAGAATGATTGGGGCCGCCCCGGGGATGACCTCGACCACGCTGGCGACCGGCTCCGGATCGAACGCTGCTCGCGCACCGGTCGAGCGAATCGTTTTCGGTTCGCACGCGCCCTATTTTCCCGTCGAGACGGCACTGTTGAAACTGATCGAGTCCCCGCTCGACGAGAAACAACTGCACGCCATCATGCAGGGCAACGCCCGGCGGTTGCTGCCCCGGGCCTGATTCCGCGATTGGCCGTCAGGCCGTGCGACTGCGGCCTGACGCCAGCAGGAGTCCAAAAGCAGGGCGCCGGCATGCCGGCGCCCGAGGATTACGGTCGGGCGGTTTGAGGGCCAAACGTTTTGCGCACGTAGGCGAGTACGTCGTGCAAGGCCTGCGGCGGCAAAACGTTTCCGAAAGCCGGCATTTGGTTTTTACCCGCCATGATCACCGCCAGCAGGTCAGAGTCGGGCCGGCTGAGCGGGCCAGTGGGAAGCGTGTAATCGGGCGTGCCGACCTGCTTCGATCCTTTGCCATCGGGCTGGTGGCAGACCATGCAATTCAACTTATAAATCTGTTCGCCACGGCGCGGATCCGCCGGCTGAAGTTTGACGGCCTTGGCGATCAGCGTCGTCGGAGCCACAACGGTACCCGGGAGCAGGCGGTTGGCCGTGTAGTAAGCCACCGGATTCAACAGCGGGCGCCCCTTCGTGCTGGCGAGCGGAGCGATCACTTCAATTTCGTAAATGAAGTCTGGCTGCATTTCCTGCAGTTCCAATTCCACGGTCCGCTGATCCTCGCGCAGTCTCGATGATTTGATGGGAACATCGACTTCGTCCCGCCGCAACGAGCCATCCTGGATGTGGTAGTTGTAGCGGAAGCGCCGGACACGATAGTTGTCACTCTTGCCCGTGGTGGTCGCCATCGGCTCGGTGAAGGTCAGGGCGAACCCGGGGGTGGCCAGACGCAGGTGCAGAATATCGACTGGGTTTTCACCGGTCCAAACAATCCGCTGGATTCCTTCGCCGCCCTCGGTGGACATCCATCCCCGTACCGTCTCGGCAATATAAAGCGCGCCGTCAGGTCCGAAGGCATTGTGCATTCCGCCGATGCCCAACCCCTGCCCGCGCACGAAGGGAAACGCTGCGCCCTGATAGACTCCCTCGACCTTCTCCAAGTCGACGCGCATCACGAGATTCGTCACGTCACCAATAAACATCTGACCGGCATAAGGCCCGAATTTTCCGCCCGTGGTGTCCCAAACCGGTTGCCCCGGCGAGCCACCCATCAAGCCGCGCGGAAGGTAAACCGTGGGCGGCCGGCGCATCTTGACGAGCATGTCATACGTCACCGGCTTGTCCCGGAAATCCGGATGCCATTTCAACCCGTCGGGGTGCCCGTAGAAGGAACCCGCCTCAATGTGGTGGAGCAGTGAAGTCGGCACCCAGGCTCCGGAAACATCCGTAACGAAAAGCTCATCCTGCGGGCTCACGCCCACGCCCAGCGGTTGCCGCAAACCGGTCGCCAGCGGCACGAAGGCGCCATCGCGATTTACGCGAAATGCCCAACCTTGATATTGGGCTACCGAGCGATGCGGATCCGCGGGGATCTTGCCGTTTGGCAGCGGCACCACGAGGGCCTCCTTCAACGGACCACGCACCCAGGGAAAATCCCCGGCCGAAGCCATTCCGAATCCACCGTAGAGGTTTCCGGCGCGATCGCGGGCGAGACCATAAGAAAATTCATGGTAGTTTCCCGTAATGCCCCACCCGTCCGCCACCGTCTCGTAACGGTCCGCCACGCCGTCTCCGTTCGTGTCGGCGAGCCGGGTGATTTCCGGCCGCTGCAGCACGAGCACTTCGGAATCACTGGGCGCGACGACGCCGAATCCTTCGTAGAGACCTGATGCAAATCGCCGCCACTGCCCGGAGACGGCGGCGCGGATCCAGACTTCGCCCCGCCGGTTGGTCATCACCAAGTTGCCGCCCGGCGAAAAGGCGACGGCGGAAACCTCCGGGATCATCTGCTGGGGCAAATCGACCGTCTCCACCCGATACGCATAGGGCTTTGCCGCCGACCGCAACTCGATATCCCGCACCACGGGCTGATCCACCGTGAGCTCAACATTCAGTTTGAGGTCTTCAAACCCCGAAGCGATCACCCAAAGATCGTAGGGTCCGGGAGGAGCATCGAACTGAAAGGCTCCGTCGGCCCCGGATTTCTTCTGCATCTGGCTGTTCTCGACCGCCGCGAGGCCGGGGCCCTCCAATTTCAACTGGGCGTTGGCCACCGGCTGACCGTTCCCGGCGGCACGAAGGATCCCTGAAATCCGCCCTTGCGGTCCCGCTCCCGCCCCGCGCTTCGGCGCCTGGGAGTAGCCTTCAGGTGCCGTTAAAAAAACTGCCGCCAGCGCGAGGCTGATCCCCGCCAGACGAGCGCAGCCGACGAAACGAAAAAAAACAAGTGATGCGTGTCTCATGGTGCGCGCTGTTATTTCTGCCGAATTTCAATGGTGAACTCACCGGCCCCGGTTCCCGTATAGCCCATCCGGGACCCATCCTGCTCCAGTCCCTTTGCCGTAATCTCCGCTCCCGGTTGCGGGTCGGACTTGTACCACAGCGGTTGTGTCCCGGGACCGACGTGAAATTTTCGAATAATTCCCATGCCCGATGCCAAGGGCAGCGTCTCTTCGCGAATTTCGCGGTCGCCGACCCGGTAAAAAAGTTCCGGATACCGGCCCACCACACTGTATCCCTTGAAATGGAAGGCCGGCTCGCGACCGTCCGCCGTCATCCAAAATAAACCGCGCGACGTGTCGCGGTAGAAAATTTCCCCGCTCAAGCGGGCCGGTTCGCCCCGCTTGGTGATCCAGCGCGGGCGCAAATCGACGAAGTCGCCGTCGCTCATGTGGCTGATGCCACCGCGGACCGGATCGAAAGCAAAGGTGGGGCCACCCGGCATCGTCACGGCAAGGGTGCCAGGATAAGACTCGGGCAGATACGTGCGCTGCACATAGGCCCGCGCGTCGGGTATCGGCCGCTGCACGGTCCATAGCACACTGTTGGCCAGCATCCGGACGTAACCTTCCTGCCGGAACAGCTCGGGGCCCGCCGGCACGATGTGGACGATGCGGGCGTTTTGCCACCGCCGCAGCCAGCCCAAGGGGGCCGTCGATTCACCCACGGTGCCTTCGATCGTCATCAAGGCGTCGCTGGCCAGATCTGCATACAGCGGCATCTCCTGGGAGGTTTCGAGTTTGGTCAAACCGGTGAAAATCGCGTGGGGAAAAAGATTGATGACCCGCATCGGCGCGCCGCTGGCAACGGCGCCCTGACGCTTCGCCCCCAGGACGTCGGGCGTGAAGGTGGGCCATGCACTCCAGCGCTCCGTCGCCGCGCGGATGACGACCAGTCCCTTGCCCGCGCCGAGAAACTCCCGCAGGATGGCCGCGTCCCCGCGGCTCAGGTCGCCACTGCCGCCGTACAACACGGCCGCATTGGCGGTCCGCAACTCGGCGAGCGCTGGCATGGTCGCCCCGCCAGCGGGAGGAGCCACTAGGACGACGGATACGCCGGCGTTTTTCTCCAAGGCGAGTTTCAACGCCATGAGGCTCTTTCCCGCCTCCACCGCGGCCGGTTCGGCACCCGCGATTAACGCCACCCGCAGCGGTTTGCTTTCGGCGGCCCCACCCGAGGCAGGGCCCAAGCCCAAGCCTGCGATCAACGCAAACCACCGAAACTGAAACCAAAAACACCCTCGACGCCGGCCCGTGCGGCGCTCGTTCGTTAGTTCATTCATGGAATTTGAGAATCTGAAAGCACCTCGATGCTTTCCGAGCGGAGCGTGGTCGGCAATCCGGCAAAAGCAGACATAAGTATAAACGTGAGTGAGTTATTATCTATCGTTCCACCGGCCTGCCGGCTCGGATACGGGCAACTGCAAGCCTCGATGCCAACCCGGAGTTTCTGAAGTGAAATGATACTGGTCGCAACGAATTCGCAGTCTATCGCTGAGCATGCAAATTTGATGGTCAAGCGCGACCGCCGGATCAAACCATCTCAGTGGAAAGGGCTCGTCCCCATGGCGATGGCGTGAAAGCAAACGCAAAGCCTGACAATGGCGGAGGGCTCCGACCGCAAATCAGCCGGACCCTCTCCCGTGGCGATCAAAACGCGGGCCCACACCGCTTACTTCTTCAAAGCGGCCAGCTCGGCATCCGACCACGATTTCTGCCGGTCCGCTGTTACCGCCCGAATCTCCGCCACCTTGGCCGGTGTCACCATGCCAGTTTTGTTGCCGAACTCACGTCGAACGTAGGTGATCGCCGCGGCAATCTGATTGTCGTCGAGATGCTTCAGCGAGGGCATGACCAGGCGGCTGCCCGGGTTTTCCTTACCGTTCAAAACGATGCGCACCATCGGCACCTCTCCCTCCTGTACCCAAGGCGAGGCGATGAGCGACGGCGCAAGCGCGATCAATCCCTGTCCGCTCTCCTGATGGCAGGCCGAGCAGTTCAAGGCGTAGGCCGTCTTACCCTGCTCGAACAGCTGCTGCGCCAGGCGTTCGGTCGGATCGTCCAACTTGCTTTGCTGATATTTGGTCAGCAAGGAATCGATTTGCTGATTCTTGTGAGCGCGTACCGCCGTTATATTGGACGAACTCAGGACGCCCGGATTGAAGCTTCCTTGGTTTACGCGCTGCAGCATGACCAGCGCCCAAGCCGGCTTCTCGCTCAGCATGCGCTGGGCGACGATCTGCAGGCGCGGCCCCAGGTTCGGGTAGACTTCAATGAGCACGTCGGCGGCGGCCGGCGTGTTGAAGCCATTGATCGTATCCAGCAATTTCCTCCGGCGTTGCTCGTTTTTATCGGTCCGCAAGAGCTCGGAGACCACGGGCAGCGCCTCCGCCGACCCGGTGGAGGCAAAGAGATCGAGGAGCTCCTGCTGGCCCGCGGCGTTCAACGTCCCGCTCTTCACCATCGCCACGGCTTCCGCCATCGCGGCGGAGTTGCCGAGCCGCGCGGCCAGGGTCACCAACGGAGCCGTGTGCGGACGGCTCGACCAGTACTGGGCGACGATCTCCTTCAAATTCTGGGGAATGAGATCGACCGTGCCGCCGGCGAGGCCCGCCGCCATGCCCGCGACGACGAGATTGCTATCCGCATCCGACGGCGCCGCGAGCAGCACCCGGGCACAGGTCTCCAGGTTCCGGCGCAGATGAGGCGCCCAGCGATCGATCAGCCAGCCCGAGTACACGCCTTGATTCAGCGTATAATACTTGTTCGGGCCCTGATCGGCCGTGTAGCGCATGCCAATGCGTTCGGCGATATACTTGGAGAAAATCTTCGTCTTCCAAACGGCCGGATCGCGGACGAGCGTCATGAGCTCCTCGCGTCCGGTATCGAGTTTGTTTTCGATCGCCCACCAGAGCAGCAGCGGAATGTGCCGGTCGGCCACGTCCTCGTCATGATTCAGCAGCTCCCGGATGATCGGAAACGCTTGGCCGGCGGGCAACCGTTTGGCGCTGCTGGCCAGCTGGCTGCGGACCTCCACAGCGGGTTCCGATTTCGCCAGCGCGACCAGGGCCACTTGGCCCTCGGCATTTACGTTGTTCTGATCGCCCAAAAGGCGGACCGACCAGCGGCGCACCTGCTCGTTCGGATGCCGGAGCGTCTGGAGCAGTTGCTTGTTATCCAATTCGCCCCGCAGATTCAAAACCCACAGCGCCTCCAGCGATCCCTCGTCGTTCTTCGCCAGCATCGCATTGAGCGTCGGGGCGATCGGCTCGGGCCGGTGGGCCAGCAACTGGCGGGCGGTCTCACGATACCACCGATTGCGATGCGTCAGCATCGTGATCAGGGCCGGCGTCGAGGCCTTCCGCAGGTCGATCGCTGCGGGCCGCACATAATCCTTCGGCGTGATGCGGAAGATACGGCCCGTCGACTTGTCCCACGTGTCCCGGGGATTGAGATGGCTCAGGCGCACGTCGTACCAGTCGGCAATATAGATGCAGCCGTCCGGGCCCGATTCGATGTCCACCGGACGGAACGCCCGGTCATCCGCCGTGATCAACGCCTCGCGATCGACGGTGCGAAACGTCGAGGTGTCCTTGAAAACCTCGCTGGCCTGAACGCGGTTCGTCAGCGCCATGCCGACGACCATTTGACCTTCGAGCTTGGGCATGAGGCCGCCCTCGTAAAAAATGAAGTTCTGCGGGAATCGCTGCGAGTACCCCTGATGCCCCATGTGTTCGAAGAATCCAAAAATGAACGGGTTCATCGCCGGGCCATGCTTGGTCCAACCCTTGATGTAGGTGGCCCCCTGAGCGTAGTGCAGGCCGCGCGTGGCACCGCCGTTGGTGCCGGAGTAAGCCCGGCCGTATTTGTCGAACTCGAAGCTGACCGTGTTGCCTCCGCCCTCGGCAAAAACCTCAAATACTTTGGTCCCGGGATGGTATCGCCAGATCCCCTGGCCGAGCAGCCGGACCCCTTGGATCTCCAGATTAGTGGTGCTGCCTTTCGCGCCGTACAGCCACCCGTCGGGGCCCATGTGCAGGCTGCTTGCGAGCGAGTGCGTATCTTCCAGGCCAAATCCCACGAGATGCACTTCCGGGTCACCGTCAGGGATGTCGTCGCCGTTCCGGTCGCGGTAAAAAAGCAAATAGGGCGGTTGCAGCACCCAGACGCCACCATCGCCAAATTCAACACTGGTCGCCATGTTCAACCCCTCGACAAAGGTCTTGTGCGTCTCGTATTTGCCGTCGCCATCCTTATCTTCGAGAATCGTGATCTTGTCGGCGCCCCGAAAATGATTGGGTGGCGGCGGAGAAATACGGTCAAATTCCGCTCGCAGGTATTGATCGTAGGCGGTGACGGTGAGTCCGGCTGGAAAGGGATACTGCAGATACTGCACCACCCAAAGTCGCCCCCGAGCATCGAACTTCATGTCGATGGGCTGCCGGATAACCGGTTCGTTGGCCGTTAGCTCGACTGCATAACCCTCGGCCGGGTGCAGCCGTTTCAAACTTTCCGTCGGCGCGAGCGGCGTGATCTCCTTCGCCAGATCCTGACCGCCCGGCTTGAAGTTTTCCACGAAGCCCTCGATCTCGGGCGTGAATCGCGGGCGCTCGGCTATCTGCGAAAAACCGGCGGAAAAACAGCTGATGAAGAGGCCGGTCGACAGGGCGAAGGTAGACGGTAACGTACGGGGATTCATGGGTTCAACGTGAAGGATCGGGGAGGCAACTTAGTCAGGACAGTTACGCCGGACGAATGCAGCCGGCACCGACGAACCGCCGTAAACTTCACTGCGGACTGCCCTGAGCAAGGAAAAAGCGCCCGCACTTTCGGGTGATGAAGGCCATCAAACCAGTTCGGGGAAAGCTCTCGCACGCGGTGGCGGCGGCCGGCGACCGCGCGCCGCCTGCGGACGAAACGTCGTGCGCGCCGGTCCGGCCGAATTCGCTGAAAACGCTCGCCCCGCAGACTCGATCAATTGTATTCCTGCGCCCTTTGTCGCATGAAAATCTACGTTGGATTCGAGGTCCGGGCACAGGAAGCGGAGGCGTTCAGACGGCTCACTGCCGCCGATGACGTCTGGATCGCCAATCCCGCTGGAGCCACGGCGGCGGATCGCGCGGCGTTTCTCGAGGCCGAAATCGTGTTCGGCGCCTTCCCCACGGACCTGCTGGTCGCCGCCACGCGCCTGCGCTGGGTCCAGTTTTCCTCTGTCGGCATCGATTTCCATCGCAATGCCGAATGGGCCAAAGTGGCCGGCCGCGTCGTCTGCACCAATCTGCGCGGCGCCTTCGCCGAATGCATGGCGCAGACGGTGCTAGGCGCCATTCTGAGCTTCAACCGGGGCCTCGATCAGTTTGTCCGCCTGCAGGAACGGCGCGACTGGCAAAAAGACTATTACCATCCTCGCCTACACATCCTGCAGGGAGCCCACGTGTTGTTGCTGGGCAACGGATCCGTGACGACCCGGGTCCGGGAACTGCTCGCCCAGTTCGGCTGCACCTTCACCGTCTACGCCCGGACTTCGGGCGACATCCGTTCGGGGGCCGAGCTCGACGCGGCGCTCCCGAAGGCGGACATCGTTTGTGCCGCCCTGCCCGATACGCCCGAAACCCGGGGCCTCATGAGCGCCGACCGGATCGCCCGATTCAAACCCGGCGCACTTTTTGCGAATGTCGGACGCGGATCCCTGGTGGACGAGGCGGCCCTGATCGAGGTTCTGCGCTCCGGCCAGCTGCGGGGGGCCATGCTCGACGTCACCCGCAACGAACCGCTGCCACCCGACGATCCGCTCTGGTCCTGCCCCCGTACGCTTCTCACGCAGCATACCTCGGCCGGTTCGGAATTGGAGTTCATCGATGCGATCAAGTACTTCGGCGAAAACCTCGCCCGCTATCGCAGCGGCCAGCCGCTGCAAAACGTGATCGACTGGTCGAAGGGTTATTGAATTCCGCCGGGAATCGAACTAGGAAAACGACTCTCCCCGCCCGCCGTGCCGCCGGCGGATTCGCCTTAAATTGCCGGGCCGGGAAAGCCGCGGGCCTCCGGGCAGTTTGTCCTTCAACCGTGCCCCGGAGAAGAGCCTTGCCTTCACCGGAGGGCCTTCGAACGCTCAACGTTCGAGCGTGAAGAGGGATTGTATCCAGCCTGGATATCCACGCTATCACCGCCTCGCTCCGAAAACTCCGAAAGACTTATGCCCCGCGGGAATTCTTCATCAACGGCAATGACTATGGACTTCCCACGCGCGACGAGCTCGTGGCCTACCGGATCTGGGACAGCCATTTTCATGGATTCTATGGTTCGCCGAGCCCGATCCAGCAGTACGAAGAAAATATGTTCTACGTGCGGCGGATGGGAATCGAACGCTCCGTTTCCCTCGAAATCGGCGGCACGCTGGACACGCCGCTGACTCCCTCGCCGCACGAGGCGGAGATCCTCGCGATCGTCGAACGGGACAAGGCGCACCTTTCCGGTATCACTCCCATCCATCCCGGCTTTCCCGACGAAAGCTGTGCCAAAATGGAAAAATTGATCCGCAACGGCCCGTGCATTGGCATCAAATACGTCGGCGGCAACTCGACGGGCACAACCTGCGATCATCCCAACAACGACCCGATCATCCGTCTGGCCGCCGACCTGAATGCCACCATTTACATCCACACTTGGTTGAAGGCCGGTGGCACGCCCAATCTGCCGGGGCGAAACAACATGCCGGGCGAAAACACGCCGATGCAAGTGGCGATCCTCGCCCAGCGCTTTCCGAACGTGCAGATGATCTGCGGCCACTCGGGTGGAGATTGGGAATTGGGCACACGCGCCATCCGACCCTACAAGAATGTCTCGCTCGAATTCGCCGGCTCGGATCCGCACTCCGGCATGGTGGAATACGCGATCCGTCAGCTGGGCGTCGATCGGCTGGTCTGGGGCGGGCACGGTCCGAGCCGCAGTTATGCGACCGAAATCGGCAAGGTTTTGGACACCGATATCTCCCGCGCCGACCGCATGAAGATTTTCGGCGGGAATTTCCGGAAATATGCCGCAGCCATCTTCCGGAAAAAGGGCCTCAAGATCGACGTCTGAGGCCGGCCGGCACGCGGAATCGCCCGTCGCGAACACGTGATGTCGGGAGTTTTCGCCTCGCGGATCCACGGGTTCCGGCGACTCGCCGCGCTCTCCGTCCTTTCATCCGCCCGCCGGATTCGCCGGAAAAAACGCGAATCCACCGCCCGCAACGACGCCGCGCTTGCCGCCGCTCCCCACCCGCCCTAGGCATGGCCCCCACTTCATGCCCACTACGGTCTTTACCATTGCGAATCAAAAAGGTGGCGTCGGCAAAACCACCACCGCCGTAAACCTCGCCGCGGCCCTGGCGGAGAAAAAAATCCGCACTCTGCTCATCGATCTCGATCCCCAGGCGAATGCCACCAGCGCCCTTGGGATCCAAAAGCAGGCCGGCCGGAGCTTGTATGGTCCCCTGCGCGGGGAGGGCACGGCGGTCGAGATGATCACGCCCACGGCCTACGAGCATCTCGCCCTCATCCCCAGCGAGGAGGACCTCGCCGCCGCCGAAATCGAGCTGGCCCAGATGGAAAACTATCTCGGCAAACTCCGGGCCGTGCTCGCAACGCTGCGCGCCTCGAACGGCTTTCGCGCCATCATCATCGACTGCCCGCCCGCGCTGGGCATGCTGTCGATGAACAGCCTCGCCGCCGCCGATTTCCTGCTGATCGCCCTGCAGTGCGAATACCTGGCCCTCGAGGGACTCGGCCAGATTCTCCGTACCGTGGAGCGATTGAAGAACGCCCACGTCAACGACAACCTCGAACTCGGCGGCATCGTGATGACGATGTTCGATCTGCGCACCAATCTCTCCCGCCAAGTGGTCGACGAGGTGAAGCAGCACTTGCCCGACAAGATCTTCGCCTCCGTCATTCCCCGCACGGTGCGGCTCAGCGAGGCGCCGAGTTTCGGCAAGACGATCTTCGCCTACGATCCGTCGAATCCGGGTGCCACCGCCTACCGCAATCTCGCGCGGGAAGTCATCGAGCGTTTCGGCCTGAAAACCTGAAGCGAGTTCCAGGTGGGGTGGCGAGCATCATGGCGCCGGGCGTGAGCTGTGCGCTTGCACTACGCGCTACCCGCTACTCACTACTTCCTGCCTCGTGCTCGCCGCCTTCAACAAATACCGGCACGCCTTTCTCATCGGGCTGCAAAGCAACCTCGTCTACCGCTGGAACTTTCTGGTCCGCGGCTTTTTTTCGTTTTTCCACCTCGCCGGCGTCTTCATCCTCTGGGGAGCGGCGTTCGCCGGCTCGAATCAGATCGGCGGATTCAACCTGAACCAGACGCTGACTTATTTTGTCACGCTGCTGGTCCTCCAGTTCTTCATCAGTGCCTTCAACGAGGACTATCAGATCAGCGAGGAAATCCGCAACGGGCTGATCAATCAGTTTCTGCTGAAACCCATCAACTACTTCCTCTATCGTTTCAGTATTTTCGCCGCGGCCCGGCTGGTTTCCGGGGCGCTCGTTATCCTGCCGCTGCTCGTCGCCCTGCCCTTCCTGATCGATCACCTGTCCTTTCCGTCCGAGCCGTGGCGCCTGGCGCTCGGTTTGCCGGCCATGGTGCTGTCCGCGCTGATCCAGTTCAGCATCGCCTATTGTTTCGGCCTGCTGACGTTCTGGTTTCTCGATATCCAAGGCTTCGTGATTCTTTCGATGGCGGTCGAGTCGGTATTGGGCGGGCAGCTTTTTCCCCTCGACCTGCTGCCGGCGTGGCTCTTCCGCGTCGCGCAGTTTCTGCCCTTCTACTACCAGATGTATTTTCCCGGAGCGATACTCACCGGCCGCCTCGAACAGCCACTCGTATGGCAGGGATTGTTGATCCAGCTGTTCTGGGTGCTGGCCCTGCTCGTCCTCGGTGAGTTTTTGTGGCGGCGCGGTCTGCGCCGTCATACCGCCGTCGGCGGCTGAACCCCATGCTCCACTACCTGCGAATCTGGTTCGCCTCGGCGCGCTATTCCATCATCCGGACGCTGATGTTCCGGGGCGATTTTTTCGTCTGGTCGCTGGTCGAGCTTTTCTGGATGGGCGTGAACCTGCTGCTCATCTCGGTGATTTACCGGCACACCGATACCATCGCCGGCTGGAATAAATATCAGATGCTGCTGCTCGTCGGCACCTCCATGCTGATCCAGCGCTTCCTCATGGGATTTTTCTGGAGCAGTATTTTCGAGCTGGGCCGCAACGTCCGCAGCGGCAACTTCGACTTCTTCCTCGCGCAGCCGGGCAACGTCATGTTCATGGCGACGACCCGCAAGCTGGATCCCGACGGGCTGATTAATTCCGTGGTCGCCGGTGGCGTGGTGCTCTACGCCGTGCACCAGCTCGGCCTCCACCCCGGTTTCCTCGACGTCGTTTTGTATCTCGGCATGGTGCTGTGCGGGCTCGCGATCCACTACAGCATTCTGGTCATGTCGATCTCGATGGTCTTCTGGCTGACCAGCGCGCAGGGCGTCGAGGGCGCCTACTTCACCCTGACGGAATTCTCGCGCCTGCCCCGCGAGGCGTTCAAGGGGGTCGCCGATCTCCTCTTCGTCTGGCTGCTGCCCGTCGTCGTCATCAGCAACGCCCCCGCCCGCACCCTTCTGCACGGTTTCGAGTGGCAATGGGCCCTGTGGATATTCGTCCTTGCCGTCCTTTGGTTTGGCCTCGCGGTCCTGGTTTTTTACCGGGGGCTGCGGCGCTATGCCAGCGCGAGCTCATGAGCGACCAACTCGCGCAGTTTCAGAGCCGTCTCGGCCACGTCTTCCATGACCGGAGACTGCTCGAACGTGCCGTCACGCACCTTTCCTACCTGCAGGATCACCCCGGCACCCGGGAGAGCAACCAGCGTCTAGAGTTTCTCGGCGATGCCGTGCTGCAGATTCTCCTCGCCGAGGAACTGTACCGGCTGTTCCCGGACGACCGCGAGGGCCTGCTCAGCAAACGGCGCGCCCTCCTCGTCAACGGCACCATGCTGGCAACCCTTGCGCGCGAGACCGGCCTCGATCTTTGCCTGCGCCTGGGCGCCAGCGAGGAATCGACCGGCGGCCGAAACCGCACCTCGTCCCTCGGGGATGCCCTCGAAGCCGTCGTGGGCGCGGTTTATCTCGACGGCGGTTTCGAGCGCACGCGCGAGATGGTACGCGGCATCTATGGGAACCTGCCATCCCGGCTTGCGCCCATGGAAAACGACGCCAACCCGAAAGGGCGCCTGCAGGAACTCGTCCAACCGGATCACGGCAACAGCGCCTTGCGCTACGAGGTGGTCGCGACCGCCGGCGAAGACCATGCCCGGGAATTCGACGTCGTGGTTTACCTGCTTGATCGCCCGGTCGGGACAGGGCGCGGCCCTTCCAAGAAGCTCGCCGAGGAGGCCGCGGCCCGGGAGGCGCTGGAAACTCTCCGCACCTGATCTCGGCCAATCCGCGAATCCGCGGACAACCCGTCCGGCGCAGGCCGCCCGCTGGCGGGCGCGGGTTAACAACGCTCGCCGCCGCGTTGACCCAAGGGCGAATGCATTGCGTGGCTCGGGCAGGAAAACTTCCGCGGCCCCGCCGGCGGTTTCGGATGCCCCGGACTTCACTCGGAACGCCCTTGGTACCAAAACCAAGCCCCGAGACCAACGTTGCCCACCACGTTCGATGCTGCTTCCGTTCCTCCCCTCATTCATTTCCCACGGCGTTGCCTTGGCCGATCGACTGGTCCCCTCTTGCGGGGCACGGAACTTCTCGACGAACTTTTGCCTTCATGTCCGACGTAATCGCACCATCGCGTCACAAGCTCACGGGGGTCTGCCCCCCGGCCCGCGGCGCCGTGGTCGCCGAACTCTGCCGCGCGCATCCGGCTCCGGTCTGGCTTATCGTCACGGAAAACCTCAAGGCGGCCGAACACCTGACCGACGACGTCGCATTTTTTCACGCCGCGCTGGGACTGCCCCGGGCCCAGCGGGCCCTCGTCTTTCCCGAATCGATCCAGGACAGCCGCGACATGAGGGAGGCCTTCGCCGCCTCCAGCGACCGCCTGACGGTCCTTTCCTGCCTTCGCGCCATCCGCAGCCTGAGTTCGACGCCCGACACTCTGGTCGTGGTGACCACGCCCGCCGCCCTGCTCCAGCCGGTGCCCGCGCTCGAGGAATTCTCCCGGCGCGAACTCGTCCTCACCCGCGGAACTGCCCAATCGTTTCAAGGCCTGCTCGAGCAGTTGCAGCAGCTCGATTACGACTCCGAGGCCGTCTGTGAGGCCCCGGGGCACTACGCCATCCGCGGCGGGATCATCGACGTCTATCCGGTCACCGCGAACGCGCCCTACCGGCTCGACTTTTTCGGCGATGAACTCGAATCCATCCGGGAATTCGATCCCGTCACCCAGCGTTCCGGTGCGTCCGTGGAAAGCATCTCACTCGTCGCCTCACCGCGCGTGAAACTGGATCCGGCCAAGGCCGGGATCGCCGACTATCTGCCGGCGACGGCGCAACTGATCTTGATCGAGCCGGCCACCCTCGATGCGGAATTCAGCTCCCTGGCGCGGGCGGGAGCAGACGGTTTACCTCCCCTGCTCGAAAAATGCGGCGCGGTGTTTGGCCTGAGCGACCTCGACGAAGCCAGTGCTCTCTTCGACGACGGCACGCAGGAAACAACCTGGGACACCGAGAGTCTCGGCCATCACCGGAATTATCCGGACGAAGCCTTGGTGGCACAGGAGCGCCTGCAAGTTGAAGAAGACGCGCGCCATCACTTTCTGCGTCGCGTCGCGATGTGGCGCAAAGGAGGCTACGACGTCGTGGTCGTCACCTCGAAGGAGGGGGAGGAACAACGCTCACAGGAAATCTTTGCCGCCGACGCCGCGCTCAAGGGCATCAAGCCTAAGTGGCTGCGCGGGGGATTGAACGAGGGATTCCGCATCACCTTCCGTGGCTCGGCGCGTTTTAGCGGAGGACTGGCGCGCACCGCGGGAATGGTCGTCGTCACCGAGACGGAAATCTTCGGACGCCAGCGCCAGCGACGACCGGCCCTCAACGCCCGGGCCATAGCCCAGCGGGCGGCCGTCGATCAGTTGCTGGACTTTTCGGAATTGGTGGAAGGCGACTTCGTCGTTCACCTGCAACACGGCATCGCCCTCTACCGCGGACTCACCAAGCTCGATACCGCGCAAGGGTTGCGCGAGGTCATCTCGCTCGAATTCGACGATCACGTCACCCTGCACGTGCCACTGCAGGAATCGCACCTGATCAGCCGCTACGTGGGCCTCAGCAAAACCAAGCCGCAACTCGGCCGCATTGGTTCGGGACGCTGGGAAAAAGCGCGTCAGGCGGCGGAACGCGCGACCATCGATCTCGCCGCGGAATTACTGCGCATCCACGCCGCGCGGGAAGCCCAGCCGGGGTTTCCGTTTCCGCCGGACAACACCTGGCAAAAGGAATTCGAGGCGTCGTTTCCCTTCACCGAAACGCGCGACCAGCTTCGTTGTATCGAGGAAACCAAGGTCGACATGGAGCGCACACGGCCGATGGACCGGCTGGTCTGCGGCGACGTCGGCTTCGGCAAGACAGAGGTGGCGATCCGCGCCGCCTTCAAGGCGGTCCAGGGCGGCAAACAGGTTGCCGTGCTCGTTCCCACGACCGTTCTCGCCCAGCAGCATTTGAACACCTTCCGCGAACGCATGGCCGGTTACCCGGTCGCAGTCGAAATGATCAGCCGCTTCAAGTCGCGCTCCGAGCAGCGGAAAATCGCGGAGGCCACCGCCGCCGGCCAGGTCGACATTCTCATTGGCACGCACCGCCTCTTGCAGCGCGACATCATTTTCAAGGACATCGGTCTCGTCGTGATCGACGAGGAACAGCGCTTCGGCGTGAAGCACAAGGAGGTGTTCAAGAAGATGCGCGAGACCGTCGACGTGCTCTCGATGAGCGCGACGCCCATCCCCCGCACCCTTTATATGGCGATGACGGGGGCGCGCGACCTGAGCGTGATCGAAACCGCGCCGACCAACCGTCATCCCATCCAGACGATCGTGAAAACCTACGACGAAAAGATCGTCGTGGAAGCCGTCCGGCACGAGGTCCGGCGCGGCGGTCAGGTGTTTTATCTGCACAACCGCGTGCAAACGATCGATCTCGTGGCCGCCCGGCTGCGCCAGCTTCTGCCCGAGTTGCATATCGGCGTCGGTCATGGCCAGATGGGTTCGGAGGAACTCGAGGAGGTCATGACCGAATTTGTCGCCGGCCGTTACCAACTGATGGTGTGCACTACGATCATCGAGAGCGGCCTCGATATCCCGAACTGCAACACGATCATCATCGAAGGCGCCGATCGTTTCGGCCTCTCCCAACTTTACCAGCTCCGTGGACGGGTCGGGCGGTTCAAACACCAGGCCTACGCCTACCTCCTGCTCCATCGCCACACCCGCCTCCTCGAGGTGGCGCGGGCGCGGCTCACCGCCATGCGCCAGCACAACCAGCTGGGCGCCGGATTCCGGATCGCGATGCGCGACCTCGAATTGCGGGGCGCCGGCAACCTGCTCGGCTCCGAACAAAGCGGCCACATCGTGGGCGTCGGGTTCGAGCTCTATTGCCAGTTGCTGCGGCAATCGGTGGCGCGGTTGAAAGGCGAGAAGACCGCCGCCACCATTCGCGCCAGCGTCAAACTGGACTTCGTGTTTGTCGGGGAGACCGGATCGGGCGGGAGCCGGGGCGAGACCGAGGCGGCCCGGGGCCGGCATCGCGACGGTTACACGGCCCTCAAGGAAGCGGAAGATCAGCAGGCCATTGAAGTCCCGCGAATTCAGGCCCGGATACCGCCGACCTACCTTGCCGAAACTCGTTTGCGCATCGATTTTTATCGCAAGCTCGCCCTCGCGGATTCCACCGCGGCATTAAAGCAGGCGGAAACGGACCTGCGCGATCGGTTCGGTAAATTCGGCGACGACGTTCGTGCCTTACTGCTCGTCACCGAGATTCGTATCCGAGCGGAACAAAAGGGTATTGTTTGCGTCGAAACCGAGTCGAACCGCCTGAAGTGCCTCCGCAACAGCGGTCGGCGCGACGACTGGGTGCAGATCGGCACCCGGTTTCCAAGGTTGACCGCCCCCAAGCCCCTCCTACGTTTGAGGGAAATCATCTCCTTTCTGAACAATTTGCCGAACCCATGATGCTCCGCCGCAGCCTTGCCTCTGTTTTGATCGCCGCCCTGACGAGCGTGGCTCTCGCACAGACTCCTCCGGCCCAGCCTCAGCCCAAGGCCCCGTCCGCCGCCGAGAATCTGCAGTTGCAGTACGCCAATGGCATTGTGGCCGTGGCCGAGGATAAAATCATCACCGTCGCCGACGTCATGCAGGAAATCGCCCCGCTGCTCCCGCAGCTCAAGGCCGACGCCCGCAATGACAAGGAATACTACGAGCAATTGGAGCGACTGCAGGATGGCGCCATTCAGGACCTCATTGATCGCGTTCTGATCATCAAGGAATTCCGTAAGGACGAGAAGCGCCACATTCCCATCAGCTACGTCGACAATGCCATTGCGGACGAGCTCGCCGAGCGGTTCGAGGGCGATCGCTCCAAGTTCCTGGCTTTCCTTCGCGGGCGGGGCAAAACGATCCGCGAGCACCGCCGGGACAAGGAAGAAGAGATCATTTACCACTACATGCAGGGCCAGCAGAGGAAGTCGCAGAGCGTGGTCAGCCCGGTCCGGATCGAAACCTACTACAACGAAAACAAGGATCGTTTTTATCGGGAGGACGAAGTGCACCTCCGCATGATCCAGCTCACCCGCACGGATACCGACACGGATGACGGCCTCAAGCAGCAGGCCGGCCAAATCATTACCCGGTTCAAGGCCGGGGAAAAATTCGAAGACCTCGCCAAGGAATTCAGCCGGGGCACCAATCGCTCCAAAGGCGGCGACTGGGGCTGGATGCAACGTTCGAGCTTCAAACCCGAGTTCAGCGAAGCGGCGTTTAATCTCAAGACGGGCGAGGCTTCTACTCCGATCCTCCTGCCCGAGGGATGCTACATTCTCTACGCTGAGGACCGGCACTATGCCGGCATTCAACCGCTCGACGAGGTCCGCGAACAAATCGAGCGCGTGCTGATCACGCAGATGACCCGGAGCAGCCAGGAGCGCTGGCTCGAGCGCCTGCGACGCAACGGCTACGTCAAACACTACTGAGCCAGGCGATGGCGGCACCTCGCGGCGAGCCATGAGCTGCCGCAACCTCCCCCCGGAGGCTACACGTCATGCACCCGGTGCGTTGACCTCGGCCGATCCTCTTCTTAAGCACTGGCGTGCCCGAGGCTCCGGAATACCCCCTTGCCAACCGCCTCCGTGAAACGGCCGTTGCGGAACGGCCGCAGGAGCGGCTGGAAAAATTCGGCGCCGGTGCCCTCAGCGATACGGAGTTGCTGGCGATGCTGCTGCGTAGCGGCACGCGCGGCCACGATGTCCTCACTCTCGCGACGCGACTGATCGGAGAAGCCGGCTCGCTCGCCGGCCTCATCGTCTGGCGGGCCGACGATTTCGAGAAATTGAAAGGGATCGGCCGGGTCAAGGCGCTCCAGCTGGTCACCGTCATGGAAGTCGCCCGACGCGTGGTGGGCCAGCAGACGGGCGAATCCCCGCTACTTAATCGCGCCGATCTCGTCACCGCTTATTTCCAACCCGTCGTTTTCGGGCTCGAAGTCGAAAAATTCTGGGTACTCTGTCTCAACCGGAAGAACCGGCTTATCAAAAGGGTTGAGATCACCTCGGGCACGGCGACTGCCGCCCTCGCCCATCCCCGCGAGGTATTTCGCGCCGCCATCCGCGAATCGGCTACCGCGGTCGTTTGCGTCCATAATCATCCCTCCGGAGATCCCGCTCCCAGCGCCGCGGATCTCCAAGTAACCCGCCAGTTGCGCGAGGCGGCCCGGGCCGTAGACATCGAACTGCTCGACCACGTGATCGTCGGGCGCAGCGGGGCTGATCCCCTCGGCCGCGGCTGGTTCAGTTTCCGCGACGCCGGCATGCTCTGACCGGCTGCGGCAGAACACCGACGCAGCGCAGTCCGGTCGTCATCCCGTGAACAGGCTCTCCAAGAGCAGCGCTCCGAGCACGACCGGCAGATGGAGAATCGAGGCGAGAAAGAGACGACGCGCTTCGCAATCACGTGTCCCGCCGGCGGCGGCAAACCGCCAGGCCGGCCAACCGCTGGCTGCCGGCGCGGCTCAGTGGCGCGCGGGAACCGGCGTTCCGCCCCAACCGGGCCGACCCGCGCAAGCTCGCTCACGTCAACTTCGATCCACTCCGCCCCAAGCTTCTCACCGAGACCGCCGCGCAACTGCGATCCCAGCGATCGGCCGCCGCCCTCACAGGCGGCCACCGCGCCGCCACCTGCCTCGCCGGATTGCTGCTGACCGCCCTCACCCTCGCCGTGCTCCTGCCCGCCAGCGACGCCCCTTTCCGCAATCCCGCCGCCCCGGAGGCTGAATTTATATTCACGTTCCGCGCGAACGGCGATTGGCTGTCCGGCGCCGCCCTCGCCCTCCCCGATCCCGCCAACGACCAACGGCCGGTTCACATGCGCACCGCCCTGCCCGCCCAACGCACCCGCGCCCCGGTGACCGTACGGCTGGTGGTGGATGGTCGCCCCCAGAAACACGTCTTCCGGTCCAAAGGTTTCAAGTCCGACGGCTCTTCGGTCGGCAAACTGCGGGTACCGCTGACCTGGGTTCACATCACCTCACCGTCAGCGTCGCCACGAGAGTCGATGCCACCACCACCCGAACGTGGTCCGGGGAGGTCGAAGCCCGGCTCCGCCGGTTGACCGTCCTGTCCTACGAACCCGGACACGGGTTTCAGTTTGAGCCGTGACGGAGGCGAGCAGAGCTCGAAATCCAGCCCGCCAGGCCGGAATTTGGTGGTAGGACCTGGATTCGAACCAGGGAAGGCGTAAGCCAGCAGATTTACAGTCTGCCCTCGTTGGCCACTTGAGTATCCTACCAGACAAAAGAGGGCGCAAAGTCACGACTCGGACCGCCAACGGCAAGGTTTTTTTCACACTCCGCCGCCCGCAGCCACACTTCTTTCCTGAACCTGTCGGCTACTTGATCGCCACCGCGGCGTTGACCAATTCGACGAAGCTGCGGGCCTCCAGGCTGGCGCCGCCGATCAGGCCGCCGTCGATGTCTTTTTGCGCGAGCAGCTCGGGCGCGTTGGAGGGCTTCATCGAGCCGCCGTAAAGGATGCGAAGCTTTTGCGCCACCGGCTCGGTGAACAGCTTGGTGAGCAGGCCGCGAATGAACGCGTGCACTTCCTGCGCCTGCTCGGTCGTCGCGACCTTGCCGGTGCCGATCGCCCAAACGGGCTCGTAGGCGATCACCACGCTCGGCGCGAGCTCCCGACTCACGCCCTCCAGCCCCGCCTCGAGCTGCGTCTGCACCACCTTGAGCGTGGCACCCGACTCCCGTTCGGCGAGGGTTTCACCCACGCACAGGATCGGCCGCAACTGGTTTTTCAACGCGGCGAGGACCTTCTTGTTGATCGCCTCGTCCTTTTCGCCGAAGTAACTCCGCCGCTCGCTGTGGCCGAGGATGACATGCGTCGCAAAGAGCGCGCGCAGCATCGCCGCGGAAATCTCTCCGGTGAACGCGCCGCTCGCCTCGTGATGCATGTTTTGCGCACCGAGCTTCACGTTCGAACCCTCCAGCGCCCTGCCGGCGGCCTCAAGACCCGTGAAGGGCGGGCACACCACGATGTCGACGTCCGCGACCTTGCCGACCGCGGCGACGATTTCCGTGACCAGCGCCGCGCCATCCGCGGGCGTCTTGTTCATCTTCCAGTTGCCGGCGATCAGTTTTTTTCGAGTGCTCATGGGATGGGAAACAGTGAGGGATGAAGTGCGCGCCGGTCGTGCCTGGAACACGCCACCGGCGCTGGCGCGGAACGGATCAGCTTTCGAGGAAGACCACGCCGGGAAGCACCTTGCCCTCGAGGAATTCGAGGCTGGCGCCGCCGCCGGTCGAGCAGTGGGTGACCTTGTCGGCCACCTTAAATTTTTTCGCCGCCGTGGCCGTGTCGCCGCCGCCGACGACCGTCGTGGCGCCCTGCGCGGTCGCTTCGGCGATCGCCTCGGCCATCGCCTTGGTCGCCCCGGCGAACTTCTCGAATTCGAACACGCCGGCCGGACCGTTCCAGACGATGGTCTTCGAAGCCAGGATGGCCTGGCGGTAGAGCTCGGTCGACTTGGGCCCGGCATCGAGGCCTTCCCAACCGTCGGGAATGCCGCTCTCCAGCGTCGCCGGCTGCGTGTTCGCATCGGGCGCAAACTTGTCCGCCGCGATGAAATCGATCGGGAAAATCAGCTCGACGCCGCGCGCCTTCGCCTTCGCCTCGAGTTCGCCGACGATCTTGGCGCCCTCGGCGTCGAACAGGCTGCCGCCAATTTTCATGCCGCGAAGCTGCTTGTGAAACGTGTAGGCCATGCCGCCGCCGATGATGATCTTGTCGGCTTTCTCGATGAGATTTTTGATCAGCGGGATCTTGTCCGCGATCTTGGCCCCGCCGAGAATGGCCAGCAGCGGGCGGTCCGGCGTCTCCAGCACCTTGGCGAACGCCTTGAGTTCGGCCTCCATCAGGAAACCGGCGGCCTTCTGCGGGAGATTGACGCCGACGATCGACGAGTGCGGACGGTGGGCGGTGCCGAAGGCGTCGTTCACGTAAACATCGCCGAGCTTCGACAGCGAGGCGCGGAAGGCGGCTTCCTTGGCGGGATCGGCCTTGAGCTTGGTTTCCGAACCGTCGGCGTTCTTGATCTTCACCTTGCCCTCTTCCTCGATGTGGAAGCGGAGATTTTCGAGCAGCACGACATCGCCCGCTTTCAGCTGGCCGGGCGCACAGGCGGCCTCGACCGCCGGGCCGGCGCAGTCGTCGAGAAAGATAACTTTCCGGCCAAGAAGTTTTTCGAGTTCGACCGCGACCGGCCGCAGCGAAAATTTTGCCGTCTTCTGCCCGTCGGGCCGGCCGAGGTGCGACATCAGCACGACCGACGCGCCCTTTTCGAGCGCGTACTTGATCGAGGGCAGCGCGGCGGCGATACGCTGGGTGTTGGTGATGGTGCCCGTGATCTTGTCCTGGGGGACATTGAAATCCACGCGCATCAGCACGCGTTTGCCGGTCAAATCGAGGTCTCGGATGCTTTTGAACTTGGCCATGGAGGGAAAAAACGGCCGCGGATTACGCGAATGGACGCGGATGAAAAATATCCACGGTCATCCGCGCGATCCGCGGCAAGGTTCAGGGAGGGAGGACTTAGAGCTTGGCCGCGATCTTCTTCGTCAGATCGACCACGCGGTTGGAGTAGCCCCACTCGTTGTCATACCACGAGACGAGCTTGAAGAACTTCGAGTTGAGCTCGATGCCCGAGCCGGCGTCGAAGATCGACGAGCTCTTGTCGTGGATGAAATCCGAGGAGACGACTTCGTCGCCCGTGTAGGCGAGGATGCCCTTGAGGTAGGTCTCGCTGGCGCGCTTCATCGCCTCGCAGATTTCCTTGTAGGACGTTTCCTTCGTGGTCCGGACCGTGAGGTCGACGACCGAAACCGTCGGAGTCGGCACGCGGAACGACATGCCGGTGAGCTTGCCCTTCACTTCGGGGCACACGAGCGCGGTGGCCTTCGCGGCACCGGTCGCAGCCGGGATGATGTTGATCGCGGCGGAGCGGCCGCCCTTCCAGTCCTTCTTCGACGGGCCGTCCACGGTCTTCTGCGTGGCCGTGTAGGAGTGGATCGTAGTCATCAGGCCTTCCTCGATGCCGAAGCCTTCCTTGAGCAGCACATGGACGAGCGGCGCAAGACAGTTCGTCGTGCAGGAGGCGTTGGAAATGATGCTGTGCTTCGCGAGGTCGAGCTTCTCGTCGTTCACGCCCATGACGACGGTGATGTCCTCACCCTTCGCCGGGGCGGAGATGATGACCTTCTTGGCGCCGGCGGCGAGGTGTCCCTTGGCCTTCTCAGCGTCGGTGAACAACCCGGTCGACTCAATGACGAGCTGCACGCCGAGCTTGGCCCACGGCAGCTCCGCGGGGCTCTTGGCGCTGACCACGAGGATCTCGCGACCGTTGACGATCAGAACGTCGTCCTCGACCTTGTCGGCGGCCGATTTCTTCGAACCGACAGTGCCGTGGAAACGGCCCTGAGTGGAGTCGTATTTGAGCAGATAGGCCAGGTTGTCGGCCGGCACGATATCGCCGACCGCGACGACATCGAGTTCGCTGCCGAGCAGACCCTGCTCGACCAGCGCGCGAAATACGAGGCGGCCGATGCGGCCGAAACCATTGATTGCGACTTTTACTGCCATGGTGTGACTCTCTAGAGGTTCAGTGTTGGATTGCTGATTGAAGACGAACCCGCGCGAACGCGGACTATCGAATGAAGAGGGCACGCCCGAGAGATGCAAGGGTTTTGGCGGACGGATTTCCGTCCTATTTCCAGCCGGGGCCAACCGCCCCCTCAACCCGTCGCCCACAATCCGCAGCCGAGGGCCGGGACGAACAATTCGGGTTCGACCGGAATCCCGGCGCCGTGTCCATCCGGCGACAAAAATCGTTCGTGGTTGGCGACTTGGCGCCACGCGCTCGCATGCGGCAGACGCGCGACACACTCGCCGGCGGGCAACCAGACATCGTTCGGCGTCGGATTGACCGCGAACAGCAACCGCCGGGTTCCCTGCGAGCCGTCGGCGTTGTAGACCACCGCGAGCGCCGGGGAATCGGGGGCATGGACGAATTCGAAAAAGCCCTCGCTCGGCCGGGACCACTGGCGCAACAGCCGCCCGCCCTCGCTGCGCCGAAACGCGATCCAATCCGCAAAATACGTGTGCGTACCAAGGTGCCGTTGGAGGCGCCGGTAATCGAGCGCGTTCAGATCGCCCCGCTGGTAAGTATTTTTTACTCCGCGCTTCGAACGCAGAAAATCCTGTCCCGCAGAAAGCATGGGGACCCCGAGCGACATGAAAAGCAGCGCCGCCATCAGGTGCGTGCGATGCCGGTCGTTCAGCGTGGGTTTGAATCCATCCCCCTGCGCATTCTCCGTGATGTCGTCGATCCAGGTGCGATCGTCGTGGGATTCCGTGTAGTTGATCGTCTGCGCCGGCCACTTGGCGAAATACCACGGCGAGCCGCGCAGGAAATACTCCATCCGCGCCGCCGGCCCGCTGCCCCGGACGTAGTCGCGCAGGAAAATACGAAACCCGTCGTTCCACGAGGCCCAGCCGGTGTCGCGGAGCGCCCCGGCGATGTGCCCTCGGAAACTCCACGGCTCCGCGATGAGAATGACGTTGGGGTTGGCCCGCTTCAGCGCCACCTCGATGTCGCGCAGCACGTCGACGCCGAGAAGCTCCGCCAGGTCGAAGCGAAACCCGTTCACCCCGTAGGCCTCCATTAGGTGGAGGCAGCTGTCGATGATCAGCCGGCGCACCATCGCCGAGCGGACCCGCAGGTCGTTGCCGCACCCGCTCCAGTTGGTCAGCGTACCGTCGCGCTCCTGCTCGAAATAGTAGAGCCGGTCGATGGCCATCAGGTGCGCGGGCACCCCGACGTGATTGAACACCACGTCGAGCACCACCGCCATCCCCCGTTGGTGAAACGCCGCCACCAGTTCCTGAAACTCGCGCAAGCCCGAGGCTTTTTCCGGCTCAAGCGCATAGCTGCTCTCCGGCGCGAAGAAATTATTCGTCATGTAGCCCCAGTGGTACTCCTGCCGCGAGACGTTATCGAACTCCTGCAGGGGCTGCAGCTCCACGCAGTTCACCCCGAGGTGATGGAGGTAGAAATCATCGCTCTCGACCCACTTCCGCAATCCCGTGAAACCGAGGCGCTCGGCGGGGTTCGCCTTCACAGGCGCGTTCGCGGCGAGATCCCGCACGTGGGCCTCGACGATCACGAGATCCTGCCAGGCCGGGGCTTGAAACGCGCGATCCCCCTGTCCGAGCCACGCCGGATCGATGACGATGCCCGGGCCCTCCCGGCCGACGGCCGCCACTGCATACGGATCGAGGATGCGCACCGCGGGGTCGAATCCACCGCCGGCCTGCCCTGCGCGCGGGCCATCGACCGAATACCAATAAAACCAGCCGTGCAGGTTCAGATCGAGCACCACCTCCCACACCCCTGCGGCCCCGTCAGCGTTAGCGGGCTGCGCGAGCGAAAAGATCTGCCCCTCGGCCCCCGATTCGAGCGTTCGCGCCAGGCTTAGCGTCACGCTGCCCGCACGCGGCGCAAAGAGCCGGAAAACGGTCTCGTCTCCCCGCACCTGGGCGCCCAGCGGCAGATCCGACTTCAGCGCGAAGAAAAAACTCCCGAATGTCAGCGGCACGCTCCGGCCGGCGGCCGCCGGCCCGGCCGCCCACGTGACTTCGCTCGCCTCGGCCAGGCTCAGCGGGGCCGCCAGCGTAAACCGCCACAGGTGCCAGCCGGTTCGCGTCGGGTCGATCACGCGGTTGAGGCTACCCTCCGGATCGCGCACCGCATTCGCCGCATCGCTCGGTGGCGTCAGCCAGCGGTTTTCACCCGTGACAAACTTGAAGCGCAAACCGGGATGACCAAGAAAACGCGCGGCGTCACCCGTCCAAAGCAGCACCGGCATCCCCTCCATCTCCGCCGGCCGCAGGCGCCATTCCTCGATCCCGACCGCCTGCTGCCAGCGATTGAAGTCCCCGGCGAGAAAGACCGTGTCCCGCGCCGGATCGACATCGCAACCATGTTCCAGCGGGAGCACGAAGGACACGCCCCCACCCTCGGTATTGAAAAAATAACCCATGCTGCGCCCCGCCGGCAGACCGGGCGCCGGACCGAGGCTGCGGGGAATCGGACACTGCTGACCGAGGGAAAACCGTGGTGGGGTCGGTGCCGTCCAGTCGCGGTCAAGCTCGATGATCCCCGTCGCCGGGGATTCGAGCCAGGCCCGGACGATGCGATGCGGCGTTTCATCCATGGGAGTAAGCAGCATTTCCGAGGCGGCGCCGGCGACAAGCGGGAACTCGCGTTCGGATCGCGCCGGGACACGGTTCGTTTGACAAGGTGCGGCACGGGAGCGTGGGTTGTCATCCCGTGTCCGCGAAAGAAAAGATCCTCGTCGCCATGTCCGGCGGAGTCGACAGCTCCGTCGCCGCGCTGCTGCTCAAGGACCAAGGCTACCCACTGGTTGGCGTCTACATGAAGAACTGGATCAACGAGGACAACCTCGTCGGCCACTGCCCCTGGATGCAGGACATCGACGACGCCCGGACGGTGTGCGAAAAGCTCGGGATCGAGTTTCGCGTGGTTAACTTGATGCAGGAATATCGCGAAAAAATCGTTGGTTACCTGCTGGACGGCTACGCCCGCGGTCTGACGCCAAATCCCGACATCATGTGCAATCGGGAGATCAAGTTCGGCGTCTTTCGCGCCTGGGCCCGGGATCATGGCTTCGACGCGGTTGCCACGGGGCACTATGCCCGGCGCATCGCCGCCGGCGACGGGGCGCCCGAATATCAGATACTCGAGGGCGCCGACAAAAACAAGGACCAGTCCTACTTCCTCGCGCTGCTGAACCAGGCCCAAGTGCGTGACGCCCGGTTTCCCATCGGCCATCTGCCGAAACCGGACCTGCGGTCCCTCGCCCGCCAGGCCGGGCTCCCGACCGCCGACAAAAAAGACAGCCAGGGCATCTGCTTCATCGGCGAGGTGAAGATGCAGGATTTTCTCCGTGCCTATGTCCCCGACGCGCCCGGCCCGATCGTTCGGGCCACGGATGGCCGGGAACTGGGAACCCATCGCGGGCTGCATTTCTACACGCTGGGCCAGCGCAAGGGCATCGGCGTCCCGTCGAACACCGATCACGCGGCCTATGTCGTCGTCGGCAAACGTGCCGCGGACCGCGCCCTCCTCGTCGCCTTCGACCACCCCGACGCACCCGGTCTTTTTCAACGCGAAGTGCGCGTCCACTCGCTGAGCTGGATCGGCGAACCAATCTCTACCGCGTGCGCGCTCGAGGGTCGCGTGCGCTATCGCGATCCGCGCGTGCCCATCGAGTTTTTTCCCGAAGCGGGCGCGACCGCCCGCATCGTGTTCCGCGGGCCGCAACGCGGCCTCGCGAGCGGGCAGATTCTCGCGTTCTACGACGGCGAACGCCTGCTCGGCGGGGGTGTTTACGTGTGAGCGCAACCCGGCTCGAATAACCGGATGGCGGTATTTCGTCTCTTTTCCGCGCTTAGCCGGCCCGCCGATCGCGCGTCGCTCAAGCCGGATTTGTCGCGCGGGATCCGCGCAATGGTGGCGTTCATGGTGCCGCTGCTCCTCGCGGCCCAGAACATCGCGATAGTCGACGTACGCGGCGACTACCGGTTGCGCCCTGGCGCGGTTGGCGGCCATCTTTTTCTGGCCGGTCTGGGAGCGCGAATGCTTCCCGCCGTTCCTCGCCGCGGCGCTGCGCGCCAACCGCGACTACCTGCGCGAACTTGCCGGCCGGTTGGCGCAGGGCGGCAGTTACGACGCCGGAGCCGTCGCCGCCAAGCGGCACGCCGAGGCCAGCAACAGCACTCTTTTCTCCTCGCTCCAACGCATGAGCGGAGACCCGAAGGCGGAGCAAGCCGGTCTTGCGCAGGCCGCCACCCTCGCGAACGGCAAACCGCGGCTCACGCGCGGACTGAACCTCCTCGCGCTCCACCTCACGCCCGGCAAACCGCTCGAGCGGCAGGAGCTGGACGATTTCGTGCAACTTGCCGCCGGCGCCCTCGCCGCCCTGGCCGACAGCGCCGAGCGCGGCGACGGAGTTGAGCGCGATGCTGCTCGTCACGCTGGAGTCCGCGCCCGCGCGCAATGCCGACGCGCCCGCCGCCGCCTGAGCGAAAGGTTATTTCACCGACGCGAGCACGAGGCTCCCGGCAAACGCCAGGAAAACCACGCCCAGCGCCCGATCGAGCCAGTGGCCGTGGCGCAAGTATCCCCGGCGCACGTCGTCGCGGGTGAAAAAAACCGACACGAGCGAGAACCACCCCATCGTCGCCAGCGACATCCACAGGCCGTAGCCGGCCTGGATCAGTTTCGGCGTCTGCGAGCTCACCACGAGGGCGAACAGCGAGATGAAGAACAGCGTGGCCTTGGGGTTGAGCGCATTCGTGAGGAATCCCGTCACAAACGCACCGTGCGTGCTCGGCACTTCGGCCCCTCCTTCGGTCGTCAGCGTCGCCGCCACCCGGGGCTTCGCCCGCAACGCCTGCACGCCGAGCCCCGCGATGTAGGCCGCACCGGCATATTTCACCCCGTTGAACCAAAGCTCGGAATCGCGGATCAGCAGGCCGAGACCCAGCAGCGAATAGGTCACTTGCAGCACGATGCCCGCGCCAATCCCGACGCTCGTCCAAAGGGCCGTGCGCCGTCCGTGTACCAGGCTCTGCCGGAGCACGAGCGTAAAATCCGGCCCGGGACTCGCCACCGCCAGCAGATGGGCCAACGCGACCTGGGAAAGCTCTCCCCAATAATCGTGCATCGGCTCCGGCGCTAGAACGCCACGTCCTTGAATTTCGGATCCGCCAGCAGGCGCTCGAGCTTCCTGCCCTCGGCGAACATCCGCACGCTGCGATTGGCCGGGAAACGCGCCGGCAGTTTATCGGCCAGCTCCCGGGCCTCCTTCACCCGGCCAAGTAGGGCGAGCACCGTCACCTGTTGCAGCACCGGCTCGGCATCGGTCTTGTTTTTCGCGGCTGCGTCTTCGTAGGCCGTGAGGGCCTGCTTGTAAGCCGTCCGGGCCGCATCCCGCTGCCCAAGCTTCATCCGGACCGAACCAAGACTCACCCAGGAGTCGCCCGCGTCGGGACAAAGGGCGGTGGCCTTGGCTAGCAGGCCATCCGCTCGCGCCAGATCCCGCAGCGTCAGGGCAAACTGCGCCTCGCTCAACAGGCTGGCCGCCTCCTTGCGCTGCAGGGAGGTGATTTCACGTTTCTTCCCGCAGCCCGCTTCCAGGAGGAGCAGGACAGCGACCGCGATCGAGATCGGAAGGGATTTCATGAACGGGAAAGGCGCGCCATTCACAGGGGGCCACCGCCGCGTGGCAACCGCATCCGCAACGCGAAAACCCATTTCGACCCGGCGGGATCGTCCCCGGACAAGCCAAAAAACCGCCCCGGCGACCGGACTCAGGTCATATCCGGCGGCACCGTGGAAATCGCTTCCTCAATCGTGGCCAGGCCTTCCTTTACTTTCAGCAAACTGTCCTGGTGGAGCGTCTTCATGCCCGCGCGCATCGCGATTTTTTTCAATTCGGAAGACTCCATCTCCTTGTTGATCGCCTCGGCGAGTTCCTCGTTCGTCACCATCAACTCGTGAATGCCCACGCGGCCTTTGTAGCCGCTGCCGCCGCACTTCGGACACCCTTTCGGGTTGTGTTTGAAGATCTGGCCGCTCCCGCCGATCGCCTTCTCCATGATCTCCTTTTCCCGGCCCTCCGGCGTGTAGGGCATCCGGCACTGCTTGCAAACCCGGCGCATAAGGCGTTGCGCGCAGACGCAGAGCAGCGAGGACGAGATCATGAAGGGCTCCACGCCCATGTCCACGAGCCGGGCCACCGTGCCGGGCGCGTCGTTGGTGTGCAGCGTCGAGATCAGCAAGTGACCCGTAAGCGCGGCCTCGACTGCGATGCCGGCGGTTTCCTTGTCGCGAATTTCGCCGACCAGAATGATGTCGGGGTCCTGCCGGAGAAAAGCGCGCAGCGCCGAGGCAAACGTCAGCCCGATCTGGCGGTGCATCTGCATCTGGTTCAGGCCCGGCAGCGTATACTCGATCGGATCCTCGGCCGTCCGGATGACGATGTCCGGCGTGTTGATTTCGTTCAGCGCGGAGTAAAGCGTCATCGACTTGCCGGAGCCCGTCGGCCCGCAATGCAAGATCATGCCGTAGGGCTGGCGGATGCAGTCGCGATAGCGCGAAAGATTTTCCTCCGAAAAACCCAGCGCCGGCAGGGGCAGCGTAGATTTTTGCTTGTCGAGGATACGCATCACCACGCCTTCGCCATGGTTGAGCGGCGCCGTCGACACGCACAAATCGAGGTCGAGGTTCTTCTTGGTGTACTGCTTGAAAACGATGCGTCCGTCCTGCGGCAACCGGCGTTCCGAGATGTCGAGGTTGCACATGATCTTCAGGCGGGCGACGAGCGCCGGCCCGACCTTCTTCGGCAGCCGGAGATTCTCGTGGCAGACGCCGTCGATCCGGTTGCGGACGATGACCTCCTTTTCCTGCGGCTCCACGTGAATGTCGCTCGTGCCGGAAAAATACGCGTCCTCGATGATGCGGTTGGCCAGCTGGATGATCGGGCCGGATTCCTCGCTGACATCGTCGTCCTTCAGCTCGACCTCGCCCTCGCCGCCATACTCGGCGCCGATCTGCATGACCACGTCGTCGAAGCCCGACGAGCGGTCCTGCCCCTTGGTAAACTTGTCCCTGATGTCCTTTTCCCGCGCCAGCAGGCGGACCACCGTCTTCCCGGTCATCTCCTGGATCTTCGTCGGGAGCGTGACTTCGAAGGGATTCGCGAACGCGACGAGCAGCATGTCGCCCACCTGGCCGACGGGCAGCACGAGATTCTCCTGACAGAACTTCTGGGGGATACGCTCGAAGGTCTGCGGCGAAACGCGATAATGGGCGACGTTAAACGGCGAAAGGTTCAAGGCCCGCGCCTTGGCCACGAGACACTGAAACGCGGTGACCTTGAATTCCTCCTGCAGCAACTTGTCGAGCGCATCGCCACTCAGGTCATCCGGCCGGCCAGCCAGCGCCGTACGTTGCTCGGCGTCGAGCCGGCCCATTTCGACGAGGCGCGAGACGATCTGGAGCTGAATTTTACCGAGCGGCATACCTTACTTGGCGCCGGCGACCGCCGGGACCGGCGCGGCGTGGTTGGCCGCGGGCGCTCCGGCCGGGGCGCTGTTGGCGTGTTTTTCCAGATAGTCGGCAATCGATTCCAAGGTCGTGCCAAACCAGAGGATGGGCCCACCCAGCTGTTTTTCCCAAAAGAGCTTCACCGCCGGGCTCAGGTAATAGGCCGTCGCGACGAAGGAAAACTCCTCCTCCTTGTCGAAAGGGATCGACCACGTGGCCCAGCACGCCCCCGGGTCGAGGAGCTTCTTCACGTCGTCGGGCACCTCGTAGTCGCGCAAATCGACCAAGCCGACGCCCTCCGCTTCCACGATGTGGTGCAACACATCGTCCTCCTTCAACACCTTCATATCGTAGGCGAGAATGCCCAGGATGGTGCTCTGCCGCGGCTGGTCCATCGCCACCAGCTCGATCAGCTTCTAGTTCGCCATCTCGAGGTCCTCGATCTTCACCAGATTGTGCTCCACCAACGACGCGCCGAGCAGGCGGTTGGCGCGCATCATGAGGGGACGATGTTCCTTGGACATGCGAAGGGAAAATTGGCTCAACCGACCGCGGCAAGCGACGCTTTTTCTTTGGCGCGAAACTTACCTACTCGCTTTAATAGTTCTTTCTTCAACCGGTCGAGTCCGTCGCCCGTCAGGCAGGAGATCTTCAGCAGGTCCACGGTCTTGTACTTGGTTTTAAATTTCGCCAGCAGCGCCGCCGCCTCCGGCTTGTCCATCTTGTTGGCCACGACTAGCCGCGGCTTATCGAGCATTTTCGGGTCGTAAAGTTTCAGCTCGTTCAGGAGGTGCTTGTAGTCGTCGACCGGTTTCCGGGCATCGGTGCCCGCCATGTCGACGAGAAAAATCAATAGCGCGCAGCGCTCGATGTGCCGGAGGAAGCGATGGCCCAGCCCGCGGTTTTCGTGGGCGCCCTCGATCAGGCCGGGGACATCCGCAAGGAGCAGCCGCTTGGTCCCCTTCACTTCGTCGGAATAGTCGATGACCCCGATCTGCGGATGCAGGGTCGTGAACGGATAGGCGGCCGTCTTCGGGCGCGCCTTGGTGATGCGCGTCATCAGCGAGGACTTGCCGGCATTCGGAAAGCCCACCAGCCCCACGTCGGCGATGCTCTTCAACACCAGCTGATAGTGCCCGTGCTCGCCGGGATGCCCGGGATTCGCGCGCTTGGGCGCCCGATTGGTCGAGGTCTTGAAATGCGTATTCCCCCACCCGCCGTTGCCGCCCTTGCAGAGGACGATCTGCTGGCCGTCCTCGATGAGTTCCGCGACGGGCTTGTCCGTGGCCAGGTCGATCACGACCGTGCCGAGCGGCAGCTTCATGAGGTACGGCTTGCCGTCGCGCCCGTGACAGTCCGCCCCCTGCCCGTGCTCGCCGCGTTCGGCGCGCCAGTGCGGCTGGAACTTGTAGTCGACCAGATTGTTGGTGTTCACGTCGCCGAGCAGGATCACATCGCCCCCGCGGCCACCGTCGCCGCCGTTGGGCCCCCCCCACGGCTCGTATTTTTCCCGGCGGAAGCTGATGCAGCCGCGCCCGCCGTCACCGGCTGTTAGTTTTACTCTGCACTCGTCGACAAACATGAGCCCACCATGCAGAAGGCCGCGCGTTTGCCAAGGGGTGGATTGAATATCGCGGCGGCGCCGCTGGATTTAATGTCGGAAATCCGGAGCGGCGGCGACATAAGTGCAATGAGCATGCGTGACGAAGAACTGCTTAACCGCCGCCCGATTTCCCGCTCGCGATAAGCGAGCGCCAATGAGTGAAACGGAGCCGATGAGGCGAAGAGCACTGATAAGATTTCGCCCGTTGGCGAAATCCCATGAGCGGTTCCCTTGCTCCGGCAGTCCGCCTCTGCTTGTCCCTGATTCGTTCGCCTACTTCTGCTCCTCCGCCAGCTTGTGTTCCAGCTTCTTGAGCTTCGGTGCGATCACGTAGGCGCAGTAACCCGCGTTCGGGTTGTTGCGGAAATAGTCCTGATGGTGCTTTTCCGCCGGCCAGAATTTTTCCAACGGCACGATCTCCGTCGTGATCGGGTCGCGAAACACCTTGGCCGCCGCGGCCCGCGACTTTTCCGCGGCCGCCTTCTGCTCCGCGTTCGCGGAGAGGATGATCGAGCGATACTGCGGCCCGTGGTCGTTCCCCTGCCCGCCCACCTGCGTCGGGTTGTGCACGTGCCAGAAATAATCCAGCAACCGCTCCAGCGTCACCTGCGTCGGATCGTAGTCGATCCGGATCACCTCGGCGTGGCCGGTGGCGTGCGCGCAGACCTGCTCGTAGGTCGGGTTCGGCTCCTTGCCACCGGCATAGCCGCTCACGGCGCCCTTCACGCCGGGCAAGAGCTCATAGGCGGCCTCGGTGCACCAGAAGCAACCGCCCCCCAGGACGAGGGATTCCGTTTTGCTGTCAGCGGTATTCATGAGCGGAGAAAGAAGCGCAAAGGCGCCAAGAAGCAAAGGGAGTCGGGTCATCGCGATGAGAGGGTTTGAACCGCCACTCTATTCCGGAAACAAATCCCAAGTCAAAAAGCGCCAAACCTTAACCGCGGAAAACACGGATAACCACAGATGGATTTTGATGTCGGCCATCCGCGAGGATCTGCGTCATCCGCGGAGAAAATCGATGGAGCGATAAATCCTACCGCGTCAGCTTCCGGTACTTGATCCGGTGGGGCTGGTCGGCCTCCTTGCCCTTCCGGCGGCGGAGATCCTCCTGGTAGCTCGTGAAATTCCCATTGAACCAGTGGACGTAGCTGTCGCCCTCGAACGCGAGGATGTGGGTCGCCACGCGGTCAAGAAACCAGCG
This sequence comes from Opitutia bacterium, assembly GCA_947442255.1. Next base: position 60,738 of record CANEVO010000003.1, read on the forward strand.
ATCGTGCGAGACGACCACGGCGCAGCCGGCAAAATTTTCCAGGCCTTCCTCGAGCGCGCGGATCGAATTCACATCGAGATCGTTCGTCGGCTCGTCGAGCAGGATGAGGTTGGCTCCGCTCTTGAGCAGGCGGGCGAGGTGCACGCGGTTGCGCTCGCCGCCAGAGAGTACACCGACTTTCTTCGACTGGTCCGCGCCCGTGAAACCGAACTGCGCACAATACGCGCGGCTGTTCACCTCGCGATTGGCGAGCTTCATGATCTCCTCCCCGCCACTGATCGCCTGCCAGATCGTTTCGCCATCGGGCAAGGAATCGCGCGACTGGTCGACATGGGCGATCTTCACCGTGTCGCCGACGCGGAGGGTACCGCCATCGGGTTTCTCGGCCCCGATGATGAGGCGGAACATCGTCGTCTTGCCCGCGCCATTCGGACCGATAACCCCCACAATGCCACCGGGCGGCAGTGAAAAGTTCACGTCTTCGAACAGCACGTTGTCGCCGTAACTTTTCGAGAGATTTTTCGCCTCGACCACGAGCGCGCCGAGCCGCGGCCCCGGCGGGATCATGATTTCAAACTCCTTCTCCTTCTCGGCTACGTTTTGCTTGAGCATGTTTTCGTAGGAGCTGATACGCGCCTGCGATTTCGTGACGCGCGCCCGCGACGACTGGCGAATCCACGCGAGTTCGCGCGCCATCGCCTTTTGCCGCTTGTCCTCGGTGCGCTGCTCGACCCCCGCGCGGGCCTGCTTCTGCTCGAGCCATGAGGAATAATTTCCCTGCCACGGAATCCCATGCCCGTGCGACAGCTCCAGAATCCACTGCGCGACATTGTCCAGGAAATAGCGATCGTGCGTGACGGCGATGACCGTACCCTCGTAGCGCGCGAGATGCTGCTCGAGCCAGTTCACGCTCTCGGCATCGAGATGGTTCGTCGGCTCGTCGAGAAGAAGAATCGCCGGCTTCTGCAGGAGCAACCGCGCGAGCGCGACGCGGCGGCGTTCACCGCCGGAGAGCTGGTCGACGATCGCTTCGCCGGGCGGACAGCGCAGTGCGTCCATCGCCATCTCGACTTGCGGCGCGACATCCCAGGCGCCGAGCGCGTCAATTTTTTCCTGCAGCTTGGACTGCTTCTCCGCGACGACGTCTTTTGCCTTGTCGGTTTCGGCGGCACTCAACTCGTCCCAGGTCGCATCATAGGCCGCCGTTAGATCGGTCAGGTGCTTCACCCCTTCCTCGACGCAGCCGCGCACGGTGGCACCCGGCGTGAGGTGCGGCTCCTGTTCGAGCATACCGATTTTGTAGCCGGGCTCGAAATGCAGGCGCCCGTCGATTTCCGTGTCGCGGCCCGCGAGAATGCGGAGGAGCGACGATTTGCCGGAGCCGTTGAGGCCGAGCACCCCGATCTTCGCTCCGTAGAAAAACGAGAGCGAGATGTCGCGGAGGATCTCCTTGCGCTCGATTTTCTTCGAAACGCCGAGCATGGAGAAAATAATCTTCGGAGCGTCGTCAGGTCTGGCCATGGGCGTGACTCAATGCGTCCGCCGGCTCACCGCAAGTCTGTCGTCGCTCGCTTCGCCGGCATCACCAACCCGGGGAAGTCTCCCGGAGTCCGCTTCAGACTCCCGCCCAACGATACCGGGCGAGAGTCTCCTCGTTCAGTTCGATGCCCAGACCGGGCTTGTCCGGCACGCGCAACTCGCCGTTCACCGGCCGGAAGGGATTCACCAGGAGATCAGTGCGCAACGGATTGTCGGTGGCGTTGAACTCCAGATACGGACAGTCGCGCAACGTCGCGGTAAAGTGGAGCGTGGCGGCCACCAGGATGTCCGTGGACCAGCAATGCGGGATCACGCGCACATTGCGGGCCTCGGCATGCGCCGCGATGCGCATGGCCTCGGAAATCCCACCGACGCGCGCCACGTCGGGCTGAATGATCCGCAGGCCGCCGCGGTCCATGAGGTCAAGGTAGGGATGCTGGGTGCTTTCCTTTTCGCCGGTCGCGATCGGCGTCGGTGACACCGCCACCAGCTTGGCAAAACCCGTGACGTCGTCCGGCGAAAGCGGCTCCTCGAGAAAGTAGATCCGCGATTCGGCCAGGCCGCGGCTGAGGCGCACCGCGTCGTCGAACGGCACCGCGAAACCCATATCGATCATGATGTCGGTGTCGTCGCCGACCTCGCGGCGGATCGCCGCCGCGACGGCAATGTCCTTGCGCACGTCGTTACCCAGTCCACCCCAGCCGAATTTCATCGCGCGGTAGCCGGCAGCCTTGTGCTTGACCGCCAGCGCCAGCGTTGCCGCCAGCGACGACTGCGACAGGTCGCTCGCATAAAGCGGCATCGCGGCCCGGCGCGCGCCACCCAGCAGCCGGTGCAACGGCAGACCCGCGACCTTGCCGAGAATATCCCACAGCGCGATGTCGATGCCGCTGATCGTGTGCATCGCGATGCCGCGCCGCCCGTAGGTCTGGGTGTGGCGGTACATCTTGTCCCACAGCCGGCCGATATCGCGCGGGTCCTCGCCGATCAACAGGCTGCGCAGGCCCTCGGCGGACACCGAGCACAACGGCGCGTCGAGGATCGCCTTGCTCACCAGCGGATTCGTGTGCGCCTCGCCAATGCCGGTGATCCCGGCGTCGGTGTGGACGCGAATGATCAGGACCGACTGGCAGCCATCGCCGATCGGTTTCACGTTCGGCAGGCGGAGCATGATTCCCTCGACGTCAGTGATTTTCATGCAGCGAAGGCGCAGGGTTCCGTCCGCCACGGGCGCTGTCAATTCGGATCCCCCCGCGCCGGCCGGCGCTCCGTTGCCGAAGCCCGACCACGCCAGCCCGCAACCCGGGCCGAATCGTTATACGTCATGGTTGCCATCTTAGCAGGGTCAACGCGGCTGCAGGAAGAGCGTCGGTTGGCCGGGCTGCACGTCAGAGACTTTTGTTTTGAAATCCGCCTCCTGAGGACATGCCGCCCTCGGCGCGTAAGCGGTGCGAGCCCGCGCCGAGGGCGGCGTGGCTCCACTTCGAGCCAAAACGAAAGTCCCCGGGCTTCACGCCGCCGGCCGGAGATATTGCGCTTGTCTCCCCGTGCTGGGCACCGGCCTAATCCAAATACCCCATGGGCGCCCCCCCCGCGCTAGCCAATCAATCCGAAGCCCGCCCCTCGACGAATGCCGCGCTGGGGCCGGGGGTCTTGGTCGGCTCCATGTGGATCGCCTACCTGCTCAATTACTGCGACCGGCAGGCGGTGTTTTCCATTTATCCGATCCTGAAGACCGAACTCGGTTTCACGGACGTACAACTCGGCCTGATCGGAACGGTGTTCAGTTTCATCTACGGAGTGGGTTCGCCCATCGCGGGCCAGATCGGCGACAAGTTTTCGCAGAGCCGGTTGGTCGTGCTCAGCCTCATTTTGTGGAGCCTTTGCACGATGCTCACCGGACTGGCGACGTCCGTCGTGCTGTTTCTCGTCTGCCGGGCGCTACTCGGCATCAGCGAATCGCTTTATATGCCCGCCGCGATTTCGTTGACGGGGAGCGCCTATCCGCCGGGCGCGCGCTCCCGGGCCGTGGGCATCTTAAAAACCGCTCAGATTTTCGGGGTCGTTTTCGGCGGCTGGTTCAGCGGCACCATGGCGGACCGCGGCCAGTGGCGGGCAGCCTTCTTCATTCTCGGAATCATGGGCCTGCTCTATGCCATCCCCTACCATCTGGCCCTCAAGCGCTCCGCCGGATCGATCCACGCCGAAACCAAGAAATCGGGCAGCATGCTGGCCATCGTACCGCTGGTGAAAATCCCGAGCTATCTCCTCCTCGGTGCCGTCTTCGCGCTGCACAGCTTCGGCCTCTGGCTCCTGTATGCGTGGCTGCCCACCTTCTTCCGCGAGAAATTCTCCCTCGGCCTGGCCGACGCGTCGCTCGCCGCCACGATCTACCTGCAGGGCGCCACGCTTGTGGGCATGACGGGCGGCGGCTGGCTGGCCGACCGCCTGTATCGGCGCTGGCACGCCGCCCGGTTCTACGCGATCGGACTCGGCCTGTTGTTCTGCGCTCCGTGCTACCACTTGCTCGGCAGTTTTGAATCCCTGCTTTACACCAAACTCATCTCGATCGCGGTGGGGCTCGGCACCGGCCTTGTCATGGCGAATGTCTTCGCCGCGGGCTTCGAGATCGTGCCGGTCGACACGCGCGCCTCCTCGGTGGGATTCCTGAACCTTTTCTCCGCGGTCGGCGCCGGGCTCGGCCCGCTGCTCGGCGGGATGTGGAAGCAGAGCCTGGGCATCGCCCACCTGATGACGGTGGCCGGTCTCATTTGCGCCGGCACCGGCGTCCTCATGCTCATCGGCACGAGGACGTGGTTCAACCGGGACTACGCGAAGGTGCATTAGCGCACCAGAGGACGTCCGCGCCGAGGGCGGCGCAGCTCCACTTCGAGCCAAAACAAAAGACCCTGGCTGGCGGGACCGGCTACGCCTTCTCCGGCGTGAGGAAGCGTCCCCGCGGCGGCAGATTCACGAGCCGCCCGGCGGCATAGATCGCATTGCCGCGCACATAGGTGTCCGTCACGCGCGCCTTACTCCGGCGGCCGACATAGGCGCTGACTCGATGCCACGTCCACAACTCGTCGGCCGCAATCGTCCGCGCCGGACCAAACTCGACGATCGTGAAGTCCGCCTCGCGGCCCGCGGCCAGCAATCCCTTGCGCCCCTCCAGTCGGAATCGCCGCGCGACATTGCGGGCCAGCACCGCGGCGAGCACGGGCAGGTCTTTTTCGATTGAGGCCGCAGCTTCGGACAGCATCAACTGAAAGCCGTGTTGCACGCCGGCGATCCCGCCCGGGAGATCGAAAAAGTTATCCGGCGTGTTTCGGTCGGGGGGAACCGGTGAATGACCCGAAGCGAGCGTGTGAATCCGGCCGCCGCGCAGGTCCGCCCAGAGCTCGATCCGCCGCTTTTCATCGCGGATCGGCGGCACACACCGGGCGGGCGCGCCGATCCGCGCCACGTCCCGGTCGTTCAGCAAGAGATAATGCGGACAAGTTTCCGCGGTGACGTCCACGCGCTGTGCCCGCGCCTCGTCGACGAGCGCCAGCCCTTCCGGGCTGCTCACCTGCAAGAGATGCAGGGTACATTCCGTCTCGCCGGCCAGTTCGAGCGCGACCCGGATCGCCGCTACCTCGACTTCGACCGGCCTGGCATCGAGCCACGCCTTGGCGGTGGCACGTCCCTTCGCCTTTTGCACCGCGGTGAATTTCGCCGCGAGGACGGCATCCTCGGCCTGCACCGCGACCAACAGGCCAAGCCGCGCCGCCCGCTTCATGCCTTCGCGCAACACGCCGGCATCGACCCCGGGAAAACCATCGACCCCGCTCGTACCCAGAAACGCCTTCAAGCCGATCGCGCCCGCGTCGCGCAAGGCGGCCAATTGGTCGAGGTTGCACAGCGTGAGTCCGCCCCAGAGCGCGAAATCGACACAGGATTTTTCCTCGGCGAGCGCCCGCTTCTCGCGCAACCGCGCGGCGTCGAGCACGGGCGGTTCGGAATCGTGCGGCATGTCGAAAAAGCATGTCCCGCCGCCCGCCGCGAGCGCCGCGGACCCCGCGGCGATACCTTCCCAATCGGTGTGGCCGGGTTCGCTGAAATGCACGTGGGCATCGATGCTGCCGGGGAAGACGTACCGCCCCCCGGCTTCAAGCGTGGTCGCGGCGGCATCCGCGATCTCCGGCGCAATCTTCACAATGCGGCCGTGCGCGACCGCCAGATCCGCCACCTGCAGGCCGGCGGGCGTCACGATCGTTCCACCGCGCACGATCAAATCGAGGTCCGGTTTCATGCTGCGGCAGCTTCAAACCAAGGCGAGCGCCGGGAAGAACGCGGTTTCAACAGCGCCCGAACCCGTCCGGCTTCCCAAACGCGATCTCGCGGCGCAGTGGAATCGGACGCCGCGAGAGTGCGTTCTCGTCCGGCCATCACGGCAGGAGTTCGTAGGCGGGTAGCGACAGGAACTCGTCGAACTGGCTGCTCTTCGACATGCGCATGAACCCCTCGACCGCCGTCTTGAAATGCCCGCTGTCGTAGCGCGCCGCGCCTTTTTCCTCGCGAACCTGTTTCAATACCTCGACGAGGAACTGATCGTAGAGTTCCGGCGTGATCTTGCGGCCGTCCTCAAGCGTCGCGCCGTAGCGCAGCCACTGCCAGAGCTGGGCGCGCGAGATCTCGGCGGTGGCCAGATCTTCCATGAGATTGTAGATCGGTTCACAGCCGGAACCGCCCAGCCACGCCTCGAAATACTGGATGCCGACGCTGAGATTCCGCTTCACCCCGGCTTCCGTGATGGGCCCGCGCTGGGGGACCAGCAGCATCGCCGCGGTTGTTGTCACATCGTGGGTGCGGTGCAGCTGGTTCGGCCCCTTCATGTGCTTGGCAAACGCCTCCAAGGCGACCGGCACGAGGCCCGGATGGGCAACCCAGGTGCCATCATGGCCGTCCGTCGCCTCACGCTCCTTGTCCGCGCGCACGTTGGCCATCGCCGTGTCATTGGCAGCGGGATTGTTCTTGATCGGAATCTGCGCGGCCATCCCGCCCATCGCGTAAGCACCGTGGCGGTGACAGACATTGATCACGTGCAGGCAGTAGTTCCGCATGAACGGCACCGTCATCGTGATCAGCGCACGGTCGGGGAACACGTACTCCGGCCGGTTGCGGAATTTTTTCACCACGCTGAAAATGTAATCCCAGCGGCCGCAATTCAGCCCGGAGGCGTGTTCGCGCAATTCGTAGAGGATCTCCTCGGCCTCAATGGCACCGAGAATCGTCTCGATCAGGACGGTGACCCGCACACTGCCCCGCGGGACGCCGAGGGCGGCCTGAGCGTGGATGAAAACGTCGTTCCACAACCGGGCCTCGAGATGACTTTCCAGCTTGGGCAGGTAGAAGTACGGCCCGCTGCCGCGCGCGAGGAGCTCCTTCGCGTTGTGGAAAAAATAGAATCCCCAGTCGAACAGCGACGCGGAAATCCGGCGGCCGTTGAAAAGCACGTGCTTCTCCTCGAGATGCCAGCCGCGCGGCCGCGTGACGATGGTCGCGGTCTTTTCCTTCAACGCGTAATTCTTTCCCTCAGGCGAGGTGAAGGTGATCGTGCGACGGATCGCGTCGCGCATGTTGATCTGGCCCTCGACCACGTTTTCCCAGGTCGGCGACGTCGCGTCCTCGAAGTCCGCCATCCAGCACTGCGCGCCGGAGTTCAAGGCGTTGATGGCCATCTTGCGATCGACCGGCCCCGTGATCTCCGTGCGGCGGTCAAGCAAGTCGGCCGGTGGCGGCGGGACCCGCCAGTCGCCGCCGCGCACCGCCGCGGTTTCGGCGAGAAAGTCGGGCATGCGGCCGGCATCGATCTCGCGTTGCCGCGCGACCCGCCGCGCGAGGAGCTCCTCGCGGCGCGCGCCAAATTTCGAGCAGAGATCCGCCACGAAGCGGCAGGCCTCCGGCGTGAATATTTCCGCATACTGCGGCTTCATCGGCCCGACAATTTCGAGCCCGGCAAGGTGAAGGGAATCCATGGACGCGCAGCGTGGTTATCACGTTGTCAGGTGTCACCACGATATTCACCGTGCCCGGAACGCCCTCGATGACCCCGGAAGAAAAATTCATGCGCGAAGCGATCGCGCTCGCGGAGGCCGGCCTGCGCCAGAACCGGGGCGGCCCCTTCGGCTGCGTGATCGTGCGCCGGGGCGAGATTATCGCCCGTGGCAGCAACGGGGTGACGTCGACCAACGACCCCACCGCCCACGCCGAGATCACCGCCATCCGGGAGGCCTGCCGCAAACTTGGAAAATTTACCCTCGAGGAGTGCGAGCTCTACACGAGCTGCGAGCCCTGCCCGATGTGCCTCGCCGCGATCTACTGGGCCCGCATTCCGCGGGTATTCTATGGCAACACGCGCGCCGACGCGGCGGCCATCGGCTTCGCCGACGAGTTTATTTACCGGCAAATCCCGCTGGCGCCCGAGCGCCGCGCGATCGCCATGCAGCCGCTGATGCGCGACGAGGCGCAGGCGTCGTTTCAGGCATGGCAGGCCAAGTCTGACAAGATTGCCTATTGAGGATTGGCCGGTCCAGGCGGCTGGGCGCAGCCAAATCCACCCAGCGGCATACCATCCGCCATCCGGCAGCCGGCACTTGCCAATCGGCCGTAGCCGTTCAACGTTCGACCCCCCATGCATTTTGACCATCTTCAACCCGCACTCTCCGCCCCCCTCCCCCGTCTCGACGACGAGGACGATGACGACGAGAAGGAGGACGAATCCGCGATGAAGAAGAACGCCCCGGTGGCGTTGCTCATCCAGAAAAAGTTCCTCGAACAGCGGAAGATTTTCCTCTGGGGCGCGGTGACGGACGCGACGGCCAAGGACATCACGGAAAGACTCTTTTATCTCGAAGGGATCAACCCGGGGAAGGAGATCATTTTCTACGTCAACTCCCCGGGCGGCTCGATCACGGCCGGCATGGCAATCTACGACACGATGCAGCTCGTGACCTCGCCGATCACGGTCGTCGTCACCGGCATGGCCGCGTCGATGGGCTCGATCCTTTTGTGCGGCGCGGCCAAGGGCCGGCGCCTCCTCTATCCGCACTCCCGGGTCCTGATCCACCAGCCGCTCATTTCCGGCCGCATGATCGGCCCGGCGAGCGACATCAACATCCAGGCGCAGGAAATGGAAAAACTCCGCTCCGAGTTGAACCAGATTCTCGCCACCGCCTCCGGCCAGCCGCTTGAGCGCATTAATCGCGACACTGACCGCGACTTCTACCTGAACGCGAAGGAAGCGATCGAGTACGGCCTCGCCGACCGGATCGTCGACAAGGTCTGAGGCCCGGGCCCCGCCAATTCGGCGCAATCGCGCCGAGTGCATTCGAGCGAACCGCCGGCTCAACCACGTCCTTTCCCATGTCCACCCCCACCGTTTACCGCTTTTCCTTCGGCCCCTGGAACATCAGCGAGGGCGCCGATCCGTTCGGGCCCAACGTGCGCGCGACGTTCCCGCACGAAGGCAAGTTTGCGCTCTACAAGCCGCTCGGTTTCGACGGCGTGCAGTTCCACGACGACGATGTCGTGCCCGAAATCGATCTGCGCACTCCCGCCCAAATCACGGCAGAAGCCGGCAAGGTCGCAACGATGCTGGCCAACCAGGGCCTCATCCCGGAATTCGTCGCGCCCCGGCTGTGGTTCGCCGAACAGACGATCGACGGCGGTTACACCTCCAACAGCGCGGCCGACCGCCAGTATGCCTGGGAGCGGACCCAACGCTGTGTCGATATCGCGAAGGCCCTCGGCTCGAAGGCGATCGTCCTCTGGCTGGCACGGGAGGGCACCTACATTCGCGAGGCCAAGGACGCCCGCGTCGCCTACGACCGCCTCCTCGAACTGCTCAATCGCACGCTGGAGTACGACCGCGACATCGAAATTTGGATCGAGCCGAAGCCGAATGAGCCGACCGACCTCGCCTACGTGCCGACCGCCGGCCACGCCGTCGCGCTCGCCTACGCCTCGCGCGATCAACGGCGCGTCAAGACCGTGATCGAAAGCGCCCACGCGATCCTCGCCGGCCTGGATCCGAGCGACGAAATGGCGTTTTGCCTCGCCCACCAGAAACTCGGCAGCATTCACCTTAACGATCAGAATGGCCTGAAATACGATCAGGACAAAAATTTCGGCAGCGTGAACCTGCGTGCGGCCTTCAACCAGGTGCGGGTGCTCGAGGAAAATGGCTACGGGAAAAACGGCGAGTTCGTCGGGCTCGACGTGAAGACGATGCGCACCCAGCGCGGCGTTCCGGTGGTCGATCATTTGAAGGCGAGCCGGGAACTGTTCCTCGATCTTCTGGCCAAGGTTCGCACTTACGACCGTCACCGGGTGCAGGAACTGCAGGACAAACGCGACTACGAGGCGCTGGAGCTCTACACCGTGAAGCACCTGCTCGGCCGGCAGTAAAGTCGTCGCGGCATAACTTCCGCGTCGACGATCGAGACGCGGCCGTTAATCAAGGGAGCCTATGAGTACTCCCCTCGCCCGCCGGCTGCGAAATGCCGGTCTCCTGGTCATCAGCCTGGCCGTGCTGGCCCTGCATGTGGCCGCCCAAACCCCGGGCAAAATCTTCAAGGCGGGCGCTGCCACCAGTAATATCACCCCGCCGATCGGCGCGGGCATCGTCGGCGGGTTCGTCATCCCCGCCTCGACCCACGTGCACGATGAACTCCACGCCCGCTGCCTCGTCTTGGACGATGGCACCAGCCGGCTGGCCTTCGCCGTGGTGGACAGCGTGTCGGTCAACCGCGAGGTCTTCGACGAGGCCAAGCGCCTCGTCCATGAAGCGACCGGCCTGCCCGTGGCAAACATGATGATGTCAGCCACGCACACGCATTCCGCCACCAGTGCGCGCGGGGACAACCCCCTCGTGTTCCGCAAGACCCTGGACGAGTATCAGACCTTCCTCGCCCGCCGCATCGCCGACGGCATCCGCCGCGCGATCAACAACCTCGAACCGGCGCGAATCGGTTGGGCGTCCGGCCAGGTGCCGCAGCACCTGTTCAACCGCCGCTGGCTGCTCAAGGATGGCCACACCGCGGTGAATCCGTTCGGCACCCAGGATCGCGCGGTGATGAATCCCGGCGCGCGCTCCGACCTGCTCAAGCCGGCCGGCCCCACCAATCCCGAGGTCTATTTCATTTCCGTCGAATCCGTGAAAGGCCGGCCGATCGCGCTTCTGGCCAACTACTGGCTGCACTACGTCGGCGGCGTCGGCGGCACCCAAATTTCCGCCGACTATTTCGGCGCGTTTTGCGACCGCCTGCAGGAGCTGCTCGGGGCCGACCGGCAGGATCCGCCGTTCGTCGGCATTCTCGCCAACGGTCCGTGTGGCGACGTGAACAACGTCAACTTCGCCGCCACGCCGGATGAACGCGCGAGGAAATATGCGCCTTACGAAAAGATCCGCCTCGTGGCGAACGACGTCGCGCAGGAAGTGCTGCGCGTGCGCCGGACCCTGCAACACCGCGACTGGGTGGAATTGAAGGCCGCACAGTCGGAGCTCACCCTCCAGATGCGCCATCCTGCCGCGGAACTCGTCGCCCGCGCGCAGCAAATCATTGCGCGGCCCGCCAACGTTTCACCCGTCCATCGCAACGAACTCGCCTACGCGCAACGCACCCTGAACGCGAAGGACTGGCCGGAGACGGTCAACATCATCCTCCAGACGTTCCGCATCGGCGATCTCGGTATCGCGGCCGTTCCCTTCGAAACGTTCACCGAAACCGGACTGGAGATCAAAGCGAAGAGCCCGTTCAAGGACACCTTCACCATCGAACTGGCCAACGGCGGCTACGGTTACCTGCCGACGCCGGAGCAGCACGAACTCGGCGGCTACGAAACCTGGCTCGGCACCAATCGCGTCGAAAAGGAAGCTTCCCGCAAGATCGTGGCCCGCGTGCAGGAATTGTTTTCGCAGGTGAAGTGACCCCGGCCGGCGTTTTCCCACCCGGCGCCGGGGACGATCAGGTCGCCAGCTTTTCTCGCGCCCGGCGGGTGGCCGCGGCGATCTCCTGTTCGATCACGTCCATCGGATTGAGCGGACGGAGCGGATCGGCACAGGGCGTGACGCGATTGGTCGCCGGGTCCCAATCGACCGGGCCGTACCGCGCGGGCGCCGGCTGGCCGGCGAGCAGATGCCCCAGCGCGTCGCCCTGGTTGAAATGCCAGAATTCGAACGGAAAGTGAATGAACCCATGCGCCTCCATCATGGCCGTGATCTCGAGCCGGTTGCGCAGCGCGTCCGCGGAAACAAAGGGTGACCGCATCGGCGTGTGCTCGCTCATTTCCAGATAGGGATAGCCGCGCCACACCTCACTGCCGTCGTCCCGGCGAAACACGGAAATATCGATGGCCGATCCCGACATGTGCGTGCCAATCTTGGGAATGTTGGCGATCAGCACGATTGCCCGGCGGAAAACCATTTCGACCGGCGGGATGGTCCCGCCATTTTCCCAGATGCATTTGCGCAAAATCGCATCGAAAAGTTCCGGTTTGCGCACCAACTGGCCCTGCATTTCCAGCGAGCGAAACCCATCCTCGATCTTCAGGATCCAGCCGCGCTCGTTCATCGCGCGGCCCGCGGCCATCACGAGCCGGACCAGGCTCTCGCGCATGAAAAATACGCGCTCGAGTTCTCCGGCGATCTTGGACGTGGAAAACAACATCTCGATCCCGGCAGCCGACGCCGCGTCGCGCAACGAGGCAAAGCCCTCGCCGCACTCGCGCACTTCGAAGGTCAGCGATTTCTGCACCAGTTCATAGCCCTGCTGCATCTGGTCGGCCCAGTAGGCGCGGCGGGCGTCATCGTCGGTAGGGGTGGTCATAAGGGTAAAGCGATGGCGGGAGAATTTGCTTTTCGCTCGATGGCGGGAACGCCGCCTACCGTTGCTGCAACGCCTGCCATTCGAGCCCGGGACGATCGACGCGGAATTGCACGAGCCGCCCTTGCGCGGCCTCCGTGACGTAGGCGGTCCGTCCATCCGGACCGCCAAAACAAATGTTCGTGGGATTCGGGCCCAGCACGCCGATCTCCTTCAGCATGTCTCCCTGCGGCGTCATCTTCACGACGGTGCCCTTGCCGTGGCGCGTGATGTAGAGATTACCGTCCACGTCGCAGCGCATGCCGTCGAAACCGAAGTCGGGAAACTGCTTGATCAGCCGCTTGCCCGAAAGCGATCCGTCGGCGGCGATGGCAAAAGCCCAGACGTTGCGCTGCACGCTCTCGTTCACATACAGGGTCTTTCCGTCGGGACTGACCTCGATGCCATTGGTCGTCCCCATGTCCCCCGCCACCCGGGTGACCTTGCCGCCGGTCGAGATGCGCCAGATTTGCCCGCGCTGATTCGGCCAGTCGGGATCGCTCGCATACAGGGTGCCGTCGGGAGCGAGGGCGAGGTCGTTGGGCTGGTTCATCGCCGCCTCGTGGGCATGCACCGCGATCGTCCGCGTCCGGGGATCGATCCGCAGCACATTATGCCCGACGTAATCGGCCACATACATCTGCCCGGCGCGATTGAAGCGGATGCCGTTGCCGACGCTCGTGCCGGGCAACGTCACGAAGATCTCCGCTTTTCCATCCGGGCGCACCCGCCCGATCGTTTGCTGCGTGGCGAAATTCACCGCGTAGATCGCACCACTTGCGTCACAGGCGGGACCCTCGATGCCCTTCGTGAAACTACCGGCGGCGGTCAACGGCGTCGCAGTGAAAAGCGCCTCGGGATCGGTGGCGGCCAGAACCGATCCAGCGGTCAGGAGCGAAACCAGTTTCAGGATGTGGGTGAGATGTTTCATGGCTGAACGGGTTTCGCGGCGGGCGGTTGACTGGGCAGACTGGCAATCCATTGCGCCAACAGCGTGGAACCCTCGCCATCGGGCGTCATCGTGCCCAAAGGCGGCATCTGGCCGGGTCCGCGGATGACGGGACGGTGCACGAGCAGCGATCGCGCGGGATCTCCGGGCGCCACGATCTTCGCGTTAACGATCCCAAACGTCGTGTGCTGGGGCGTGGCGTCGAAGATGCTCATGTCCTGGTCCGCGATGTTGCTCGCCAGCTGCATCATGGAATTGCCCCCGCCGGCGCGGGAGTGACAGTGCGAACAATTGGCGTGCAGGTAAGCGCGCGCCCGATCCGTCAGCGGCGCATTCGTGTCCCGCGGATTCACGATCCGCGGCAGGGTCCCCGCTGCCTGTGCCAGGAGCGGGCTGTCCTTGGGCGGCGGGCGCTGCTGGGCGTTTGGCGTGACGAGAGCGAGCAACGCCGCCATCGCCTTGTCATCGAGTTTCTGCGCGGCGAATTCGCGGCGCCACTGGCCCTCCGCCAGCGCCGTGGGACTGGCCGTCAACAGCCCGGCCCGTTCCCACGCGGCAATCTGATCGCCGCGATTGAGCTGCACGGTGCTCACACCGAGGACGAAATTCACCGCCCGACTGTGACACGACATGCACTCCTGCCGGCCCGGGATCCGCCACGGCTGCCCGGAAGCGAGCTGCCGGGTCCGGCCCTCCGCCGGCTCCAGCACCGCCTCGGTTTGAGCGTCGTTCCAGGCGTAGGTGTAACCCATCCATTCGTTTTGCTGCCGGAGCAGCACGCGGGTTTCGATGCGCACGTCTTTCAGCCGGAGAGTCTGCACCAGCGCCGTGCCGTTCGGTAGATTCCAACCGCCTTGTTCGGTCACTTCCATGAGCTCGCGACCGGGAAGTGCGATGTATTGTTCGATCTCCGCTCCATCGTGCCAGGCCGGGGCATTCACTTCGTAACGAATGAGGGCCGCGTGCGGTTTCAGTGCCCGGGCGTCGCTGAAGAGGCCCGTATCGCTGAGCTTCGTGGGAAAGGGTTTGGCGGGCGCGGCGGGCGGCACCGGATCGAGCCGGTGGATCGCATTGCCCAGATAATCGACCACGAGAATGTCGCCTTGCGGCGTTTCGCAGAAGCCGGTGATGCCGAGCGTCGTGTCGGCCAGGCACACCTTGCGAATCAGTTTTCCGTCCTGCTGCTTCGCCGACCAAATCTGGCCGGTGCTGTGATCGCCGTAGACATAGCATCCGACCAGATCGGGGAACTTGGTGCCGCGATAGACGATGCCACCCGTGAGGGAGCGAAATTCACTGTGCGGATGCTCGACCAGCGGCGGCGTAAACGGCGTCGGGCCCCGTGGCCGCTGCGAATGAAAGGGATGGCTGCCCTCGACCACGGGCCAGCCGTAATTCTCCCCTCGCCGCGCGATCCGGGCGTATTCCCATTGGTCCTGTCCGTTTTCGCCCACCCACAGGTCGCCGGTCTCGCGATCCAGCGTCATGCGCCAGGGGTTGCGAAACCCGTAGGCCCAGGTTTCCGGCCGGGCCCCGGGCGTCGTCAAAAACGGATTATCCGCCGGTACGCTGTAGGCCTTGCCCGGTGCCGGATGGTCGACGTCGATCCGCAGCACTTTCGCCAGCAGCCGCGTGAGATCCTGCCCTGCCCCGCCCTCATCCGAGTCGCTCGTGCCGTCGCCACTCGTGGTGTAGAGCATGCCGTCCTTGCCAAAGGTCAGCGCCCCACCGTTGTGACCGTGCGATTTCCAATCGATGATCACGTGGCGCGAAGCCGGATCGATGCGGCCGGACTTCCGATCCATCGTGTAGCGCACCACGCGGCTGTTGAAATCATCCTTTCCGTCGGCGAACCGGCTGTTGGTGCCGAAATAGAGAAAACCGTTTTCGGCAAACTTCGGGTGAAAACAAACGTCGTAGACGGCCTCGTCCAGTTCCAGCAACCGCTCGGGCGCGATCGCGCCGGGAGCGTTGGCGACCCGGCTGATCCAGCCCTTTTGGCCTGGCGCATAACCATTGGTTTCCAAGAGCAAAAAAGTTTCCCGCCCGGGTTCGACGGCGAGCATGATGGGTTGCTTCGTCTCCAAACCGGCAAACGCCGGCACGGTCCGATACGGCAGCGGCGGCTCGGGTGAGCCCACGAGCCGCGAAACGTCCCATGTCGCCCGCGCCACCGGGCCATCGCCGGCCGGCCCGATGAAGCGCAGCGGCACGTAATCTTCATGGAGGTGGAAGTTCGGCGCGCTCAGATTGGCGGTGGTGGAGAGTGCCGGTGCATCGAATCCGGTCGAGTAGTCGTAGCGACACAAGGCGTGCTGCCAGATTTCGCCCGGCGCCGGCCGGCCGCCGGTCGACAGAAAATCGCGCCACGGGATACGCCCCTCCACCGTCCAACCCCGATCCTTGTCCGCCCAGTGATTGAGCGTACCGCGCACCTGCACCGCGGTGTCGAGGTGGAAGGGGCGCTCGGCCTTGTGCCGGTTGTAACCGCCGGCGCCGCGCGACGGGAGGAACATGTCGAGTTTGCCATTCGCGGCGTTGACCTCGAATTCGTAATAGCCGGGCTTGTCCTTGCCCGGCTTGAAGAACAGTTCGAAGACATCGCACGTCCAGATCGCCGCGTCCTGTTCGGTGACGTTGGCAAACACGTCGGTATCCTCCATCTCGGCGGAGAAGTAGAGATACTCCCGGTCCCAAAGCAGCCGCGCCTTGGTGGCCGTCAGCGGCTTGCGCTGGCCCTCGGGCAACCAGGAAAATTGAAAGCTCTCGATGACCTGGGCCTGCCGCCAGGCCGCCTCGTCGAGGAATCCGTCGATCACCGGCGGCGTGGCCGTCCAACGACATTCAAAGGGAAGCGCCGGCGGAATTGCGCCCGCCGCCATCAACGCGGCCCCAAGGCCGACCAAACCGCTGAAGCTCAACCGCAGGACGGAAGAAACGGAAATCATGAAATGTGTGGGAGAAACTGGATGTCGTTGCGTGGAGTCGATTCGATGGGAGGCCTGGACATCCAGGCCCTCGTCCGAAACGCACTAGCGCTTACCGGCCTTCGTTTCCACGGACTGCGCTTTCCCGGTCTCCTCGCGCTTGCGCACGTCCTGCGGATGTTTGGAGAACGACTCAAAGACATCCCCCATCACGAGGTCGGCGAGGCGGCCGAGTTCCTTGAGAATCACGGCCTCGGCCTCCGCCGTCAGCGGCGACCGGCTCGGCTCATAGCCGCCGACCGCATACGCGTCCGCCGTGGGGATGTAACCGAGGTAACCATTCGCGTAGCCGACGACGATGGGAATCGCGCGATCCGCGATCGCCTTCTCCAACTTGAAACCATACTCGACCATCGGTTCGCCCGGCATCGAGAGAAACAAATACGGCCCGATTTTCAGCGCCTGCATTTCCGCCCGCACCGGCTTTTCCTTACCCGGCAAATCGACCACTCCGCGGGCGGTGCGGATCTGGTAGAACGAGGCCCGTTGTTGCAGCTTCTCGCGCGTGACACTGAGGGCCAGCGCACGGGTCACCGCACCACCCAGATCCCGGCCCGCCCACTGGATGTCCGCCTCATCGGCGCAACGATAAGGGTAACCCGGCAGGTTCGGCCGGATGTCCCCGGCGCAACCCTGCAAAAACATCACCGACGTTTTCTGCCCGTAGATCAGCTCCACAAACGTCTGCGCCTCACCCGGAAAATCGGCGCTCATCTTCGGGTAACCGTTCGGATACGGCGGCGAGCCCTTGTCGCCCCACGTGAAAAAGCAGGGGTGACAAACCGCGTGCATCATGACCGCCATCGGCGTGAGCGATTTGCCATCGTCGAACCGCAGCACCTTCACCCGCGGGTCATTGGGCCCGTCAGGGTTCAGGCGTACCACCGCGCGTCCGTCGATCACCTTGCGCCGGTTGATCCCAAACCCGATGCGGTCCTCGCCGTAACCGATCGTCACCGTGCGCAGGCTGGCGGCAGCCTGCTTTCCGGCCGCTCCCAGTTTCTCGATCAATTCCCCCGCCCACTTCGGGTTCTCTGCATACCCGGGCCCGGAGTGGTTGTGGGCCGCGGCCACCATGATGTTGGCCGCGGGCACGCCGGTTTCCTTTTCCAGCCGCTCCCGCGCCAGTTTCACCATGTCGTCCCAGGCGCCGATGGTGTCGAGTGTCACGATCGCCGCTTTCGTCTCGCCGTCATCGAGCACCAACACACCCGCCCGCAGCGGATCGCGCACGCCCGTCACCGTTCGCCGGTGACCGATCACAGTGATGCCCGCCACGTCCGTCGGCGTGATGTCGATCTTCGCGACCCCGGCCCGCAGGTTCGAAGCCGCGAGGAACTGGCCGTCTTTCACCTCGCCCCCGTGAACGGGCACCATCCCCGCTCCCGCTCCACCGGCCAGCAGCAGGCTCACCACGGACCATGCGCGTTTCCAAGACAGGCGGGGAACACCGGAGGCGAAATTCATGGGCGTGGGGTTTCGGCTATTGCTCACAGCGAAGCGCCCGCAGCTCAACGCATTTGTCATGCCGCAAGCGATGCTGGCACGGCAATGAGCCCACCACCTCACTTCGCCGGATGCGCGTGCGCTGCCGCAGCGGCCGGAGCCGGCGGCGGCACCGGAGCCGCAGCGGACGCGACTGCATTCAGATCGCTGGTCACGATCAGACGGCCCCACATGGTCACCCAATGCCCCGGGAAGGTGCAGGCGTATTCGTAGACGCCCTCCGCAAACGGCACGATGAACGAAAGCGATTCCTTCTGCCCGGACTCCACCAATTTCGTGGCTCCCAGCACATCCGGTGAATCGGGCACGTAAGCCCGGCCCTGTGCATCGCGATAGTCGGCGGCCAACAGGAGCGCCGCCTGGCCGACGCGTTCGCGCGCGCCGGGCTTCACGACCACGAGATTGTGGGGCATCGCATCGGGGTTCTCGAAGACGATCGAAAACCACTTGCCGGCTTCGATCACCAGCTGCGGCGGATCGAAGCGCATCTCCTCGGGCACCGCGCGCACCAGCAGCACGGTCGTGCGCAGCGTCTGCAATTCCTTCCGCAGCGGGGCGGCTTCCGCCGCCGGCAACCGTCCCACCAGTTCGTCCGCCACCTGCACCGCCCCGACGTAACCGTGATCCCGCCGGCCGCTCTCCGGGGTCTTCTTGCCCCACGCGATCAGCGCCGCCGCCAGCTTGTCCGCTTGGTCCGACGACCAGCTCGCGCGCGGCAGGCTGCGCAAGGCATCCGCGGCCGTGACGATTTCCTCGCCCCGCAAAATCAACCCGCTGAAAAGACGGAACTGGGCCGGCGTTTCCCGACGGGTGCTCACCGCCGCGCGAATCGCGGCCTTGAGCAGCGCGGAAGCCACGCCCTTGGACGCCGCCGGATCCAGTCCGCGTTCGAGCAGCGGCACCAGCCGCGGGTAAACCGAGGCGCGGAGTCCGATCTCGGGCACCAGGGGTACACCGCCGAGCAAATCCGCGAGTTTCTCCGGCTGGCCCTCCGCTTGAGCCCAAACCGCGTCAAACGAGCCGTCCGCCACCACGCCGGCCGCCCAGCCGTAGTTGCGGGCGGGCCCGGTCCCCTTGACTGCCAGATTTTCCAATCGCACCCGGACGGACTGCAACTCGGCGCGCGGTTGCGCCAACAGCAACCGGCCCAGCCCCGGCCGGTCGATTTCGCCGCCGGCTTCCAGCGCGCCCAGGATGATCTCCGCGCCGGTGGTCCGCCGGATTCGCACGAGATCCGCCAGCGCGTCGGCCCGGGCCGCATCCGGCACCGCCACGAGCGTCAGCATCCGCTCCAGCACTTCCCGCCGGCGAGGCAGCTTCAACAAATCCACCGTGGTGACCGTGCGCAGCAGATAACGAATCCGGTTCGGATCGGCCGCCAGCAACGGGCTGCCGTCGTCCAGCCGGTCGCGCCAGTGCGGTTTCAACTGCTTGATCGTCTCGTCCAGCGTGTAATCGAGATAGTAGTCGAGCGGATGCCGGATCGCTGTGAGCGCCACTTCGACCGCCTCCTCCGACCGGAAGAAACTCGCCGCGCGCACCGCATGCAGCCGGACGCGCGGATTCTCGTCGTCCGCCTGAATCTTGAGCAGGCCCAGCGCATCGGGCACGCGATCCCGCCAATAGCACAGGACGCGTGTCGCCGCCGCCCGCGCGTTGGCGTCGGGCGAACGAAGCATCCGCCCGAGCAGCGCCGGATCGACGACGTTCTGCCACTGGTGGACCCAGAGCGCCTCGGTCAGATGATGCTGATACTCGGGATCGCGCGAATCGAGGCGGCCGACCCAATCCTTCACCGCCGCCACCACTTTGTTCGCCTTGTGCCGGCCGAGTTCGATTTTCGCCAGCTCGCGGACGTGGTTCTCCGGCTCCTTCAGCAGTTCGAGCAGCGCGTTGATCGGCTGGCCATGGATCTTCGGCGGCGTCAGCAGCGGGCGACCCTCATACGTCACGCGATAAACCCGGCCGTAGCTGTGCCCGCGATTCGGATCGCGCAGATGGTTCAGGTTGGTGTGGGCGATGATCGGGCTCTGCCAGTCGAGCAGGTAAACCGCTCCGTCCGGCCCCACATTGATTCCGGTGGGCCGGAAGTTGGGATCAGAGGACGACAGAAAATCCGGCAGCTGCTTGCCGAGGAGGCCGGAACCCTCGTCCTCCACTTTCACCCGGTAGATGCCCTGAAACTGAATGACGTTACCGTTCAGGAAATTTCCTTGAAAGTCCCCGGGAAAGTGGCGGCTCGTGAGGATCGTGCTCGCCGCGGACGGACGGGACGGCCGGGGCCAGAATTCCTTCAAATTCGGATGCTTTGCCGGGTAGTCGAGGTGGCCGCTGAAAGCCGCGCCGAAATAGGTGCGATTGCCCGTCGCATCCGTGATGAGATCGTTACCCCAGCGATCGAACGAGCGGCCATGCGGATTGGCGAATCCGTAGGACACGTAGGTTTCGAATTTGCCCGTGGACGGCTCGAAGCGGTAGATCGCCGCGTCGAGGTTCCGGACCGGACCGCTCGCGGTTTCCACCTGCGTGCGATGAAAGACGCCGTCGCTCAGGTAGATCGCTCCACCCGGCTCGTAGGCGAGCGAGTTGGCCTGGTGGTGCGTATCCGCGGAATCGAGTCCCATCAGCACCCGCTCCTTCCAGTCGGCCCGGCCGTCACCGTCGGTGTCGCGCACGAACCAGAGATCCGGTGCCTGAAAGATCAGGACGCCATCCTTGTAAAACTGGAATCCCGTCGGGCAGTTCAGGTCGTCGAGAAACGTCGTGCAACGGTCGGCCTTTCCGTCGCCGTCGGTGTCCTCCAAGATCAGCAGACGGTCCCCTTGTTTCGATTCCGGCGCGCGGAAGGGATAGTTTGGCCAGGCCGCGACCCAGAGCCGGCCGCGCGTGTCCCAGGCCATCTGCACCGGCTTGGAGAGCTCGGGAAACTGCTCCTCGCTCGCGAACAGGTTCACCTTGAGCCCCTCGTGCAGCTTCATTTTCGTAATCGCCTCCTCGGGCTTCACAAAAGGGTGCGAACCGTCGGGATTCGTCCCCGGCTTGCTGGTCGGCACCGGCGTCACCGATGGCAGCGGTGCTGCTTCGCCGGAGAGATCCCGGCCCTGCGCCACGCCCCAGACCTGGAGTTCGAGATTGGACGTCATGACGTCCCGCTGGCTCAGCTCCTCGGCGATCACTTGAAAATTGGAAACCTTCGGCCGGCCCTCCCCGGCAAAATAGGCGCCTTGCGAGCGGCCACCGTAAACATTGTAGCCGTCGAGCGCGCGGTAGCGGTCGTGCCACATCTCGTTCTTGGCGTTGACCGCGGCCCGCAGTTTCGGGTCGACCGGCGGCGGCGGCGCCCCGCCGAAGAGGGCCGAGAAGATCTTCGCGGCCAGCTTTGCCTCGCCCGCCTCGGTCAGGTGAATGCCGTTGAACGTCAGCGGCTCCTCCCCTTTTTTCGCCGCCTCGGCAAGTAGCTCCTGCGACATCGAGAACAGGTCGATGAACACCACACCTTCGCGGTCGCGGGCGACGTCCGCCATCGCCGCCGTGTAGAGCGCGAGGTTCGCGTTGTTTTCCGGCGGCACCGCGAAATTCGGATCGGGGTGTTTCTCGTTGGCGATCGGCGAAAAGAGCACGATGCGCGGCGCACCGGTGCCGCTGAAATTTTTCGCCCGGGTCTCGCGCAGGTATTTATCAAGTTGTTCCGTAAAGGCCGGCAGGCCCTCCGCGCCGCGGAAAGACTCGTTGAAGCCGAAGAAGGCGAGGATCGTGCTGGCCTGGACCCGCGTCAGCCATTCCTCGGGCGTACCGAAATTCTGCGAGCGCGCCCGCATCGCCACTTCGTCGCCGGCGAAGCCAAGATTGCGCATCACCAACCGGTGCGACGGATAGCGCGCGTGGATCATCGTCTCCAGCCAGCCGTGATGCTGCATGCGGTCGGCCAGCGTATTGCCGACGAGCGCGATGTGCTCGCCCGGGTTGGGCGAAAGCGCCGGGGGCGTGGCCGCCCGACTGGACAGCACACCGGCAAGGAAACAACACGCGAGAAGACGAACGTTCATCGAGACAGGGGGTGATTGAAGGGCATCAAGCCGGTGAACAGGGGTGATCGGAGAGACGCTTACTTTGCGCCACGGTCAGCGCCGGCTTACAGCAAAAAGTAAAGGCGGTCGGCTTTTGCCAGGAACGGCGCGGCGATCCCATCTCCAGCCCAAGCGACTCAATGCGGCCGCCGGAATGCGGAGGGCATCAAAGCGTGGACCGCGTCCACGATCCGGTTCTCAACGCCGGGCGCGAAACGGTTGGGCCGGTTGTAATACAACATGGCGCCGCCCCCTTCGTAACCGCCCTCCTCGAGGACACGCTCCGAGGGGATGTAGCACGGCACGTCGTTGGAGTAGCCGTTGACCCAAAGCCGCTCCGAATCCAACTCGCGCTTCAGTCGCAAAGAGTAGTCCACGACGACCTCGCCGGGCAGGAAAACCATCGCAAGATCGGGACCGAAATTCCAGACCTGCACCAGATAAGGCAGGGCGGTCGGAAGCGTTTCGCCCCGGTCGAGCTTCGCCAGCTGCGTGGCCGCATGATAGGCGACGGCCGCGGCCTTGTCCTTCGCCTTCGCCTCCCACTCGGCGCGCGTCGGCAGCCGGTCGAAGGGCAGCGCAATCTCGCGCGTGCGACATTCCAGCGGACCGGACAGCGGCTTGAGCTTCGTCGCCAGCAGTCGTTTTGCCTCGGTTCCGAGGGCGGTGCCGTAGGTTTCAACATGCTCGTACGTGCCGCGCGGATTTGGGTTCTGATCCGCCCCGCACCCGATCGCGGTGAGGGCGATGGCACCGGGAAATTCCTTCTCCAAGTACTCCTGCGCGCACCCGGCCCAGTCGCCGTGGATAAAATTGAAGCCCACCGTCGTGCAGTGACACGCATAACTCGTCAGCACGGCGCGCACCTTGCCGTCGGCTCCCGTCACGCGGAGCACGGGCAGCGAGTGGTCTTCCGGCCGGAACGCGTAGACGCGGCGATTGTGGGCGAAACTGACATGACCCGCGCCCCACGCGAGGGCGGCCGGCTGGCGGTCCGCCAGCGCCGCGAGGGCGACCTGCTCGAGCTTGTCGTTCAACTCGCGGGTATAGCGCTGGATGTTTGCCCAGTGATCGGCGGGAATGCTCGTGCCGAAGAGCGTCGAGCCGAATTGATCGACGCCCACGCCCGCCAGCATCGGGGCGCTGTGCGTGTGACTGGAGCCAAGGGCCACGCGCTCGCCCACGACCTTCGTCCGGGCCGCGAGACGCCGGATCAGTTCGACACGCATACTGGCGGGCACCCCCAGATTATCGATCGTCACCAGCACGGCCGGCCCGTCACCATCGCTGCCGAACGCGATCGCCTTGGCAAAAATGTGCTGCTTCACGCCCTCGCTTTCGGTGCGCCGGCCCCCGTAGCCGCTGAGCCGCACCGGGTAGTCGGGCGTGATATCGACCCGGGCGGCCCCCACCACCCACGCCGGCGCGTCCGCGGCGGAGAGCGAAAGCACGGACGGGCAAAGCACGACGAGCATGGAGAGCAGCAGCGAACGGGAAGTATTCATGGGGGACCGGGGTTGGAGAACGTTTTCACCTTCATAAAATCCCGGTCCCGTTCACAGCTTTTTTCTGAAGAGACGTCCACCTCCGTCATGCCCGGGCCGCTCGCAGGGAGTTGACCGGGGGCAAAGACCGCCACAAAACGGCGCACTTCATGTTGCCCCACTCCGCTCTCATCATCGGCTGCGGCAGCATCGGCGAACGCCACCTCCGCTGCTTCTTGCAGACGGGCCGGACCCGCGTCACCGCCTGCGACACCAATCCGACCCTGCTGGAGCGCATCGCCAGCACCTACGGCGTGCCGACCAGGACCGGTGCAGCGTCCGCCATGGGGGACGCCGAGTTCGATACCGTGGTCATCTGTACCCCCGCACCCCTGCATATTCCGTTTGCGCTGGAAGCACTCGCGGCCGGTCAACACGCACTCATCGAAAAGCCGCTCTCCCATTCGCTCGCCGGGCTCGACGAACTGTTTGCGGCCCGTGCCACGTCCGGCCGGCAGGTCGCCGTGGCCTATGTGTTGCACGTCTATCCGTTTCTCATCGCCGCCAGGGAATTTCTTGCCCGCGGCGATTTCGGGCCGGTGCTTCAGGCCACCGCGAATTGCGGCCAGCCGTTTCATGTCTTCCGCCCCGCCTACGCCCAAACCTACTATCGCGACCATGCGACGGGCGGCGGCGCGATTCAGGATGCACTCACCCACATCGCCAACTGGATGGAAGGCGTGCTCGGACCCACGGCAAGCGTGCTCTGCGACTGCGCGCACCTCGGCCTGCCGGACGTCAACGTCGAGGATACCGTCCACGTCAGCGCGCGCCACGG
The DNA here is from genome assembly GCA_947442255.1 of Opitutia bacterium. The sequence continues at coordinate 85,012 of CANEVO010000003.1, forward strand.
CGGCGGCCGCGTGCTCGTCAACTACACCCTCAACCAGTTTCAGGCGCCCAATGAAATCGCGCTGCAGTTCAACGCGGCCGGTGGCAGCGTGAAGATCGAGTTTCACCGGCAGCGCTGGGGCACCTTCCCGGCCGGCGCGAGCGACTGGACGTGGCACGAGGCACCGCCCGTCGAACGCGACGCGCATTTCATCGCGCAGGCGAATGCGTTTCTCGACCAAATCGAAGGCCGGCCCTCGCGCCTGTGTTCATTGGAAGCGGCGGCTCAGACGCTGCGTTTCAATCTCGCCGCCCTCGCCTCCGCCAAGCGCGGAGCACGCGTCTCCTGTGCCGAGCTATCCCGCGATGCCTGATTCCGCCCGTAATTCCACTCGCGAGCTTCGTCTCGCCATGCTGGGCATGATCCCCGGCAACGGGCATCCGTATTCCTGGTCCGCCATCGTCAACGGCTACGATCAATCGACCATGGCGGCATGCCCGTATCCGGTGATTCCGCGTTATCTCGACGCCCAGCCCGCCGGCTCGGTGCGCGTGCCGGGCGCCCGCGTGACCCATCTTTGGACCGACAACCCCGCCGAAGCGCCCGCGGTGGCTGCCGCCGCGCTCATTCCGCACCTCGTCGCCCGCCCCGAAGACGTGATCGGCCACGTCGACGCCGTCCTGATCGCCACCGACGATGGCTTCGACCATGTGCGGCGCGCCCGTCCGTTCATCGAGGCGGGCCTGCCGGTCTTCGTCGACAAACCGTTGGCGCTCACGCTCGAGGATCTGCGCACATTCATCGCTTGGGAAAAGGCCGGCGCCCGGCTCCTCTCCTCCAGCGGCCTGCGCTACGCACCCGAGCTCGCCCCGTTTCTCCCGGGCACCATCCATCCCGCGGTCGGCGAACTTCGCTGGATTTCCGCGCTGACCTGCAAGACGTGGGACCGCTACGGCATCCACGTGCTCGAACCGCTCCTGCGGATTCTAGGGCCGGGTTTCTTATCGGTGCGCCTGGAGTCCGCCCCCGGCGTCGAAGTCGCCCAGCTCACTCATCGCACCGGCGTGCAGATTACGGTGCCCGTGATTTACGACGGTGGCGCCACTTTTGGCACGCTGCAGCTCTGCGGCACGGGGGGAATCGTCACCGTCAAACTCGCGGACACCTACACCGCGTTTCGCGGGCAGATCGGGAGCTTCATCGATTTCGTGCGCAACGGACAGCCGCCCTTCCCTTTTGCCGAAACCATCGAGCTCATGAGCATCCTCATCGCCGGCATGCGCAGTCGCACCGAAGGCTCGCGCCGCGTCGAGATCGGGGAAATCATGGCCGCGCTTTAAATTTCTTCTATGAATACCCGCCCCAGTCGCGTGTTGGCGCTGCTCCGCCAGGGCCAGCTCCCGACCGTCTTGAAGCTGAATCTTTCGGATCCGCGCGTCATCGAAATCGCCGGCCTTTCCGGCATCGACGCCGTCTGGCTCTGCAACGAACACGTGCCCAACGACTGGCTCGGCCTCGAAAACCAGATTCGCGCCGCCCGCATCCATAATATCGACACGCTCGTCCGCGTCACCCGCGGTAGCTACAGCGACTACGTCCGCCCGCTGGAGGCTGGGGCCACCGGCATCATCGTGCCTCATGTGGCCGACGAAAAGGAAGCCCGGCAGATCGTTGAATGGGTGCGATTTCACCCCGTCGGCAAGCGCGCCCTTGATGGCGGCAACGTCGACGGGCATTTCTGCCAGATTCCCGTCGAGGAATATCTCCGCCATAGCAACGCGGAGCGCGTCGTCATCCTCCAGATCGAGTCGCCCGAGGCGCTCGAGAACGTGGAGAAAATCGCCGCCGTCCCCGGATTCAACGGCCTGCTTTTCGGCCCCGGCGATTTCAGCCACCGCATCGGCAAGGTCGGCCAGCTCAACGCCCCGGAAGTCGTCGCGGCGCGGAAACGCGTGGCCGCCGCGGCCCGGCAGCACGGCAAGTTTGCCATGACCGCCGGCTTGTTCGCTCCCTTTGCCGACTTGGTCAGCGAGGGACATCAGGTTTTCAACCTCGGCGCCGACGTCATCGGCTTGGCGACCTATGCAAAACAGCGCCTTGAGCTGTTTCGAAGCGAAATTGGCACCCTGCCCGCCCCGCTGAAACCGGCGGCAACCTCCCCGTATGCAAGCTGAGGCCCCGTCGTTCTCCCTCGCCGGCAAGGTCGTCGTCCAGTGCGGCGGCACCGGCCTGCTCGGGCGCGCGCTCGCCACCGGCATCGCCGCCAGCGGCGCCACGCTGATCGTCGCTTCGCGCGACCGGACCAAAGTCGAAGCGCAGCTCGCGGCCCAACGCGCCGCCGGTCGGGCCGTCCACCCCGAGCAGGTCGACCTCGGCGACGAGGCGTCGATCCACGCGCTGCGCGACCGGGTGCTCGCGGCCCACGGTAGAATCGACGGAGTCGTGTTCAATGCCGTTACCCGCCCGATGCGTTCGATGGCCGACGACCTTTCCGCCTGGAGGGAGTCGATGGCGGTGAACGCCACCGGGTTCTTCGCCGTCGTGCGCGCCCTCGGCGACGCGATGGCCCGGAGCGGCGGCGGCAGCATCGTCAACATCGCCTCGATGCAGGGCATGATCGGCATGAACCCGGCGCTGTACGAGGGCACCACGATGACCGCGCCGCCGGATTATTTTTTCCATAAGGGCGGCATGATCAATCTCACGCGCTACCTCGCGTCGCACTACGGCCCGCAAAACGTACGCGTCAACGTGGTCTCGCCCGGCGGCATCTACAATCCGGAGAAGCCGCCGCCGCCCGCCTTCCTCGAACGCTACGCGAAAGCCACCATGCTCGGCCGGATGGCCGACGCGCCCGAGATCAGCGGAGCCGTCGTGTTCCTGCTCAGCGACGCCGCCACCTACGTCACCGGCACGAACCTCGTCGTCGACGGCGGCTACACGGCGAAATGAAGATTTCTGCGGCGAGATCGGAATCGCGGCAAAAAGCCGCTCCTCCAGTCTGGCGCAAATGCCTCGGGACTGTTCGCCGCTACGTCACCGTCTTCTTGTCGTCCGGATCCGTCGCCTTGTCGTAGCGATCGAGCGTCGATCCGGGCGGCCGCCAGTTGGCCTGCAAGCGGACGTCCTTGGGCCCCGCGACTTCGCCCGACGCTGACAGCCCGCCCGTCGCTCCGGCGGCGCGGAGTTCCCACCAACACTGGCCGCAGTGGTTATGCTCGTGATCGATGACAAAACCCGACTCCGCCATCATCGGACCGATCCAGCCCATACAGTGATCGCAATAATCCCGGTGTTGCTGGAGGCCGTTGCGCAGCAGAAATCCCTTCGACGGGCAGGAATGCATGTCGATGCGAAACACGTCCGGCTTCTGCGTGATGGAAAAGGCGAGCTCGGGTGATTCCTCCGTCAGCGTGTGGCCCCAGTATTTGGCCATGCCCGCAAAACCCTGACTCTGGATCAACTCGCGCGCATGACGCTGGCTGTCGTGGTTGATCGCCTCGTTCCAATAGTCGCGGAGGAGCTCATGGCCGCCGGCCCTTTCCATCCACGCAAACGTCCACTCGTAGTGGCCGCAGAAATCGTAGGTGCCGAGCATCAGCGGGCCTCCTCGATCTGGTGGGGAAGCTGCGGCGGCAAGGCCGCCGCCGGGGTCGCAAAGGTGTGCCGGCAGGAGCCGTTGCCCCCGGCCAGCCGCATCGTGAAACCCGCGGCCTCCGCCCGGGCGTTGCCCAAAATAAAACAATGCTGGCAATACTCCCGGACGATTTCCCGCCCGCCGGCCCGCAGGTGCTTGATCGCCGGGCATTCGTGCACCACCACCTCGACCCGGTCGGCCTGCTCGGTGACATCGACCCGGGCACCGGGCTCGGCGTCAAAGAACGCCCGCCAGTAACGCGCGATCGCCGGCAGGCCGCCCTCGCGCCAGCTGCGATTGACCGGCGCAAAATAGCCGCGGCCCATTTCCTCGAGGTAGCGTTGCCAGCCGTCCATCCCCAGCCGGCGCAGCAGGAAACGAAAGGTCGCGTTGATGCCGTAGTAGAAATCAGCCGAGCCCTGCGGCTTCGTGTCCGTGTAGGGCAGCGGGAAGTCGGACGGAGGCGGCATGGTCGCGAGCGTTAACCCGCCGCTCCCACCGCCGCCACTCCAAACAAATCCTCCCGGAATCCCAGTCCGTCCGCACCGGAAACCGCCGCGGTGATTTCCGTGCGGCAGGTTTCGGTCAGCGGATAGCCGAGCAAGTTCTCCTGGTGCGAGAAGACTTTCATCTGCACGAGCAGCTCCTTCAACCCGGTCATCCAGCATTCGATTTTTTTCCCGCCGTAAACCCGATACATCAGGTCGTTCATGCGCGCCTGCAATTTTTCCGCGGTCGCGAAATCCCCGGTTCGGACCGCCGCGAGGATGCGTACCGCCAGCCTGCCATTGAAAATCCCCCCGCCCAAGAGAGCGCCGTCGTAGCCCGCCTGCAGGTACTGGGCGCAGGTGAACTCATCGCCAGTGAACACAGCCAGCTCCGGCCGGCGACGTCGCGCGGCCAGGTAGCAGTCGCGGCGGGCTTCGTTGACCGAACTGTCCTTCACCACGATCAAGCGGGGTTCAGCGAGCAATTCCTCGAGGTGAGATTCGGGCAGCACGTAGGGACTGGCAGCGCCGCGGTCGTAAAAGCCCACGGGCAGCGGACTGCACCGTACAATTTCCCGATAGAACGCGAGCTGGCGGTCCGGCGTCGCGTTGAAAAAGAAAAACGGCTGGGCCACGACCGCGATCTCCGCACCCCAGCGGGCCGCCGCTTCGGCGTTGTCGAGCACCCGGGCCGCCGAGTTATCCGTGACCTGCATCGCGACGCGCAAGCGTCCTCCGCTGGCCTCCACCGTCCCGCGCACCAAGGCCTCCCGGTCACGCTCCCGCAGCCAGGGCCCTTCGCCACAGGTGCCCGCGAGCATAACTCCCGCGACTCCCATTTTCACGTGGTGGTAGACGAGCCGGCGAACGGAAGGCACGTCCACCTGAAGTTCCGGCGTGAAAGGCGTGGGTGTCGCCGACCAGATGCCACTGGGGATCGCTGTTTTCGTCATGGATGATTTTGAGCGCTCTTATGCCGGCCGGAACAACGCGTTGGCAAAGGAAATGGTCGCCCGTCGCCGAGCGCAGCGCAGGAACGGCGCGGGGCTTGGATTCGGCATCGATCTCCTACTCCGAAAACCGGAACGCATACACGTCGGCGTCCCGCAACACGAAGCGCAGGCGCACCGGCTTTCCGGCGAGGGCACTCACATCCCCGCCACCTTTCCATGCAACGCCGCGCTCGATCGTATCGCCGAAAATGGGCGGGCAGTCCTCCAGCGTGAAGCCGGGCAGCGGCCGGCCGGCGGCGTCCTGCAATTCGATCCGGACGTCACCGGCGGCCGACGTCGCGAAATTCAGCGCCAGCCGGCCGCCCTTGAAGATCAGCGGCTTCGTAACGAGTTCGCCTCCGCTCATCGGCGCATGGGCGGAAACGAATCCATCCAGCCGCAACGTGTAGCGGCGCAGGGCGCTGCTGTTGCCTGTCCAGTAGCTCTCGGCGGCGTAGAGCGAAAGTTCGTTCGGCGCGCCTTCGAGCGCGGACTTGGTTTCCACGATGTGCCAGCCGATGTACTGGTGGCCATAGGCCCACGTGCCCGGGCGTTCGATGCCCGGCGGCAGAAAGGCCTCGTTCCAACGCTTGAAATTCACTCCGTCGCGACTCGCCATGAACAAACCCTCGGTGAGGGCGACCCCGTAACGCAACGAGGCTTGCGCCCGCCACTCGCGATGCTCGCGCTCCGGCAGGGCGCGCATCGAGTCCGACCACCCGCGCTCGATATAGCGCGCGGGAAAGCCGATCAGCACGTGCGAGGCGCGGTAGTAGGGTTTGATCTGGTTGGTGTAGAGTTGCTCGCTCGGCGAATCCACGTAGGCGAGGTCGGCTTGGTTTTCCCAGTGAAGAAAATCCTTCGAAGTAGCCGTGCGGATGGCGCGGTGCCCCTCGGGCTTCCAAGCTTTCTCGTCGATCACCCCGGCGGTGAAGTAACGCCAATACGCCCGGTACTCGCCCCGCGTACCGTCCCAGAAAGCGAGATTCTGCGAATCGAAAGCGCCGTCCGTGATGATCGGCGTTTCACCCAACGGCGACCAGTGCAACCCATCCGGCGATTTGAAGGCCTGCAAGGCCCGGCGTTTGTCGGCGGACCCATACCCGACCGGCAGCAGCGCCTTGTAACGCGCGTCCGCCGGCGCATTCGGATTCTCGTCTTTGAAAACCGCCGGTTCGCCCGGCTGCGTCTTGCCCCGCCCGATCTGCTCGCCGACAAAGACAATGTTGTTGGCCTTCGAGCCCTTGAATTCATGCAGTCCCAACTCGGGCTTGCGCCAGTGGATCCCGTCATTGCTCTCGGCGTAGCAGCAGAAGGTCGGGTGCTCGCTGGTGTTGAGTTTGCCCGGGGTGACCGTGAGTTGCCACGCCTTGTAATACATGCGGTAGCGGTCGCCGTCCTGAAAGATACTGTGATAGCCGCTGCCGCTCCCCTCCCACGGCGCATCGTGCACGATGACGATCTCCTGCGGCACCGGTTGATGCAGCCGCAATTCCGCCTTTCCCGTCACGCGCTCCACCAAGGCCTCGTCGACAAACAATTCCCGTCGCGATCCGATATCGGTCGCACCCGCGGGCTGGGCGGCCCCAGCCACCACCGGGATCAGCGCGAGAATCGAAAGGGCCGTCGGCCGCCCGAGGCGCGGGAGAGAAAGGGGGGATTTCATGAATGAGGGGTAAGTCCGAAACCGTTATCCGACGATCTTCACGAGGCGCCAAAGCGAAACGGAAACGGCCCTCATTGGCACGGGGAAACTTTGTCCGCTCCTCCCGGACCCGTGCAGTCCCTCCCCCCCCAATCGGGAGAACGCTGACCGTCCGAATCCGGCCATCCGTTTTACCGCCCAAAAATCCCTCCTAAAACATTTTGCCTTGCCTGCCCTGCAATCCCCCGTCGGCGTTTGGTTCCTCCCCATGCCCGTCTCCCCGCAATCTTCTATCCCGCCCGGACTGCCGTGTTCGCCCGAGGCGATTGACGATTTCCTCAGTCAGCCGCCGGTGGCCGTCGCCGCGTCGCTGGCGACCGCCACGGGGCCGTTTCTGGTGTTGGGCGCGGGTGGCAAGATGGGGCTGCACCTCACCGTCATGCTGCGCCGCGCGCTCAACCAACTCGGCCGCAACGATCGCGTGCTCGCCGTTTCCCGGTTTCGCACCCTGCGCGACGCCGCGGATTTCACCCGGCTGGGAGTCGAGGTCCTGCCCTGCGATCTGGCGAACGCCGCCGAACTCGCCGCCCTGCCGGAAGCCGGGACCATTTTCTTCCTCGCGGGTGTGAAATTCGGCACGGCGAACTCATCGGCATTGTTGCACGCGACCAACGTGGTGCTGCCCGCGACCGTCGCCGCCCGATTCCCGCGTTCGCGCATCGTCGCGCTGTCCTCGGGAAACATTTACCCCTTCGTCGATCCAACGTCGGGCGGCGCCACCGAGAGCATCGTGCCCGGACCCGTGGGCGACTACGCCGCGTCGTGCCTCGCGCGCGAGCAAACCTTCGCCAGGGCCTCGGCGGAGCATGGCAACCCCATCGCGCTCATCCGACTGAACTACTCCGTGGAATTTCGCTACGGCCTGCTGGGTGACATCGGGCAGCGCGTCTTCGCGGGCCAGCCCGTCGATGTGACGACCGGCTACGTGAATGTCATCTGGCAGAACGATGCCGTCGCCCATTGCATCCGGGCGGTGGAGGTGGCCGCCTCGCCGGCCGTACCGCTCAACATCACCGGGGCGGAAACCCTTTCGGTGCGCGAGCTCGCCCACCGGTTTGGCGCGGCGCTCGACCGCCCCGTAACAATCACCGGCACTGAAGCGCCCACCGCATTGCTCAACAACGCCGCCCGGTCGCACCGGCTCTTCGGCCCACCCGCCACCTCCGTCGACCAGATGATCGCATGGGTCGCCGCGTGGCTGCGCCTTGGCGGCCAGACGTGGGGCAAACCCACCGGGTTCGAACGCCGCGACGGCAAATTCTAACCCGTAATCGCCCTTACCGATGTCGTTCGATCTCCGCTCCCATCTGCGTGAAGGCCAAGTGATCCCGGCGCTGCCCCTCGCCCTGCGACGCAACCGCCGTTGGGACGAAGCCCAACAGCGCGCCGTTATCCGCTACTACCTCGACGCCGGCAGCGGCGGGCTCGCGGTCGGCGTGCATTCCACCCAGTTCGCGATTCGCGATCCGAAGGTCGGGCTTTATGCGCCCGTGCTGAAACTGGCCGCCGAAACGGCGGCGGCGTGGCTCGCCCCGAAACCCCGGCCGTTCGCGCTGATCGCCGGGCTCTGCGGCCGCACGCCCCAAGCCCTGCGGGAAGCGCGCACCGCCTGCGGTCTCGGCTATCAGGCAGGTTTGCTCAGTCTCGGAGCGTGGGCCGGCGACGAGGAACGGGCGGTGCTCGCCCACTGCAAAGCCGTCGCGCAGGAGATTCCCCTCATCGGATTCTATCTCCAGCCCGCGGTCGGCGGTCGCGTTTTCTCCTACCGCTTCTGGCGGGCGTTTGCCGAGATCCCGCAGCTCGTCGCGGTCAAGATCGCACCCTTCAACCGCTATCGGACCCTTGATGTCGTACGCGCGGTGCTCGAAGCCGGGCGCGACGACGTCGCGCTCTACACCGGCAACGACGACAACATCATCGCCGACCTGCTCACGCCGTTCACGTTTGCCGGCCGCACTCGCTACATCGAAGGCGGGCTGCTTGGCCAGTGGGGCGTCTGGACGCAGGCCGCCGTCCGGCTCCTGGCAGAAATCAAGCAGGCGCGCGGCAAGCCCCTCCTCGAATCCGCGTGGCTCGAGCGCAACGCCGCGCTCACCGACATGAACGCCGCCATCTTCGACGCGGCGCACAATTTCGCCGGTTGTCTGCCCGGAATTCACGAGGTCCTCCGGCGGCAGGGCCTGCTGGCCACGACGGCGTGTCTCGATCCGCACGAAAAACTTTCCCCCGGGCAAAGCGCCGAGATCAGCCGCGTCGCCCGGGCGTATCCGTGGCTCGTCGACGACGGGTTTGTCGCCGCCAACCTGAAACGGTGGCGGGCCTGACACCCTCCACCGCAGGAGTGCGCCGCTGACAAAGGCGGCATCCGGTTACAGCGCCGCGCGGTAGCCGGCCTTGGCGAGGGCCTCGAGCGCCGCCTGCACCTCCGCATCCCGGGGATTTACCTTCAACAACTCCGCCAGTTGCCGGGCCGCCTCCGCCGGACGGCCGTTGTCGAGTTGAACGAAACCAAGGCTCCGCCGCGCGGCCGTGAAATCGGGGCGCAGCCGCACCGCGGCGGCAAAATGGATTTCCGCCTCGGCCAACCGCCCGAGTTCCGCCAGAGCGTTGCCGAGATTGTGATGCGCCTTGGCGTCGGTTGGCCGCAAACGCACCGCGGTCTTCAGGGCCTCCACCGCCGCGGGCAGCCGTCGCTGGACGGCCAGCGCGCTGCCGAGGTTGTAATACGTGGTCACGTCCTGCGGCCGCAGTTTCAGCGCCGTCTCGTAGAGCGTGATCGCCTCGTCGTAGGCCCGGCGCTGCTGGACCACCATGCCGAGATTGCTGTACGCCAGCCAGCAGGCGGGATTGCGGGCGATCGTCGCACGGTAAAGCGTTTCCGCATCCCGATAGATCCGGCTCTGCCGGCACGGCAGGATTCCCAGCCCGAGCAGCAACGCGGCTCCAGCGAACGCCACTGATCGTGCCCCCACCCGATCGCCGAACGCCCACGCAAGCGCCCCGCGCTGCCACCAAAAAATCACGAGCAGGGCGCCGGGCAGCGTGGCCGTCACGGTCTTGCTCCCCAGCGCCAGTATGAACAGTCCCAGCGCAAGGGCATACCACCGGCCGCGGCGTTCGGCATCGAAACGCAAATAGGCCAGCGCCGCGCCGAAATAGAACGCCCCCGACAGCGTGTTCTTCAATTCGGTGATCCAGGCCACCGATTCCACCATCACCGGATGGAGCGCAAAGATGCCGGCGGCGAGCCACGCCCCGCGGAGCCGCAGGCGCCGTAGCACGGCAAGCAGGAGGAGGACGTTAAGGCCGTGCAGCGCGAGATTGACGAAATGATAGCCCGTCGGCCGGTCGCCGAACACCCGGTGCTCCAGCCAGAACGCCGTGTGCAGCACCGGATAATACTGCTGCGTGGCGCCCGGCTCGGCCCAGATGCGCCCTAGCCCCTCGTTCGATCGCAAGTCCGCCCGCGTGACATGACCGTCGTCGTCCCACAGAAACCCGCCGTGCCAGGCCGGCGCGTAGGCGAGGAACACGGTCGCGATCAACCCCAGGGCGAAAATCCATTCGCGCCATTTCCAAGCGTGGTCCTAGGAGTGAGGCATGAGCAACGGGCATGAGCTAAGGCAGCCGGGCCCCAATGAAAGCTCCGGTTTGACGAGTGTCCGTGGAGCGGCGATCGGGCGACCCTGAGCCGGCCAGGTCCGTGAGCGCGGGGAGCACCCCGCCGTTTCGGCCCGGAGTTGGACCGTTGCATTGGCCCGCGCGGCAAGTTTACGTTGCCCGTTCAACTCATCGTGAAACCCGGCTTTTCGCGCACCGCCGCCATCCTTATCGCCATTCTCCTCGGGGCCTTCATCCCCGAGGCGTACGCGTTGTCCAGCGCGATTCCGTGGCTGGTGATGGCGATGCTGTTCTTGGTTTTTCTGCAGACCCGGCTGTCACACCACGTATGGCATCGTAGTCACGTACTCCTGCTGCTCGCCAATCTGGCGATGGGGGTCGTCGGTTGGGGCGTGGGCTGGGTCATCGGCGGTCGTGACATCGCGCTCGCGGGCTTTTTTTGCGGTATCACCCCCACGGCGACGGCGGCTCCCGTCATCATCAGCTTCCTCCGCGGCCGGGTTGAATATGTCATCGGAGCCTTCCTCCTGACCAACATCGTGATCACCGCGCTCCTGCCGGTGATCCTGCCCGTGGTTCTCGGTCGCGCCACACCCCAGCTCTTCGCGCAGGTACTCGGCAGCGTGGGCTTGGTTGTATTCGTGCCGATGGGTGTCGCGTGGCTGGTCCGGGCCGTCCACGCCGCGGCCGAAGCCTGGCCGGGGAAGTTGCGCAACCTCTCGTTTGGCATGTGGGTGACGGCGATGTTTCTCATCACGGCCAACGGCTCCGATTTCCTGCGCCGGCACGCCGATACGCCGCAGATCGTCCTCGCGCAGATCGCCGGCACCACCCTGCTGGTGTGCGCGGCCAATTTCGCTTTGGGGCGGATGATCGGCGGACGCGAATTTTCCCGCGAAGGCAGCCAGTCGCTCGGGCAGAAAAACACGACCTTCACCATCTATCTGGCGCTGACCTACGCCAGCCCGCTGATCGCGCTGGGCCCGACCTGTTACGTGATCTGGCACAATCTATGGAATTCCTGGCAACTCCACCGCGCCGCCGGGCACGAGGCGCCTCCCTCCGCTCCGGCGAAGAATGCTTCCACGCCATGAGCCCGACGGTCGCACGCTCGGTGAGACAAACCGCCGCAAGGGCGCCCCAGCTCCCTCGCCTCGCCGCACTCGCGATTTTATTTTTTCTGGCGTGCCGGCTGCCGCTCGCCCACTCCGCCACCCCGGCTGAAACCGCCCGCGCTCCCGGCGAGCCGTTCGCCATCCCGACGTTTCATTGCCTGGGACTCTACTGGTCGCCGCCGGGCGGGTCGCTCGATCAACCGGTGCTCGTACGCTTCCGTCCGCAAGGTGCCGCGGAATGGCAGGAGGGATTGCCGCTGCGCTACAACCCCATCGCCGGCACCGAGGAGGATCTCACCGATTATCGCGGCAGCATCGTTCAACTTTCGCCGGCCACCACCTACGAGATCGAGCTCACGCTCTCCGGGACGCGGACGCAGGCCCGCTTGAAAGCGACCACGTGGAGCGAGGAATTTCCCGTCGGCGAAACCGTGCGCATCGCAAACCGGACCGAGCCGCTGGCGATCACCCAGTCGGGCGCTCCCGGCGCCTACCGCGTCTACGACGGCCGCGGCACGACGATCGACGTGCGCCACCAGCACGATGTCTGCATCACGATCGATGCTTCCTACGTGATCGTGCGCGGCTTCAAGCTGCGGGGCGCCGGCGCGGCCGACAAACCCGGCAACGGCCGGGCCAACGCCATCGTCATCGCCGGCGGCGGGAACATCGTCATCGAGGATTGCGACATCGCGGACTGGGGACGGCTGAATCCCAAGACGGGCTTCGGCTTCGACATGGAGTCGGCGATCAGTTCTAGGAGTCCGACCTTGCAGCGCCTGGTGGTCCAGCGCTGCCGGCTGCATGACCCCACGTTCGACGGCAGCAACTGGTCCGAGCCCGTTTACCCGACTCATTCGATGGGACCGCAGGCGATCAGTTTGTTCAACACGGCGGGCAACCACGTGATCCGCTACAACGAGTGCCGGTCGGACTTATCGCACATGTTCAACGACGTCATCGGCGGCGGGAGCAACGGCAGCTTCAAGGGCGCGCCCGGGCCTGATTCCGACATCTACGGCAACGTGGTGAGCCACTGCTGGGACGACGGCCTCGAGGTGGAGGGCGGCAATCGCAACACGCGCGTGTGGGACAACTACATCGAGCAAACGATGATGGGGATCGGCAACGCCGCCACCTCGATCGGCCCGCTTTACCTCTGGCGCAATGTCGTCGGGCGCAGCCAGGCGCGACCGGACGCCGGTGGCGGCAACTTCATCAAGATGGGTTTTGCGGGCGGCGAGCAATGGATGACCGGCCACATGTATATTTTCCACAACACCGTGTTTCGCGACGAAGGCTGGCTGCCGACCGGAGGCCTCGGCGGCTCGCGAATCGTGAAGCACACGACCTCGCGCAACAACATCCTCCACGTGCGGGAGCCCCGCAATCACAGCCTGAGTTCGAACCCGGCGAACATCGATAACAGCTACGACCACGATCTGTACAACGGACAATGCCCGCCCGGACAGGAAGCCCATGGCGTGCGCGGCGAACCCACCTACGCGGCCGGAGCCGGATTCGATCCCGCGACGAACACGGGCGTATTCCAACTTGCTCCCAACAGCCCCGGCGTCGCCGCCGGTGAGTGGCTGCCGAATTTCAGCCCGGGCCCGCGGGGCACTTCCCCGGACATCGGCGCTCATCCCCGCGGCGCCCCGCCGATGCGATTCGGCATCGGCGCGCGGCCGTAAGCACTGAAGGGCTCCCGCCCCGCGGGCCGTCGGAAAATCGGCATTGTGCGCCGCAATCCCGCCGTGTTCTTATCGTAGTTTCCAATGAACCACTCCACCCGCCGCGATTTCTTGAAAACCTCCCTTGCCGCCAGCGCCGCGACCACCGTCGCCGGTCTCGCCGCCCCCACCGCCAGGGCCGCAAGTGCCACCGGTTCCGGCCCGGACTACTATGAACTCCGATCCTATCGCCTGAAGGCGGGTGCACCCGCGACGTTGCTCGCCGGCTATCTCGAAAACGCCTTCATCCCGGCGCTCAACAAGCGCGGCATCGCGAATGTCGGTGTTTTTACCGAGGTGGACGTCGACAAGAAAGCCGTCACCCAAACGCCCAAAGCCGACAGCCCCGTCTGGGTGCTCATCACGCACCGGTCGTTCGAATCGTTCGTCAGCGTCAGCGCCGACTTGAACGACGACCCCGCGGTGCAAAAAGCCGGTGCCGACTATCTGCAAGTCAAGAAGGCGACGCCCGCGTTCGAACGCGTCGACACGTGGTTGCTACGCGGCTTCGCCGGCATGCCGCACCTCGCGGTGCCCGCCTTCTCGAAGAACAAAACCCCCACCCGCATCTTCGAGATGCGCGACTACGAGAGCCACAGCGAGCTGAAGGCCCTCAGCAAGATGGCGATGTTCAACGCCGGTGAAATCGAGGTCATGAAGGACCTCGGCATGTCGCCCGTGTTTTTCGGCCAGGCTCTCGCCGGCCCGAATCTCCCGCATCTGCGCTACATCACCTGCGCCTCCGACCTCGCGACCCACCTCAACAATTGGAAGAAATTCGGTCCTGACCCGCGCTGGATAAAGCTGAAGGACATGCCGCAGTATGCGGACAATACGTCGAAGAACACCACGCGCTTCGTGGTGCCAACGTCGTATTCGCAGATCTAGTTCGTCGCCGCCCGCAGCAAGCCCCCCCGTGACCCCGGCGCGGCGCGCCTCATCATGGGCCGGCTTTATCCGCGTACCATGAACCTGCCCACCAAAGCCGAAGCGCAGCAACTCCTCGAACAGCACGTTCAGGACACCTACCAGCGCCATCATGCCCTGATGGTCGCGACCGCGATGGAGGGCTACGCGAACCTCTTTCAGGAGGATCCCAACCTCTGGTATGTCACCGGCCGGCTGCACGACATCGATTTCGAGCAGCATCCGGAATCGCATCCGCGCGAATCGCTGCAGTGGTTCAAGACCTGGAGTTACCCCGAGGCCCTGATCCACGCCGTCGAGGCGCACGCCTATGGCTATCACGGCTACACCACGCTGCCCCAAACGAAACTCGCCGCGGCCCTGCTCGCCTGCGACGAGATCAGCGGCATTTTTTATGCCTACCGGAAACTAAACCCCGTCCGCTACGGGGAGATGAAAGCCAGCTCGATCAAAAAGAAAATCAAGGACCCGGGCTTCGCCGCCAAGGTGGATCGCAAGACGATCACGATCGGCTGCGAGCACCTCGGCGTCGGAATCGACGATCACGTCGACCATCTCATCCGGTTCTTTGCTCCGCTGGAATAGCCGGGCCGGCCCCGGGTGCCTCCGCGCCGGCTCCCCGTCTCCGCCGTCACTTCACCACCGGTCGCAGGGTCATGGCACGATACGACACCGCACCGTGATCGCCCTGCAGATAAATCGGTCCCGGCCGAAATTGATCGGACCACATCGCCCCACCCGTGCAGCCTTGCAGCGGCTGGTTGTCGATGATCTTCACGCCATTGAGCACCACGGTCGCGTACCGGTCGACCAGCGTGACGTCGAGGCTCTGCCATTCGCCGGCCGGCTTCTCGGCCGCGGCCGTCGGCGTGAGGCGGCTGTAAATCGCCCCCATGTTGTGGGAATCGAGCGCCTTGCCGTAGGAGTCGGCCACCTGCACCTCGTAGATGCCACGCAGGTAAACGCCGCTGTTGCTGCCCGCCGGCACGCTGACCTCGCACTTTAAATTGAAGTCCTCGAATTCACGGTCGGACTGCAGATTGCCGAAACGGCGGCGCGGCTGACCGGCGACATGCGCCGGCGGCCGGTTGACCAGCGCCCCGCCCTCGATCGACCAGCCGTTCTCCGACTTCGGATCGATCAAGCGCCACCCGGTGAGATCGCGCCCATTGAGGAGCTGGATCGGCGGGCCGAATTTCACCTGGGCCAGATTCGGGCGCGGCGGCAGGGCCGGGATGCGCTTGCCGGAAAATTCCGCGCGGTCGAAACCACTGCCATTGGCGCGCGGCGCCACGCGCACGAGCTTAAGCATGTCCCCGTCCACCTGCCCGGTGATCGTCTCGGTGGTCTGCTGCTTGCGCACGACCTTGCCCGCCGCGTCCTTCCGCTCCACGTCGCTCACCCTCGTCACCGTGAGGACACCGTCGGCGATCACCACATTGGCCACCGGCAGCACGCTGCCGCCGCCCCAGAGGATCGAGCCGTCGAGCCAGCCGGCTTCCTGCTTCACCTCAAGCCAGCCCGCCGCACCGTTCGGGATCGTCAACGCCCAGCGGCCGAGAAACGCGTCCGCGGGCGCCGCCGCCCACAGGCTGCCAGTCAACAAAAGAGCCGCGGCCAAACCGCGCGCGAGATTCCAGGTCCGGGAGGAGATAGTCATGGGGAAAGGCGCCATGCTCGCGCGCGACGCCCCCTGTCGCAAGATTTCGCTGCGCCCCGTTAGTGGTTCACCGCCTGCAGCAGCTCGTAGGCCTTGCCGATGACCCGATCCTCCGCCGTCGGCGCGAAGGGCCCGGAATGCCGGTCGCCGCCGGTGTTGGCGGAAAAGCCCTCGTAGCCGCCCTCCACCAGGACCCGCTTGCTGCCCAGATAGCCGAAAACGTCATTGGAATAACCGGCCACCCAGACCGCCGCGGGGCCGCCGGCGAGTTCCCGCTTGAGCCGGAGCGAATAGTCCACCGTCACCTCGCCGCCGATCGCGATCAACGTCAAGTCGACGCCGAACCGCACCACCTGCACCGGGCACGGATAACTCGTGGGGAGCTTGCCGTCGGTCTCCAGTTTTTTCAGCAGGGCCTGACCCCGGGTCTTTTCCGCGTTGTTACGCGAGCGGACCAAGGCATCCAGTTCCGCGCGGCCCGGCACAATGTAGTCAAGATCGACATACCCGATCGCACTCCGCAACGGCCCCGACACCGGGCGTTGCACTGCGACACTGAGCGCGGCCTCGACCGCGTTGGCCATCGCCCGACCGTGCTGGGCCGCCTGTTCCAGTGTGCCCCGCGGATAGGGATTCTGGTCGCCCCCGGCCCCGGTGACGAAAAGCGCCACCGCGCCGGGGTGAGCCTCTTCCAGATAAGCCTGGGCGTGGCCGGCGTAGTCGCCATTGATCGAATACGTGCCCGAGACGGTGTTGTGACACGCATACCCGAAGAGGATGGCCTTCAGGCTTCCGTCCGGTGCCGTCACGCGCAGCACCGGCACATCGTGATCGACCGGCCCGTCGGGATTCGGACTGTTCTGATAGACAGTTCCATTTAGCAGCCGCCGGTTCATGGCGAAACCCGCCCGCGCATGGGTGTAGTGCAACGTGACCGGAGCGCTGCGGGACAGCGCCTCGCCGACGACCTGGACAATCTTTTCCTCCACTGTTTTCCCATAGGCATCCGCCGTCTTGAGAATCTCCGGAGCCGCGTTGGCTCCACCCATTCTGGCCACGGTCGCACCGGACAGGACCGGTCCGGAGTGGGTGTGAGAGGCGTTCAGCAGCAGGGATTGTGGCGGGAGCCCGTACTTCTCCCTCACCCGCCGCTCCACGGCCTGGCGCAGCAGCCGCGGCACGGTCGACAAATCCAGGGTCACGAGGACCATCCGCGTGTTCAGGGAATCCTCGATGGCGAGCGCCTTGGCGGAGATGCGTTGTGCCACCGCCTCGCTCGGCCGGTTCCGCCCGCCATAACCCGACATCCAGATCGGGCCGTCCGGCGTGAGGTCCACGGCCGCCACGCCGGCCTTCCACGTCAGGGGCGCCTGGGCTGCCTCCGACCGGACGGCGCTTAACAGCAGGGCCACACTCAAAAGCAGTCTCCTGAAACAAGGAATCGTCTTCATTTCTTCTTGGGGGTGAAAGGTTGCTGGTGGCGGTTGCTCAGGCTCGCGGTTCGAGGTCCGCAGTCAGGCGGATTTCCCGTCCCTCGGCCGCGGACTGGTCCGCCGCCAGCACCACCCGGTGCGAACGCAGGCTTTCGCGCAGGCTCGTCAGGGGCATCTCGCGGCCGCCCGCCAGCGCGCCGAAGAACGCCTCGAACTGCGACTGGTAGGGGTGATCCGACACGTCGCCCGAATCGAGCATCTTCATCGAAAGGTTGCTCCACGCGTGCTTGTTCAACCCGGCGACTTTGTTCGAATGGAATTTGTTATCGAGCAGGGAACCCTCGCTGCCGACGAGGTGGGTGTGCAGATAATACGGCTGGATGCAGTCGATGACCGAGGCGACCTTGCCGATGCGGCCGCCGCGGAACTTCACGATCGTGACCGACGTCGTCGGGTATTCGTATTGGGCGAAGACCGCATTCTGCGAGTGGACCGCATAGCTGGTCACCGCCTCCACGTCGCTGCCCATGCAAAGCATCAGCGCGTCCATCGCATGGCAGCCCGCCGAGAGCAGGCTGCTGCCACCGTTCTGCTTCGTGGTGTTCCAGCGGAACTGCCCGTACCACGGGCCGATGCCATGATAGTAGTCGATCTCCCCGTAATGGATCGTCCCGAGGAGACCCGCGTCGATGATGGATTTCGTGACCTGAAACTGGCTGGAGAAACGGCCTTCGAAGCATACGCAGGTTTTCACGCCGGCCTTTTCCACCGCCGCGGCAATCGCGGCCGCGTCCGCACGCGTGAGCGAAATGGGTTTCTCCAGGATGATGTGCTTGCCGGCCTTCGCCGCCGCGATGGCGTGCGCTGCGTGCTCGCTGGGATAGCTGCAAATCGAAACGGCATGAATGTCGGGCTGCCGCAGGAGTTCGTCGACGCTGGTGTAGCTCTTGATCGGGCTGCCATGGCGGGCGCTCAGCGCCGCGTCGTCCTGCGGCCGCGACGAATAAATGGCGGTGACCTGGGCGTCGGCCGTGGCGTTGATCGCCGGGATGTGCGCGGTGGCCACCCAGCCGTAACCGATGACTGCAACGTTGTATTTTTTCATGGGTAAGAAGGTCTCGCGATCCGTTTCCGGAATAGGCCGGCTCCCGCCGGCGAGGTCGCCCGGGCGGGCCGGGCGGGAAAGGGGATGGGTCAAAACAAGTGGCCGGTTCACGTTTGACGAGCGCCAAATGGCAAACGCGATGGCGGGCCTTCACCACCGCGGCGGATCGGTCCTTTGACCGCCCCACCGAGCCTTCCCTTTCGACGGCCTTGGCTTGCCCCGCCGGCCAGCGTCCGTGTAACTCCTTCCCCGTCCCGCACGCACCACCCCATCGCGCCGCGAATTTTCTGTCGCCCCCCACCCCTCCCTCCCACGAGCCCAGCCTTACGCCCAAACCCCTTCCTTTTATGAAAACCGGCGAATCGTCAGGAAAAATCGATGGCCCAGCGGAAAGTCCAGCCGGCAGGCCCGATCCGCAGGCCGTTCCCCGCCGCGATTTCCTCAAGGCCTCCGCGCTGGCCGCCGCCGCGGCCGGCACCGCCCTTTCCGCCGCGACTTCCCCCGCCGCCGACACCAAGCCGGCCGCCACCGCGCCCGCGCCCCGGAAAACCTTTCTCGTCATCGAGGGCCACATCGACGACGCCGAGATCGGCGCCGGCGGCGTCTTGATACAAGCCGCACGGGCCGGGCACCGCGTGGTCATCATCACGGTCGCGGGCAACTACTCGAGCTGGGCGCCCACGGTCGGCCGGGAGGAACGCACCAAGCGCGAGGCCGTGGAACTGGCGCAGAGCTTCGGTTTCGAAAAACGCTTCCTCAATGGCAACTATCACCAGACCAACGCGAGCAGCCTGGAGCTCAAGCGCCAGCTGGCCGACATCTACGTCGAGCTGAAGCCGGACGTGGCGCTGATCTCCCATCACGAGGACCACTGGCCCGATCATTCCAACAGCGGACTGGCCGCCAAGGATGCCATCATGTTCTCCCACGGGCTTTCGCACGACCTGCGCTCGCAGCGCACCCCGTTGATCTACGGCTACGGCGTCACGCCCGTCCAGACCTACCATTTCGAGCCCGATGTTTATTATGATGTGACCGACGTGATGCCGGAGTACATGGATCTCATCTCCCGCGTGGAAGCGGTCCGCACCGGACGTCCCCTCCAGCAGGAAATACGGTACGAATTCCGCACCCTCGGGAGCGCGGGAAAGACGATGCCCCTCAGCGCGCATGCAATGGTCCGGCTGGCCGAGGCCGCGCGCTGGGGCAATCGGGCGGGCTGCCCGTTCGCCATCGGCTTCCGCACGGTCTGGGGTCCGCGCTGGGGGCAGAAGATCGTGTGAAGCCGGCCCGTGAAATACTCACCCGACTCCCGCCTCCCGTCCGACATTCTCCTCGCGGGAACTGCCGGGCGCACGGTTTGCCTTGAACGAAGCTCGCGGTAGTCGTCATTCCTGTTGCCCAGCTGAAACCCACCCCACCCATGCGCCTGATCATCTTTCTCCTTTTGGCGGCCACTGCCGTGGCCAATCCCCGTCAAGCCGAGGCGTGGCGGGAGCAAATCAAGGCCGCGCTGAAAATCCCGACCCCGCTGCCCGCGCTCGAACCCAAGACCCATGGGAGCTTCGAAGCGGAACCCGGCATCATCGTGGAACGCGTCACCTACGGGACCCAGTTCGGCCTGCGGGTGCCGGCGATTCTTTATCGGCCGAAGTCGCCCACCGGAAAAATCCCGGCGCTGATCGTCGTAAACGGCCACGGCGGCGACAAGTTCAGCTGGTATGCCCTTTACGCCGGCATCGCGTATGCGCGGGGCGGAGCCGCCGTTCTGACCTACGACCCCATGGGCGAAGGTGAACGCAACATTAACCGCAAGTCGGGGACCCGGGCCCATGATGTGGTCTATCCGCCCGACGAAATGGGCCGCCGGCTCGGCGGTGCGATGATCACCGATGTGATGCAAGCCGTCTCCTACCTCGCCCAGCGGCCCGAGGTGGACGCCACCCGGATCGGTGCGATGGGTTATTCGATGGGGTCATTCATCCTCTCCCTCGCCGGCGCGGTCGAGACCCGCCTGAAGACCTGCGTGCTGGCCGGCGGCGGCAACCTCGACGGACCCGGCGAATACTGGGACACGTCCAAGCCGATGTGTCAGGGCCTGCCCTACAAAGCCCTGGCCTTTCTCGGCGACCGGGCCGCGATCATCTACGCGCTGCACGCCTCACGCGGCCCCACCTTCGTCTTCAACGGCACCGAGGACAACATCCTGCAACCTGCCCGCCGGCCGAACGGCGATCCCTTCCGCCACCTGGAGGATCTGCAACGGCGGGCGGCGGACTTGAGCCGGACTCCCGACCGGGTCTTCGAACTGGGCTACGAAAAGGGCGTCGGTCACCGGCCATTTTTCGTGACGCGGCCCGTCGCATTGTGGCTCGAACGCCAGCTCAATTTCCCGGCTTGGTCCGAACAGGACATCCGGAACCTGCCGGAAACCCACATCGCGACGTGGGCAAAAGCGCAGGGCGTGGCGATGGACAAACCCTACGCGACGGAACACAGCGAAGGAGGCACGCGGGCGATCGGCAAAGACGTCCCCGGGTTGAGCCGGGAGGCGATTTCGGTTTTCCGCCCCGAGGAGTGGGAGCGGGAAAAGTCGCACATGATCCACGAGACCTGGCTCGAACGCGTGCGGCAGAAATTGTAAGCGGAAAAGCCCGACGCGCTGGCAACGGGGTGCAGATCCGCTCGGCCGGCCCCCGGCGGCAATCGTTAGAGCGACTTTTTCGCTTCCACGGCGGCCGGGGCGGCTTTCGGGGTGACGGATGACTCCGCCTTCTTTTCCACCGCCGCTGGTTTGGCGGGTGCCTTGACCGGCGCAGCCTTGGCGGGCGGCGCCTTTTTTCCGGCCTGCTCGAGCGCTGTGGTGAGCAACCTGAGCGTCGACTCCGAAATTTTCGAACCGAAAGCGTGAACTTCCTTCAAGGCCGGGAAGCGGCGCAACGTTGCCACCGCGGTGTCGTCGACCGCGGTGCCCACCAGGTTGATCCGCCGGAGTTTCGTCAGCGGGGTCAGCGCCGTGAGTCCGGCCGAGGTCACGGCCGTGCCCGCCAGATCGAGTTGGCGCAGATTCACAAACTTGGCCACGGCGGGGAGCCCCTTGTCGGTCACCTTGGTGCGCGACAACTCCACGTCCACGATCAGCGTCGCGACCGGCGCCAGTTGCACCAGCACCGCATCGTCGACCCGTTGCGGTTCGCTGACCGTGCGCAGGGTCAGTCCATCGGTCGCCACCTGCGACACCGGCACGAGCCGCACATGCAGTTTCGCTTCCAAAGCCGCGATCTGCGCGGCGAAAGGACGATAGTCGGGTGCCGCCGGCGGCAGCGGGGGGACCGGCGCGGCGACCTCGATGCCCGCGGCCTTCAGGTCCTTGAGCGTCTTGTTCGGCGACGCGCCCGCGTCGATCCATTGCTTGATCAAAAGAACCTGCGCCTTCGTCAGCGGCTTCTTGCCGTCGGACGGCATGAATTCCTTGTGATCGCCCGGCAGGGTGATCCGCCGGTACAAGTCGCTCTTTTCAGGATTCGACGCCGTCACAACCGGGCCGTCTTCTCCGCCCTTCATCAGGTCCGCATAGGATTCCATCTGCAGCCCGCCCTTTCTCTTGCGGGAGCCATGACAGACAACGCAGTTGTCGTCGAAGATCGGCTGAATGTGCGTCAAATAAAACGCGTCGGCCGGCTGGCCGGGCGATGCCTTGCTCCGCGATTCCTTGATCCCGAAAACGGATTTCATCCGGGCCGGCATTCGCTGCGTCAGGTAGCCGTCACCATGGGTCAGCGAGCCGCCCTGATGCCCCGTCCAGGTCATGACCACCACGCCGAATACGAGTACACTTCCATACAACCACTGCCCCAACGGCGTCGGCTTTCGCGTCACCCACGAGCGCAGCGCCAGCGCCAGGCCGCAAACGAGCGAAAGATAAACGCCACCCCACATGTGCTCGCGCACGAGTTCGCCGGCGTATCCCCCGCTGTAGGCGAGGATGCCGCCGGAAACCATCGCTCCGACGGTCGACAGTGCCGCCCAGCCGAGGACGAAACCCCCGGCGGGGAGCAGGGAGTGCCACCGCTTGCAGCGGCCCATGAACTCCAGCACCGGCGCCAAGACCACGAGGCAGATCGGCAGATGGACGATGACGCTGTGAAACCGGCCGATGAACTGCAGCCAGTCCGCTCGCTCGCGTCCATCCGGCGCATGCAAAAAGGCCAGCACCTCCAGCGGCCCCAGCAGCAGCAGGGCCACCCCGATCAACTTATTGTAGCCGCGCATCCGTCAGGCGATCCCGGCCATCGCGTCACGGGTGGTGACTTCATGGGCGCTACGGATGCAGGTTGGCAGAAGCGTTTTCATCGGGAGGCGGAAAATCGAAGCCGGAGTTTGGAGGGAAATCACAAGGATATCCCCGGCCTTTCCGGACCGCGCAACCACGGACTTGTGCAAAAAAATCCGGATTTTTGGTCCACCGCTGGATTCGAGCGCGCGGTTGTCGACCCGGCGGCGGCGGCTTTGCCCGGCAGCAACCGTTTCACACTCGATCATTCCCTCTCACCCCGCGATGGTGACCCAACCGCGATGCGCCTGTCGTCCCTCTTGGTTTCCACCCTGTTCCTCGCGGCCACCGTCGCCCTCGGCGCGGAGGAACGGACGATTTCGGTGGTGAACGATGCCGCGCCCGGCCGGGCCGCCCGCCACGGCCTGGAAAAACTCACCGCGGCCTTGCACGCCCGGGGCTGGACCGTGGAGGTCGCCGGTTCGCTCGAGACCGCCCGCGGCCAGCAGGTGTTGCTCGCCGGCACGATGCAGCCCGGAGGCACCGCCGCTTCGGCGCTCGTCGCCGCCGGGTTCACCCCGCCCGCCGCGGCCGAAGCGCTCACCGTAAAAAAACTCACGCTCCGGGGAAAACCCGCCCTCGTCCTCGCCGGCGCCGACGATCGCGGGCTGATGTACGCCGCGCTCGATGCGGCGGATCGCGTCAGCTGGGCGGCGGACGCCGCCCAGCCGTTCAGTGAGATCCGCGCGGTCGAGGAAAAGCCCTTCGTCCTCGATCGCTCGCTCTCGGTCTACACGATGAACCGCGCGCACTGGGAAAGCCGGTTTTATGATGAGCGCTACTGGGCGCGCTATTTCGACACGCTCGCCGCCAATCGCTTCAATCGCTTCCTCATCGTCTTCGGCTACGAGAACGGCGGGTTTCTCGCCCCACCCTATCCGTATTTTTTCGCCACGCCCGGATTTTCCGGCATTCGGATGATCGGCCTCACCGCCGCCCAACAGCAGCGCAACCTCGCCGCGCTCAACCGCCTGATCGAACTCGCGCACGACCGGGGCATCGCCGTCAGCCTCGGGATTTGGGATCACATCTATCGCGCCGGCGTGCAAACCGGCGGTGCCGAGTGGCTCAAGGAGTATGAAGGCAAACCGATCCCCCACACGGTTGCCGGCGTCACCCCGGCCAATCTCGCCGCTTACACGCTGGCCGCGTTGAAGGAATTGCTCGCGCGCGTGCCGGCCCTCGACGCGCTGCAGTTCCGCATGCACGAGGAGTCCGGCCTCACCGGCGCGGAAATGGACGCCTTCTGGCCCGCGGTCTTCCGCGAAGTGCAGACCGCCCGGCCCGGGATGCTGGTGGAGGCACGGGCCAAGGGATTGCCCGATCGCCTCATCGACGAGGCGCTCGCCCTCGGCGTGAACCTGCGCATCGAGACCAAATACTGGATGGAGCAAATGGGCCTGCCCTTCCATCCGACGAACATCAATCCGCCCGACCAGCGCAACCGCCGCCACAGTTACGCCGACCTGCTGCGCAATCCGCCGCGCTACCCGATCACCTGGCGTCTCTGGAACGGCGGCACCACGCGCGTGCTGCTCTGGGGTGATCCCGATTACGTGCGGCGCTACTCCGCCTCAACGCTGCTCCATGCCAGCCCGAACTGGGACGTGCAGGAACCGCTCGCGACGAAAATGGAGGCCCAGCCTCCCGA
Organism: Opitutia bacterium; assembly: GCA_947442255.1. The sequence goes on from CANEVO010000003.1 coordinate 109,391, forward strand.
CCGGCCGGTCTTCGACCTGATGCCGCCGCGCTACCGATCCTACGAGTACGAGTTTGAGCGTTACTGGCATTTTTTCCAAACGTGGGGCCGCGTCGGCTACAATCCCGCCACGCCGCCCGAGGTGTGGCAGCACGAGTTTCAACGTCGCTTCGGCGCCGCCGCCCCGCACGTCGAGGCCGGCCTGCACCGCGCCTCGCAGGTGCTGCCGATGATCGTCGCGGCGGTTTATCCTTACCATCTTTTCCCCACCACCCGCGGCTGGGCCGAACGCCAGAGCCTCGGGGCGGCGCTGGCCGATTACGCCAACAACGAGGGCTCGGATCCCGAACAGTTCGAAAATTTCGTGGAGGCCGCGAAGCGCATCGTGGCCGGAGGCACCACGGCAAAGCGCACGCCGGACGCGACCAGCCGCTGGTTCGACGAAACGGCGGACGCCGTCCTCGCCTCGGTGCAGGCGGCCGTGGCGAACGCCGGGCCGAACCCCGGCCGGGAATTCGAAACCACGGTTACCGACCTGCGCATTCTCGCGCACCTCGCCCGCTTTCACGCGCGCCGCTCCATTGCGGCGGTGCACTACAATCTTTTCAAACGCTCGCTGCGCCTCGCGGAGCTGGTCGCCGCCACCTTTGCGGAAAAAGACGCCGTCGCGGCCTGGCGCGCGCTCGTGGCCGCGGCGGGCGACCGCTATTCGTTCGACCTCGCGATGGGCGCGCGCAACCACCGGCTCGCCGGTCACTGGCGCGATGAATTGAAGGATCTCGAAGCGGGACTCGCCGAGCTCGAGGCCCAGTGCTGCCCGCCCGACGAGGCGGTGATGAAGGAAAAAGTCTGGCAACCCGCCACCGGCGGCGACCGCGCACCACCCCGCGTGCAACACGAACGCATCCGCGTCGCGCGCGCCGGGCAGCCGCTGCGGATCGTCGCCCGCGTCACCGATCCCTCGGGCGTGCAGACGGTGCGCGTCCACTACCGCCCGGTCACCCAATTCGAGGACTACACGATCGCCGATCTGCAGCCGACCGGTGAGCCCGGCGAATACGCCGTCGCCCTCCCCGGCGCCGCGATCGCCGGCACGCGCGACTTCATGTACTTCCTCGAAGTCATCGACCGCGCCGGCAACGGCGCGCTTTGGCCCGACCTCGCGCAGGAAACGCCGTATGTGATCGTCGACGTGGCGCGCGATTGACCCCGGAAACCGCTCCCGCCGTTCCGCGTGGCCCGGATGAAGCATGCCTCCGAACCGCGACGGCAAAATTCCCGCCACTTTCCCCCACCCAACGCGTCGAATCCCACGATGAATAAACCGGGCCTCAACGCGCTCCCTCTCGGGTTGGCCCTCGCGTGTGCCGGCGTGCTGGGCTGGATCTGGCTCCAGCGTCCGGGCCCGCGCGACAAAACGGCGGCACGATCTGCGGGCGCCGCGCGTGGGCTGGACTCTTCGTCAAACGGAGCCGCCGCCGGCAAGGCGGCGTCCGCGTCCGACGCGGAGGCGTTGATCGCGTCCCTGACGCGCATGCTGGCCCGTGCCGATGTCCGGGCGCGGGAAGCCCTCCTCTCGTTCAAGGACGAAGCCGCGTTCCGCCGTTTTCTCGAGCGCGCCGGCTCCTCCGGCCTCACCGTACTGGGCCGGCTCGACGGGCTCCGCAGCGTCCGGGTGCGCTACGACCGGCTCGCCGCGCTGCAAAACGAGCTGCGGCAGAACGCCGCCGATTATGTCGCCGTCGGCGCCAACCCACTGGTCAACCTCCCCCGCGCTCCCGCGAAGGAGGATCGCGCGGCAGTCGACCAGGTGCCGTTCGGCAACGAAACCCTCGCCTTTCTCGGCGCCGCGGGCGACCGGAGCAACTGGGGCCGCGGCACCACGATCGCGATTCTCGACACGGGGCTCGCCCCCGACTCCACGTTCGGTCCCAACCGGATTCAATATCTCGACGTCGGGCTGGGCTCCGTTCCCGGGCGGGGATCCGAGGACGGGCACGGCACCGCCGTCGCGGCCCTCGCCGGCGGCGCGGCCACCGATGCACCGGGAGTGGCGCCAGCCACCAATCTGCTGAGCATCCGCGTGACCGATGCCAGCGGCACCAGCGATCTCTTCACGATCGCCCAGGCGATCGTCGCGGCGGTGGATGCCGGCGCCCGCATCGTCAACATCAGCCTCGGCGGCTATGGCACCAACGCCACGCTCGACGCCGCGATCGCCTACGCGGGCGACCGCGGAGCGGTGATCGTCGCCGCCGCGGGCAACGATCAGGCGGCGCAGCTCGCGTGGCCGGCGGCAAACCTGTCGGTGATTTCCGTGGGTGCGGTCGACCGGGCGGAGCAGCAGGTTGCGTTCTCCAACTCGGGTCCGCAGCTGAAACTCAGCGCCCCCGGCTACGGCGTGCAAACCGCCTGGCTCGACGGCACCCGCGCCTACGTCGACGGCACCTCCGCCAGCGCCCCGCTCGTGGCCGGCGCGATCGCCGCGCTGATTTCGCAAAGCCCGGGCCTTTCCCCGCAGGATGCCGCGCAACTGCTCATGCGTTCGGCCAGCGATGCCGGGGCCCCGGGCGCCGACGCCGCTTTCGGCGCGGGCATTCTCAACCTGGGCTGGGCCATGAACAGCAGCACTCCCGGCTACATCGACACGGCAGTGTCCAGTCACTACTTCGATGCCGCCACCAACCAAATGCAGTTCGTGGTGCAGAACCGCAGCAGCCAGGCCGTCGCCGGATTGAACCTCAACGTTACCGCCGGAGCGGATGCGACCGACTACCCGATCCCGAGCCTCGCCGCCGGCGAAAGCTACGTCGTGAAGGTTCCCGTGGACGACACGACATTGAAAGCCGCCGGAACGCTGCGCTTCACCACGCAGCTCGCCAACCCGGCGGGATTCACCGACCGCGTGCCGGGAAACAATCGCAAGGCGAGCGTGCTCACGCCGCCGGGCAGGCCGTAGCGCCCACCGCCAGGCGGTGCCGGCTGCCCCGTGACTGCGCGGCGTCGCGATGGCGGCGCACCCGTTCTTGCCTTCGCCGTCGCGACCCGAACACTCGGCGGCCCCACCATGATTTTCGAACATTTCGCCCTCAACGTCCCGCAACCCGCCGCCCACGCCCAGTGGTATGTGCAGCACCTCGGCTTCAAAATCGTCCGCCGCCGCGAGGACGCACCGTTCACGCACTTCCTCGCCGACGAAACCGGCCGGACGATCTTCGAGCTCTACGCCAACACCAAGGTGGCGATCCCTGACTACGCCGCGGCCCACCCTCTCAGCTTTCACCTCGCGGTCGTCACCGCCGATGCCGCGGCGGAAAGTGCCCGACTGCAAAAGGCCGGCGCCAAACTTTTTCTCGAAGAGCCGCAGCCCGACGGGACCATGCTGATCATGCTGCGCGATCCCTGGAACGTGCCGCTGCAACTTTGCCAGCGCACGGTCCCCTTCCCCCGGCCCTGAGTCGGAGATGGAACGACGGGGGGGCCGCGAACCGCAATCCGCCGCCCCGGATTACTTCCGCGCAGTTGCATCCCTCACCCGCGTGGTGCGTCATACGTGCTGATGCAGCGCCCCGCCACCGAACGCACTGCCAGTCGCCAAGACTGGTGGTGGATCTTCGATCCCAGCCTCAGCCTGCGCGCGTGGGCGGCGCTCACGATCGGCGGGGGCGCGCTCCTCTTCACCCTGCTGCTGGGCTGGGCTGCGAGCACGCTCCTGCGCCGTCACCTCGAAAACCAGCTCGGTCCGACCTTCGAAACGCTGGCCTTTCAGATCAGCGACAAGCTCGATCGTTCCTTCTACGAACGCGTGCGCGAGCTCCAGTTTTCCGCCGGGCTCCCGCCCTTGCGCACGCCCGGCACCGCGCCGGCCGAGCGCCGGCGGTTGCTCGATTCCATTCTCGATGCCTCGCCGGACTTGGCGTGGGTGGGTTTTGTCGACCTCAACGGCAAAATCGTTTCCGCCACCCAGGGCTTGCTGGAAAACACCAGTGTCGCCGAAACCGCCTGGTTTCGCGGCGCCCGGGAAAAGCCCTCTGCCGGTAGCGTCCACGAAATGCCCGACTTCGCCCGCCGCCTGCAGGACTCGGGTGACGAGACCGCCTCACGCTTCGTCGAAATCGCCGTCCCTGTCACCAACCCCGAAGGCCGGCAGATCGGGGTGCTCGCGGCGTTGGTCCGCTGGTCGACCGCCCGCGCCATCCAGCTTTCGGTTGTGCCCGAAGCCGCCACCCGCGAGCGCCTCGGGGTCACGATCTACGCGCTCAGCGGCGACGTCTGGCTCGACTCGGGCGGAACGGGCTGGACCGCCCCGCCCGCTCCGCCCGCGGTGCCGGACGCAAAGCGTTTTCGCGGTTCGATGACGGAAGCCCAGACGTCGGGGCCGCCCTATCTCACCGGCTACGCGCGCGGCCGCGGCTTTCGCGACTTCCGGGGGCTGGGCTGGCTGGTCACCGTGCGGCAACCGGTGGCCGATGCGTTCGCCGGAGTGCGTACGCTGCAGCGCTCGATGGCCATCTGGGGCTTCCTCGTCGCCGGCGTGTTCACCGCCGCAGCGTGGCGGTCGGCCGGAAAACTGGCGCGACGTCTCACCGCCGTCGCCACCGCCGCCCGCCGGATCCGCCACGGCGACGTGTTGACTGTCATCCCGCTCCAGCACGGCGACAGCGAAATCGAAAAGATGTGCGGCGCGGTCGGCGAGCTGGTCGAGGATTTCCGGCGCAAGGAAGAAAAGGTTGCGGCGGCCCAACCCAAGGGGCCCGACAACCGGCCCTACTAGCCGGAAACGGCGCGGGCCGGCCCCGGCGAGTGCGGACCGGAGCGGTTACGTTGAGTTTGTACGCCGGGACGCCCACCGGCCGAACGTGAAACCTTCCGGGCGACCTCAGGTCGCACGCCACCGTCATGAGCGTTTGTTCTTTCTGCCTCTCACTCCCATGAACATCTCCGCCCGGCGCATCGTTTGGAGCCTGTTGTTGACCGCCGGCCTGCTCGCCAGCTGTTCCACTTCGCCGATCTCCCGGATCGATTCGAACCGGTCGGCCTATGAATCGTGGCCCATCGAGGTCCAGGAGGCCGTGCTGAATGGTCAGGCGAAAAAAGGCATGAAACCCGAACAGGTCGAGATGGCACTGGGCAAACCCTCGCAAGTCGTCGCCCGCTCCGGGAAAAACGGCGAGGACGAGGGGTGGGGCTACCGGAAGGGCGCCACCGGATCGTCGATCCTCAACAATACCGGCGTCGCCGTCGATCTCGACTGGGCGAAGCCCAACCTCGCCGCCGGAAATTCCGAATAAGGCCGGCGCGCCGCCGGCCCGGCCGAGCGGCCCGGACCACGCAAGACCCAGGCGACGGTATCACGGTTGAACGGGAAAGTTTCGCCCGCTCTGCCGTTGAAATCCGGCTTTCTATCGCCCGAGGAAATCATAGAACAAAACGATGATTCGCTTTCTTCTCCGCCCCCTCGCCGGCTGCCTCGTGCTCGCATCGGCGGCCGCCTTCGCCGCCGATTCCTCAGCGTCCGGATCCCTCCGGGCCGGCGCCGCCCGCATCGATATCACGCCCGCCCCCGACGCCGCGCTCCCGATGAGCGGCTACGCCGGCCGCATCGAGGGCTTCAAATCGATCCACGACAACCTCCACGTCCGTGCGATCGTCGTCGACGACGGCTCCCAATCGGCCGCGCTCATCGGCGTGGAAGTGGTCGGCATGTCCCACGCCTTCTGGGAAAAAGCCTCCCGGCGCGTGACCGCGGAGACGGGCATCCCGACCGAAAACATCCTGCTGGCGGGCACCCACACCCACGCCGCGCCCGCCATCGGCACCTACAACGAACGCGTGGAAGGCGAAGCCGCCCGCGCCAAACGCACGGCTTACGTGCAAAAAGTCGAAGATGCCATCGTCGCCTCGGTTCGCCAGGCGAAGACGAATCTCCAGCCCGCGCGCATGGGCTACGGCACCGGCCAGGCCAAGGTGAACATGAACCGCCGCGCGCCCAACGGCGAAGGGGGTTGGATGCTCGGCAACAATCCCGACGGCGTCTCCGACAAGACCGTCGTCGTGATCAAATTCGAAACCCTCGCCGGCGAACCCTTCGCCATCTTCAGCAATTACTCCGTGCACGGCACCGTCATGGGCCAGGGCAACCTGCAGATCAGTGCCGATCTCCCCGGCGCCACCGCCCGCGTTGTCGAGCAACATTACGGCGACAAGGTCGTCTCGCCCTGGACCAGCGCCGCCGCCGGCGACCAGGATCCGATCTATCGCACGGGAACAAGTTTCCCAAATCTCGCGGCGCTCGGCCAGGTCCTCGGCAGCGAGGTGATCCGCGTGGCGGACGCGATCAAGACGTCGCCCCGGGGCAAAATCCGCGCGCTGCAAAAGACCGTCAGCTGCCCCGGCAAACGCACCGTGCAACCCCCGGGCAAAAACCGGGAATATAAATTCGAGGATGCCGATCCCGTTTCGATCCGGCTGTCCCTGCTCGTGATCAACGATATCGCGATTGCCGGGGTGTCCGCCGAGGTTCTCACCAACATCGCCTCGCGGCTGAAACTGGAATCACCGCTCACCAAGACGTTCATGGTCACCCACTGCAACGGCTCGAGCGGCTACATCCCGGACGATGCCGCCTACGATCAGGTGAGCTACGAGATCACGACGACGCGCGTGAAACGGGGCTGCGCCGAGAACGCCATCGTGAACGGCTTTCTCGAAATGATCGCCCAGGTGTTCTGAGGTTCGCCGGCGCCCGCCGGCCGGCGATGCCGGTCGACCCAGTACGCCCACGCCACGAGCAACCATTGCGCATAGCCGGCCCACGCCACCGCGCACACGACGGCCCCCGCTCGATATTTCCGCGCGAACTGGTAGACGGCGCCGAAGAGCAGCGCCCAGACCAGCACCATCCGCCAGGCTGTGCGTGCCGGGATAATGCGTGAACCCGAGCGGCGGCCCCTTGGCGCCCGGCGCGAGTTCGACGCGCTCCACGCCGACGAGCAACAGCGTCGGCCAGACCAGATCAATGAGTTGCGCCGCCAGAAACAACGTGCCCAACGCCACCCGCGGCGCCGCCTTCTTCAGCGCCAGGCCTGCTCCAAAATATCCGATAAACAGGGTGAAATCGTTTCGGGATTTTTCCGCCCCGGTCACCCCCGCAACTCAATTCTGCAGTGCAGCCGCCCCGGGGTCCCCGCCCCCGAAGCCCATCCGATCAGGGCGCGGCCGCCCGTCCGCCTTCGCCGGGCGGCAGGGCGAACGCCACATACGCGTCGCCGGACTTCGTGCCGATCTTGCCGCCGCCACACGCGATGACGACGTATTGCCGGCCGTCGACCTCGTAGGTGGATGGCGTCGCGTAGCCGCCCGCGGGCAGCGTGGTTTCCCAGAGCTGCTCGCCGGTCGCCGTGGAAAACGCGCGGAATTTTTCGTCCTTGGTGGCGGCGATGAACAGAACTCCCCCCGCCGTCACGACCGGCCCGCCGTAGTTTTCCGTGCCGGTCGGCGGTACGCCCTGCGCGGTGAGTTCCGGCAGTTCCCCGAGCGGCCGGCGCCAGAGATACTCGCCGGTGTTGAGGTCGATCGCGCTGAGCTGCCCCCATGGCGGCCGCAGCGCCGGGTAACCGTCCGGATCGAGAAACCGGTTGTAGCCCGTCGTCACATACGGACTCTTCCCCGCCACGCGCGGGGCCCGTTCGTCGCGCGCCGGCGCGGGATCGTCGGCGCCCGGAGTCGCCAGGTGCCGCGCCAGCGCCTGCCGGGAACGCTCGGGCAGAAATCCGAACGAGGGCATCACCCCGCGGCCCGTGCGCAACAGGGCCGCGATGTCCGCGGGCTGCAGCCGCGATCCGACATTCACGAGGCTCGGGATGTTCTGCGCCGCGTTGCCCTCGTAGTTCACGCCGTGGCACGACATGCAGAGCTGCGCGTAGAGCGACCGCGC
>CANEVO010000004.1 GCA_947442255.1 Opitutia bacterium
ACGCTGGCTCGTCGAACGATCCTTCGGCTGGGCGGCTCGCTTCCGCCGCTTCGCCCGCGACTACGAACGCCTCGCCTCTTCCCTCGCTGGTCTCCACGGGCTCGCCTTCGCCTGCCTCATGCTCCGCAGCTTCCTCGACGCAGGTTCATGACAGCCTCTAGCGGCAATCCGACGGTTGGACAGCGGGGAACTAGCGGTCCGTGCAACTGCGGGCTGCTACTGCCAGTCGCCGCTTGTCTCGCCGGTCTCGATTGGCGCGCCCTCGATCGACAGTGCGCATGCGTCGCAACTTCCTTGGCGAGATCTCAGGATTACTTTTAGGGGAAAGGGAGGGGCTCCCCTTACACCCGTTTAATAGATTTCAATTCGAGATTTGGCTCCGCTGCTGAAGGCAGCAGCCTGATTATTAAGTGGACCACCATAACCACCCACTCTTGGCGCCATCGAGTAGCATGGAGGAAAAATTGATCGATACCGCGTGAAAACAGAATCGAGCAGCAATTTTCTTCATGTCGCGGGAAGGAGTGCGAAGCAGTGGGTCGAGGGGCGTACTTAATCCGCGCAGCGAAATATTTTTTGGATGAAATCAAGCTTGAGTTCTCCTCGTGAAACGTAAACTTCCGCACTCCTTTTCGTAATTCCTCGCGCCATCGTTTCAAGCGATGGGCGCTGCTACTCGCGAAGCCGTTCTTGGAACGATTTTCGTGATTCGCGCTACTTTTTGCCAGAAAGTTCTTGCCCAGCCTTCGGCGCAAAGTAGCGTCTTCCCCTTTTCTCCTATTTCCAGTCCGTAAATTCCACCCTCCTCGTATGCCGACAATCAACCAACTCGTGCGCAAAGGCCGTCGCAAGGTGCGCATTAAGTCGAAGTCTCCAGCTTTGGCGGGGAATCCATTTCGCCGAGGGGTGTGCGTGCAGGTCATGACCCGAACCCCGAAGAAGCCGAATTCCGCCATCCGCAAGGTGGCTAAGGTTCGTCTGACCAACGGCAGCGAAGTAATCTCCTACATCCCCGACGAAGGTCACAACTTGCAGGAGCACTCGATTGTTCTCGTACGCGGTGGTCGCGTGAAGGATTTGCCCGGCGTGCGGTATCATATTGTCCGCGGTACCCTCGATGCTACCGGTGTAGAGAAGCGTCGTCGATCCCGTTCAAAATACGGTGTCAAACGTCCGAAGGCCGCCAAGTAATCGTTCTTTTTCAACCCGTCTTTTGCCATGTCACGTCGCCATAGAGCCGAGAAACGTCACGTCCTGCCGGATATTCGCTACAGCAGCCCGCTGGTCGCGCATCTCGTCAACGTAATCATGAAGAGCGGCAAGAAGAATCTTGCCCAACGCATCGTCTACGGCGCGTTCGAAAAAGTTTCCGAGAAGCTCGAGAAGGGCGATCCGGTTGATCTTTTGCTCGGGGCGTTGGAAAATGCCCGCCCCCGGCTCGAAGTGAAAAGCCGCCGCGTTGGTGGCGCCACCTATCAGGTGCCGATTGAAATTTCCTTTGAACGGCAGGAGTCCCTGGCCCTCCGCTGGATCGTTGGTGCCGCCGGGAGCCGCAAGGGAATTCCGATGAAAGATGCGCTCGCGGCCGAGATCATCGACGCTTACAACAACACGGGTTCGGTTGTTAAAAAGAAGGAAGACACCCACAAGATGGCGCAGGCTAATCGTGCCTTCGCTCACCTCCGCTGGTAACCAGTCCAGTCCATTTGCTCATGTCCGCTGCTGCTGCACCTGCGATTACTGTCGTTACCGACAAGGCCAAGATTTCTCCGGTCAACTCGAAGGATCGTCCTTTTCCGCTCGAATGGACGCGGAATATCGGAATTGCTGCGCACATCGACGCGGGTAAGACGACGACGACAGAACGCATCCTTTTTTACTCAGGCGCCGTCCACAAGATGGGTGATGTCCACGAGGGTAACACGGTCACCGATTGGATGGAGCAGGAGCGTGAGCGTGGTATCACGATCACTGCCGCCGCCATTTCCTGCGCGTGGAACGCGTCTTGGGGTCCGTGGAAGGGAATCAAGCAGCGCATCAATATCATCGACACTCCCGGACACGTGGACTTCACCGCCGAGGTAGAGCGTTCGCTCCGCGTGCTCGATGGCGCCGTCGCCGTTTTCTGTGCGGTCGCCGGCGTGCAGCCGCAGTCCGAGACCGTCTGGCGCCAGGCGAACAAATACAAGGTTCCACGCGTCGCCTTCATCAACAAGATGGACCGCACGGGCGCGGATTTTTTCCGCGCCGTCTCCGAGATGCGCGAGAAACTCAAGGCCAACGCGCACCCGATTTTCCTGCCGATCGGCAAGGAGGAAAATTTCTCCGGCCTGATCGACCTCGTCCAAAACGTCGCCTATTCCTTCGACGAAAATCCGGATGACCTGCTCGGCCTGAACCCGACGACGATGCCGATTCCCGACAGTTTGGTCGCTCAGACAAAGGAGTATCGCGACAAGCTGATCGAGGCCGTTTCCGATTTCGACGATGTGATCGCCGAAAAGTATCTCAATGGAGAGGAAATCTCCGTCCCCGAGCTGCTGCTCGGCGTTCGCAAGGCCACCATTTCCCTCCGGTTCACCGGCGTCATTCCCGGTTCGGCCTACAAGAAGAAGGGCGTGCAGCGACTGCTCGACTGCGTCGTCAACTTCCTTCCGAGCCCGATCGACGTTCCGCCGATGCAGGGTCTGGATAGCGATGGCAAGACGGTCGAGGCGGTCGTCAGCGACAAGGCCAAGATGGCCGGCCTCGCTTTCAAACTTTGGAACGATCCCTTTGTTGGCCGGCTCGTGTTCTTCCGCGTTTACACCGGTACGCTCCCTCGCGGCATGTCGCTCTACAATCCGCGCACCCGCCGCACCGAGCGCGTCTCGCGCCTCGTCCTCATGCGCGCCATCGAGCGCGAGGAAATTGACATGGCCTACTCCGGTGACATCTGCGCCGTTGTCGGCATCAAGGACGTCATCACCGGCGACACGCTGTGTGACGAGGATTTCGACATCCGTCTCGAGCCGCCGTCCTTCCCCGAGCCCGTCATCTCGATGTCCATCGAGCCGAACTCGAAGGCCGACCAGGAAAAGATGGGCACCGCACTCCAGCGCCTTGTGGCCGAGGATCCGACGCTCAAGGTCAAAACCGATCCCGATACCGGCCAGACGATTCTCGCCGGCATGGGCGAACTCCACCTCGACATCATCCGCGATCGCATGAAACGCGAATTCAAGGTCGAGGCCACTGCCGGCAAGCCGCAGATTGCCTACCGCGAGACCATCAAGGCCAAGGCCGAAGGCGAAGGTAAGTTCATTCGTCAGTCGGGCGGCAAGGGCCAATACGGCCATGTCTGCATTAATATTGAGCCGAACGAAAAGGGCAAAGGCATCGAGGTCATCAATGACACCGTCGGCGGTTCGATCCCGAAGGAATTTATCAAGCCGGCCACCGAAGGTATTATGGAAGGCTGTAACAACGGGGTCGTCGCCGGCTTCCCGGTAGTCGATGCGATCATCCGCATCACCGACGGTTCCTTCCACGAAGTCGATTCGTCCGAACTCGCTTTTAAGATGGCCGGTATCTTCGCCTTCAAAGATGCGATGAAGAAAGCCAATCCGATTCTGCTGGAGCCGATCATGGCGGTCGAAGTAACCACGCCGGAAGAGTATCAGGGTGATCTCATGGGCGACATCAACCGCCGTCGAGGTCAGATCCAAGGTATGGAGAACAAGACGGGCGCCTGTATTATTACCGCTGCCGTTCCCCTTGAAATGCTCTTTGGCTACGTCACTGACATTCGTTCGCTATCGAAGGGACGCGCCAGCGCCGGCATCACTCCGTCGCATTTTGAACAGGTTCCGAATTCCCTCCTGGCGAAAATCGTCGAGAGCAACGCCAAGGGCCCTGCCCGCACTTAAATCTTCGTTCTTTTTCGTCCATGAAAGGCCAACGCATTCGTATCAAACTCCAGGGCTTCGACTATCGGGTCATCGATCAGTCGGCTCAGGACATCGTCGAAACCGCCAAGCGCTCCGGCGCCCGCGTCTCCGGCCCGATCCCGCTGCCCACCCGCATCGAGAAACTTTCGGTCAACCGTTCCCCGCACGTCGACAAGAAGTCGATGGAACAGTTTGAAACTCGAACCCACAAGCGGCTGATCGATATTATCGAGCCCACCGCTCAAACGGTCGACGAACTCAAGAAGCTCAATCTGCCTTCGGGCGTGGATATCACGATCAACGTCTAAAATTCACTCTTAACTCTCAACGTTAGCAGTTACCTGTGTGCCGTTCGCGGCACCGCCAGGTTTCAACTAATGTAGGTCGTTAAACGGAAACCTTTCCACCTACCACTTAGCCATGATCTCATCGCTCCTCGGCAAAAAAATCGGAATGACGCAGGTCTATGACGCTCAAAACGTCTTAGTCCCCGTCTCCGTGGTCGAAGCCGGACCTTGCTCGGTCGTCCAAGTCAAGACGATCGAAAACGACGGCTACAACGCCGTTCAACTGGGCTTCGCAAAAAAGAAGACCAAGAACACCGCCGCCGGTGAACTAGGCCACGCGAAGAACGCCGGCTTGGATGCCGCTCCCCGCGTGCTCAGCGAAGTCCGACTGACCGATGCCTCGACGCTGAAGGTCGGGGACATCGTTACGGTCGCTGCCTTCACGGAAGGCCAGCTCGTTGACGTCAGTGGCGTCAGCAAGGGCAAAGGATTTCAAGGCGTGGTCAAACGTTTCCGTGTTGCCGGTGGCCCCGCCGCGCACGGATCGATGTTCCATCGGCGCATCGGCTCGATCGGCATGCGCCAGACCCCCGGTCGTGTTTGGAAAAATCAGCGCATGCCCGGCCATATGGGCAGCGATTCGCGCACGGTTCAAAATCTGCGCGTAGTGAAAATTATCGCCGACAAGAATCTTATTCTCGTGAAGGGTGCGATTCCCGGCGCCAACGGTGACGATGTCGTCGTCCGCTCTGCCATCAAGGGCCAACGTGCTCTTCCCGCCGCTCCGGTGGCTGCGCCCGCCGCTACCGCGAAACCGGCCAAGCCTGCCGCCGCCCCGGCCAAGAAGAAATAACCCGGAGACCCTGCACATGAAACTCACCGTTTTTAGTTCCGATGGTAAGACAAGCAGCGAAAAAGATTTCGCCGGCCTCCCGACCTTCGAAGGCGACAAGGGCCTTCAGGCCGTGAAAGAAGTGATCGTCGCCATCAACGCCAACAACCGTCAGGGCACGCATTCTACGAAGACGCGTGGCGAAGTCCGCGGCGGCGGCAAAAAGCCGTGGCGCCAGAAGGGCACCGGTCGGGCCCGCGCGGGATCCATCCGCTCACCGCTTTGGAGCGGCGGCGGTGTCGTATTCGGCCCCAAGCCCCGCGACTATTCCAAGAAAATCAATGGCAAGGTGAAGCAGTTGGCTTTCAGCCGGGCGCTTTTTGACCGGGCCAGCGCCGGCGAGATTGCCGTCATCGAGGCCTTCGACGCCACGGCGACCAAGACGAAAACGATGGATGCGGTGGTGTCCTTGATTGCGCCCAAGGGCAAGGTGCTCCTCGTTGACGCACCCTTCGCCGTCCAGACGGCCCGAGCCTCGCGTAACATCGAACGCGTTTCGCTTCAGGAGGCGACCAAGCTCAACACGCTCGACCTCGCGCAATACGCCAAAATTATCGTTAGCAGCAAGGCGCTCGAAACCATCATTGCCCGCGCCAACGGAGGTAAAAACTGATGCAAGCCGATCGAATTCTAAAACTTGTCCGCCTTACGGAAAAATCCAACAAGCTTTCCTCCGAACTGGGACAGTACACCTTCGAAGTTTACGGCGACGCCAACAAGCATCAGATCGCCGAGGCGGTCGAAAAGACCTTCAAGGTCACGGTGCGCCGCGTGAATACCCAAACCTACCGCGGTAAGAACAAGAAGAGCCGGCAGGGACGTCCGAGCGTCGGTTCGGATTACAAGAAAGCTATCGTGACGCTCAAAGCGGGCGACAAGATCGAGCTCGTCTGACGCGCCCGACATATCCGGAGACAACACCATCATGGCTATCAATTCCTTTCGTCCCCTCACGCCTTCCGGCCGGTTCACTTCGCTGAACATGCAGGCGGGGCTCTCCTCGAAGCGCCCGGAACGTGCCTTGACCGAACCCAAGCACAAGACCGGTGGCCGCAACGTTTATGGGCGCGTCACTTCGCGTCATCGTGGCGGCGGGCACAAGCAGCTCTATCGTATCATCGATTTCCGGCGCGATATCCTCGATCAACCCGCGCGGGTTGAGGCGCTGGAGTACGACCCGAACCGAACCGCCAATCTCGCGCTCGTGTGCTACGCGAACGGCGAGAAGCGCTATATCATCGCTCCGGAAGGTCTGGCCGTTGGCGCTAAAATCGTCGCTTCCAATCAGGCTTCCACGAACGACTTCGTGGTGGGTAATAATTTCCCGCTGGCTCTGATTCCGCCCTCGACGAAGGTTCACGCGGTCGAGCTCGTTCCCGGTCGCGGCGCCAAGCTTGCGCGGTCCGCTGGTACGTCCCTCGAGCTTATCGGCGTGGAGGACGGCCAGGCGCAACTCAAGATGCCGTCCGGGGAGTTCCGGTACGTGCACGCGAACTGCCGCGCAACGATCGGGATTGTTGGCAACGGTGACCATAACAAGCAGTCGTTGGGCAAAGCCGGCCGCAAGCGGTGGCTCGGCGTTCGCCCGACGGTACGCGGCGTGGCCATGAACCCGGTTGACCATCCCAACGGTGGCGGTCAGGGCAAATCCAAGGGTGGTGGCGGTCGCCAGCATCTGGTGTCGCCTTGGGGCCAGCTCGCCAAGGGTTATGTGACCCGTCGGCGCACCAAGCAGTCGAACAGCATGATCATTCTCCACCACAACGGCCGCAAGCCGCGCAATAAGAAGTAAGCCGCTCCTTTCGCACCATGGCACGTTCCATCAAAAAAGGTTTCTTCGTCGACTATCACCTGCTCGAAAAAATCGAGAAGGCGATCAAGGTTGGCGCGAAGAAGCCCATCCAGACTTGGTCCCGTCGTTCGACGATTACCCCCGACTTCATTGGTCACACGTTCAGTGTCCACAATGGCAAGGTCTTTATTGCCGTTTACGTCACCGAGAACATGGTCGGCCACAAGCTCGGCGAGTTCTCCCCGACGCGCACCTTCAAGTCGCACGGCGGCATGACGCGCAAGGAAATCTGAGTTTCATGCTCCTCCCGATGCTCCGTCTCTTCCAAGCCAGTTCGTTCGCGCTCGCCGCCGTCATGCCCTTCGGGGCAGCCGGAGCGGTTGCATCGAACTCGGCCGAAGTTGCGGCGGTGCAGTCCGCGGCGGCCGCCGATTTGGTCCTCTTGAACCGCGGCTTCGATGCGGGTTTCAGGCAGGGCATGATCTGTCGCATTACCCGTGGCGGGGCTGAGGTCGCGGAAGTGTTGCTCGTCGGGCTCCGGCCGTCGTGTAGCGCGGCTCTGATTACGAGCCTGGTCCCGGGTCAGTCTGTCCGGGCCGGCGATATCGCCCTCATCAAGATTCTAAAAACCTAAAACCGACAACAATCAAAAGGGTAGGGCGTCTTTACGCTCCTATCGCCGGAAGCCTTCGCTTTCGGAATCCTCCCCACCACCATGGAAGTTCAAGCTCTCACACGTTACGCGCGCATGTCGCCGAAAAAGATGCGCGAAGTCTCCCGGATCATCCAGGGGCGCAAAGCCGCGGAAGCCGTCGATTACCTCGCGCTCATTCCGCGCAAATCAGCGCGATTGATCGCCAAGACGCTGAAGAGCGCGATCGCGAATGCCGAGAACAACAACAATCTCTCGGCCGACAGCCTCACGGTGAAGTTCGCCCTGATTGAAAACGGGCCGGTGCTCAAACGCTTCAAGGCCGGGGCCCGCGGTACCGCCATGCCCCGCCGTAAAAAGATGTCTCATATCCGCATCGTTCTGTCCGACGGCGTCACCAACTAATTTACTTCCATGGGCCAAAAAACCAATCCCGTCGGTTTCCGTCTCGCCGTTCGCCGCAACTGGCAGTCCCGCTGGTACGCCAGCAAAAAGGAATTTCCCAAGCTGCTGCTCGAAGACCAAATCATCCGCACCAAGCTGATGGAGAAGCTTAAGCAGGCCTCTGTGCCGCGTATCTTCATCGAGCGGGCTTCAAATCGCGTCCGTGTTAAGATTTATACCGCTCGTCCTGGCATAGTCATCGGGCGCAAGGGGCAGGAAATCGAGAAGATCAAGGAGGAGCTCGCTAAGCTCACGGGCAAGGAAATTCTGCTGGATATCCAGGAGGTTAAGAAGCCCGAGATCGAAGCTGCGCTGGTGGCCGAGAATGTTGCGCTGCAACTCGAACGCCGCATTGCCTTTCGCCGCGCCATGAAAAAGGCGGTTGAGATGGCCATGGCGCTCGGCGCCGAGGGTATTAGGATCCAGTGCTCTGGACGCCTTGGTGGGGCCGACATCGCCCGCCGCGAATGGCAGCGCAAAGGCCGCGTGCCGCTGCACACGCTTCGCGAAAATATCGACTACGGTTTCGCTGAAGCGCTGACCGTTTACGGCAAGATCGGCGTCAAATGCTGGATCTGTAAAAAAGAAGCCGACAATAACTGATCCGTTCCCGGATAAACCTTTTCCTAGGAAAATTCTCCCATGGCCCTCGCTCCCGCCCGTACCAAATACCGCAAGTCGATGAAAGGCTCCCGCGCTGGCAATGCCAAGCGCGGCAACACTCTCGCCTTTGGCGAATTTGGCCTGCAATCGCTCACCCGTGGCCCGATGACCGGCCAGCAAATCGAGGCTGCCCGCGTCACCATCTCGCGCCACTTGAAGCGCAAGGGCAAACTCTGGATCCGCGTATTCCCCCACAAGCCGATCAGCAAGAAGCCCGCCGAGGTCCGCATGGGACAGGGTAAGGGTCCGGTTGAGTACTACGTGGCCGTCATCAAGCCGGGTGCCGTTTTATTTGAACTCGCCGGTGTGTCTTTGACCATTGCCAAGGAGGCGTTCCGACTCGCCGATGCCAAGTTGCCGTTTCATTGCCGCTTCATCATGCGCGACAACGCCGCCGCCTGATAATTTTAAAAACGTTCCGTTATGACTTCGAAAGAAATCCGCGACCTCTCGCCCGGCGAGATCACCACAAAGCTCCGCGAGACCCGCGAGCAACTGCTCCAGCTTAAATTGCGCAAGCAGACTGGCCAGGTCGAAAAGACCCATGAGTTGCGCACGCTCCGCAAGGATATTGCGCGTCTCGAGACCATCCAAAACGAAAAGAAGAATGCTGCGAAGGCCGCCTGAGCGTCCGAGCTGAAGCCATCCACCCATGTCCACCGCCACTGCAGGCCAGCGCACCGCGCGCAAAACTCAAATTGGATTCGTCTCGAGCCGCTCGGGCGACAAGTCCGTCAAGGTCACGATCGCGTACAAGACCCCGCACCCTTTGTATCATAAGGTCGTCAACCGGCAAACCGTCCTCCACGTGCACGACGAAAAGAACGAGACCAAGGTCGGCGACAAGGTCCAAGTCATGGAGACCCGCCCCATCAGCCGGCTGAAGCGCTGGCGGATCGTGACGGTCCTCCAAAAGGCTGTCACCGCCGAGGGCATCGCGATTTCCGAGACGGATGTCGCCGCTCAAGTGCCCACCAAAATCAAGGTTGCCAAGGCGAACGCCACGCCTGCGACCTGAGTCATTTACAACCATATAACTCCTTCGGAGGTCCGCCATGATCCAACTGCGCTCCATTCTCGATGTCGCCGACAACACCGGCGCCCGCCGTGCCGCGATGATCAGCCGTAAAGGCCAGATCACCGCCACCGCCGGCGTGGGTGACATCATCACCGTTCACATCAAGCAGAGCTCCACCGAAGCCACCGTGAAGAAGGGCGAGGTCGTCAAGGCCGTCGTAGTTCGGACCAAGGCCGCGGTCCGCCGTCCCGACGGCAGTTATCTTCGCTTCGATAGCAATGCCATCGTCATCATCGACGCGACGAACAATCCGCGCGGCACCCGTATTTTCGGGCCCGTGGCGCGGGAACTGCGGGCGAAGAACTTCATGAAGATCATCTCGCTTGCTCCGGAGGTCCTCTAACATGCAGAAATTTCACATCAAACGCGGCGACTCCGTCGTCGTCATCGCCGGCTCGCAAAAGGGCAAATCGGGCAAAGTTCTTGAGCTCTTGCCGGCTAAGCTGCGTGCGCGCGTCGAAGGGCTCGCCATGATGAAACGTCACCTGAAGAAATCGCAGGAGCATCCACAAGGCACGATCGCGGAGCGCGAAGGTTCGATTCATATTTCGAATCTGATGCTCCAGGCAAATTTTGACTCAAGCAAACGCAAGAAGGCTGCGCCTCCCGCCGCTTGACCTTCGGTTACATTGCGCGCTTGCCAACCCGGCAGCGCGCCTGCGTTACTAGACCCTTTTCCACTTAAAAATCACACTCAATCGTCTCCGGGTCGGTAATCCGGGACCAAGAAAATGAGCTACGTTCCCACTCTCAAGAAACTCTATATCGAGCAGGTCGCCCCTGAGCTCGTGAAGAGCCGCGGCTACAAGAACAAGCACGAGGTTCCGAAGATCGTTAAGATCAAGCTGAACAGCGGCATCGATGCCGAGGCGGACAAGAATCAGATCGCCGATGTCGCTCGCGACATCGCCGCCATCGCCGGCCAGAAGCCGATCCTTGCGCGTACGAAACGGGCGATCGCGAATTTCAAGCTCAAGCCGAATCAGTTTACCGGCTGCCACGTCACCTTGCGGGGTGCTGCGATGTGGGAATTCCTCTATCGCTTGCTGGCGGTGGCGCTGCCGACCATCCGGGATTTCCGTGGCGTGGGCTCCAAGCTCGATGGCCAGGGGAATTATAATCTGGGTATCACCGACTTCACGATCTTCCCGGAAATCACCGTGGAAAACGTCAAAAAGACCATGGGGCTCGACATCACGATCGTGACCACGGCGCAAACCGATGATGAAGGTCGCGAGCTCCTCAAGGCGCTCGGAATGCCCTTCCGCCGCATTGAATCGACCACGGCGCCCAAAGCCACTGCCGCCTAATTTCTCCAAAAGAATCCGCCATGCCGAAGACCTCCGCCATCGAGCGCAACGAAAAGCGCAAGAAGCTCTCCGCCAAATTCGCCGCCAAGCGCGCCGAATTGAAGGCGATGCTCATTAATCCTGCCGCGACCGACGCCGAATTCTATGCGGCGCAGAAGAAATTGCAGAAGCTGCCGCGCAATTCCTCTCCGACTCGCATCCGGAATCGTTGTTCGCTGAGTGGCCGTCCACGCGCCTTCATCGGCAAGTTCGGCGTCTCGCGTATTACGTTCCGCGAACTCGCCCTCAGCGGCAAGATTCCCGGCGTCACCAAGTCTTCCTGGTAAAATCCTTCAGGCTCACGGGGGTTTATGCGCCTTTGGCGCATCGGATATGACCCGCGCGGCCGCAATAAACATCCACCATGACCGATCCAATCAGTGATTTTCTCACGCGTCTCCGCAACGCGAGCAAAGCGCGTCTCGATGAGTGCGCGATGCCTCACTCTAACCTCAAGGAAAGCCTCGCCGCGATTTTGACGAACGAAGGTTACGTCACTGGCTTCAGTGCAGGCACGAGCGAAAAGGGCCACCGCAGCCTTGTCGTTAAAATGAAATATGTCGACGGAGCTGCGGCCATCACCGGCTTGACTCGCGTCTCCTCTCCGGGCCGGCGCCTCTATTTCCGCTACACCGAAATCCCGCGTGTTCTCAATGGCCTTGGTATCGGCATCGTTTCGACCTCCAAGGGCCTGATGAAAGACTCCGACTGCCGCCGCAACAAAGCGGGCGGCGAATTGATCTGCAACGTCTGGTAAGAACGCCCACGCACATGAGCCGTATTGGCAAACAACCCATTTTCATCCCTGACAAGGTCAAGGTCTCCATCACTGGAGACACCGTCCTCGTCGAGGGTCCCAAGGGCAAAGTTCAGAAGACTTTTGCGCCTGTCGTCAGAGTCGACGTTGCTGACAAAAAAGTCACGGTTGTTCCCACCGAGGACGATAGCCGTTTTGCGAAGGCGATGTACGGCACCGTTCGTTCCGTCATTGCCGGAATGGTGAAGGGTGTCACGGACGGATATACCAAGGATCTTGAGATCCAAGGCGTTGGGTTCAAAGCCAACCTGAAGGGCAAGATGCTGGATCTCGCCCTGGGCTATTCGCATCCGATCGTCATGGAGATTCCCGAGGGGATTAAAATCACCGTCACCGACCAGACCAAGGTCAAGGTCGAGGGAGCAGACAAGCAACTTGTCGGCGCTGTTACCGCTGAGATCCGCGGTTACTATCCGCCTGAACCTTACAAGGGCAAGGGCGTGCGAATCGTCGGTGAGCGCGTTCGCCGCAAGGAAGGAAAGACTGTCGCCTAACCGCGGCCCAGCAAGAACCTATAATGAGCACCTCTTCCAAATCCACTCTCCTGCAGAAACGCCGCTGGAGAATTCGCAAGAAAGTCACCGGCACCGCCCTGCGCCCGCGTCTCTGTGTCCGCTTTACGTCGAAGCATGTATATGCCCAAGCGGTCGACGACGACGCGGGTAGAACGTTGGTATTTCTCGGCAGTCTCGATGCCGAATTGCGCAAGCAAAAGCTCAAGGCCAACATCGCCAGCGCGAAGGTCTTGGGTGTCACCTTTGCCGCCAAAGCCAAGGCGGCTGGCATCGCCGCGGTCGTATTCGATCGTTCCGGCGCTCCTTACCACGGGAAAGTAAAAACCTTCGCCGACGCCGCGCGCGAAGGTGGCCTCCAATTCTAATTTCTGCATGAGCACCGAACCCACTTCCGAGTCCGTCACCTCCGCCGCTCCCGCCGCGGCTTCTCCCGCACCCGCTGCTGCTCCTGCCGCTGCTCCCGCCCGCGAAGAACGGGCGCCCCGTCAGTTTAATCGTGGCCAAGGTGGCGGCGGTTTCCGTGGCCCCCGCCGGGATGGCGGCCAACGCCGCGATAATCGCGACAAGTCAGAGGGCGATGGTCCGACCATGATTGAGAAGGTCGTCTTTATCAACCGCTGTGCCAAGGTTGTGAAGGGTGGCCGCCGCTTTTCCTTCGCCGCCCTTGCTGTCGTCGGCGACGGCAAGGGAAAGGTCGGAATCGGTTACGGAAAAGCCAATGAAGTGCCCGATGCGATCAAGAAAGGTACCGCCAACGCCCATAAGCATCTCGTTAGCGTGAAGCTCAAGGGTGACACGATTCCTCATGACGTTCTGGGTCAATATGATGGCGGCCGCGTGATGCTAAAGCCCGCATCGCCGGGAACCGGCCTGATCGCCGGCGGCGGTGTGCGCGCCGTCTTGGAGGCGGCCGGGGTGAAAAACATCCTCACCAAGTCGATGGGGTCCTCGAATCACATTGCCGTAGTGCACGCGACCTTGAACGGGCTGCTGCAACTTCGGCTGGCCGAGACCATCGCGGCGGTTCGCAAGAAGAGCTGAGTTTTGAATTATAATCCGAGTTCCACTTGGCAACGAAGCCAAGTGGGGCGTCACCTCAGGAACCATTATGAGACTCCACGAACTTAAGAATGTCCCCGGTGCTGTGCATCGGAAAAAGCGTGTTGGTTGCGGCGAAGGCGGCGGCCACGGTAAAACCTCGGGCCGGGGTGGCAAGGGCCAGTCCGCTCGCTCAGGTAGCAGCATCCGTCCCGGTTTCGAGGGCGGCCAGATGCCGCTTTACCGCAAGCTTCCGCACCGCGGTTTCAACAATTACGAGCATCGCACCGAAATCGCCGTCTTGAACGTCGGCGATCTCGCATCGCTCGATCAGGCGGTCACCGAAGTCAGCGCTGATTCGCTGGCGGCGGCGGGCCTGATCCGTGGAGGCGAGAAGACCGTCAAGATTCTCGGCGACGGTGAAATTACCCGTGCTTTGAAGGTCACGGCCGCAAAATTCTCGGAATCGGCGAAAGCCAAGATCGAGAAAGCCGGTGGCCAAGCCATTGTCGCTTGATCTTTGTTTGTCATGGCAACGAGCGCTGCGACGGGCTGACCCAGACGATCCATCTGGATTTTCTCTCCCCCCCCGCCGATCAGCGCTCGTGATGACAGAATAACCCCCTGGCCCTCGACGCTCCGTCTTCGTTTCTTTTCATGTTTTCTGCCTTCACGAACTCTTTGAAGATTCCCGAGCTCCGCTCGCGGATTTTCTACACGCTGTCACTGTTGTTCGTTTCGCGTGTGGCCTCGCATATTCCGCTCCCGGGCATCGATCCGCAACCGCTGCAGAACTTCTTCGCCGAGCAATCGGGTGGAGGTGCGGGTGCGTTGATGGGCCTCTATAACATGTTCACCGGCGGCGCACTCATCAAGGGTGCGATTGCGGCCCTCGGCATCATGCCGTATATCAGTGCCTCCATCATTTTCCAGTTGATGACGGCGGTGATGCCATCGCTCAGCCGTTTGCAGCAGGAGGGCGACGTAGGGCGGCAAAAACTCACGCAATATACGCGGTATGCGACGGTGATCATTTGTGTGATCCAGGGCGCTCTTCTGCTCGGGGCGCTGCAAAATCCGGACCGGCTGTTTCAAGGTTACGATGTCGGGACCTACGGTCAGATCGTAATCATCAGTAAATGGAGTTTCATGATCACTTCGGTGATCTTTATGACGGCCGGCACCATGTTACTCATGTGGCTGGGCGAACAGATTACTCAGCGTGGCATCGGCAACGGCGTTTCCCTGCTTATCACCGTAGGCATCTTGGCTGATATCCCAGGCGCAGCCAACCAGACCTATCACCTTTTTTTCCGTCCCGTGGGCACAGGCCCGAGCTTGGGTCTGCCGCAGGCCGCGATCATGCTGGCTCTGTTTGTCTTGGTGACGATGGGCATCATCGCCGTCGTGCAGGGTCAGCGCAAGATTCCGGTGCAATACGCGAAGCGGGTGGTTGGAAACAAGGTCATGGGCGGCCAAAGTTCATTTCTCCCGCTCAAGGTAAATTACTCCGGGGTCATGCCCGTTATTTTTGCCAGTGCCATCCTGCTTTTTCCGCAGCAGATCTTCTCGCTCGTCGGCGCCAAGTTCAATTTGAAGTTTCTGACTGAGCTTTCCAACACCCTGATTCACGGAAATTTTTGGTACTATTCCCTGAACGCTACCTTGATTCTCTTTTTCAGCTATTTCTGGGTTTCGGTGATGTTTAAACCAATCCAGATTGCCGACGATTTGAAGAAATACGGCGGCTATATTCCGGGAGTCCGCCCGGGCGAGCCCACGGCTCAATTTCTCGATTTCATTATGACGCGCCTGACATTGGCCGGGGCGATATTCCTCACGGTGCTCGCGATTGTTCCCGATTTGCTCTTTTTCCAGCTCAGTGTCCCGCAGCGCATCGCCTATTTTTTCGGTGGAACAGGCATGTTGATCACGGTGGGTGTTATTCTTGATACCATGCGCCAGATCGAAACCTTTTTGCTCCAGAGACACTACGATGGTTTCCTCAAGAAGGGGCGGATTCGGGCCCGGAGTGCCAATCCGCAACAGGCGCTTTCCGGTGAGGCTCTCAGCCACGAGGCCGTCATGAAGCTCGCCCTCCCGATGCTTGGTTTGTTGCTCTTGGGCGCGAGCATCTGGACCTACAAGTTCTTCGCAAAATAAGTTCTTTACTCGGGTCGTGATGGCACGCATTTTCGACCGCTTTGCAATCTGCGGCCCTGCCGCGAAAGCAAAATTCATTCTCCTTGGTTTGCCGGATTTTCGCTCTGAAAACCTGATGAACCAAGTTCGTTCTTTGAATTTAGAGCACGTCTCTCCGTCCCGTCTGAAAGGGCCGGAGATTTCGCGCCGCCCGGTTTCGACCGCGGCGGAGGAAGCGACTCGTCTGGCGCTAATGCGCCGCTGGTTCTTCGCGCGCAAACCTGATGCGGGCTTTGTCCTCACGGACTTCCCGGCTACGCTGCTCCAAGCAATCGTGTTCGATGAATGGCTCGAAGCCCGTGGCGAAGCGCTCAGCGCTGTCGTTATCGTGGGCGCTGGCTCCTACGAGACCGTTCTCGAACACTACCGCACACTCGGCCTCGTTTTTGAGGCCGATCAACTCGCAGCATGAAGATCCCTGTCAAAAGCAAGGAGGGTATCGTTAAGATGCGCGAGGCGTGTGCCATTGCCGCCACCGTGCTTGAGCAACTCAAGCCGCTGGTCCGGCCTGGTATCACGACGCAAGACTTGGAAGAGGCTGGCCGCGATTTTATCGTCCGCCTTGGAGCTCGCAGCGCCTGTTATGGCTACCAGCATGGTTCCCGCCGCTATCCGGCGCACACCTGCATCTCGGTTAACGACGAGGTTGTCCACGGCATCCCGTCCTTTCGCCGCATCCTTCGTGAAGGGGACGTTGTTTCCCTCGATATCGTCGTTTGGCACGACGGCTTCATTGGCGACAACGCCTTCACTGTTCCGGTCGGTCCTGTTCCACCTACGATTGAAAAACTGCTTCGCGTTACGCGCGAGGCACTCGACCTCGGAATCCGGCAGGCGCAGGTTGGGAATCGCATCGGCGATGTTTCAAACGCCGTCCAAGAGTACGTCGAAGCCAACGGATTTAGCGTGGTTCGCGACATGGTGGGCCACGGGGTCGGAACTTCGATGCACGAGCCGCCAGAAATCCCAAATTTCGGTCGTCGAGGCAGCGGCGAAAAAATCAAACCGGGCATGACTCTCGCGATTGAACCGATGGTTAACCTCGGGGGCTTTAAGACGAAAACACTCTCCGACGGTTGGACGATTGTCACAGCCGACGGATCACCTTCCGCTCATTTCGAACATACCGTCCTCACCACTGAACGCGGTCCGGAAATCCTCACGCTCCCGCGTCCTGCTCAAATTCAAGTCTAGCATTTTATTTTCAACCCTCTGGCTCAATAATCTCCGTCTCCGACGGTCGTATCTCTAACTAAACACCAAATCATCCATGCCTCGTCTCCTCGGCGTCGACATCCCCGCGAAGAAGAAAGTCGCGTACTCCCTCCGTTATATCAACGGCATCGGTCCCACCCGTGCCGACCTGCTCGTCAAAGAAGCGGGCCTCAATCCCGATATGCGGGCACAGGATCTGACCGAGGAGCAGTTGAACAAGATTCTCCACATCATCACCGAGCACAAGTGGGTGCTCGAGGGTGACCTTCGTCGTGAGATCGCTGCCAACCTGAAGCGTCTCCAGGCGATCAACTGTTACCGGGGTATCCGGCATCGTCGCAGCCTTCCCGTCCGCGGCCAGCGCACCAGCACCAATGCCCGTACCCGCAAGGGCCCGCGCAAGACCGTCGGCGTCACCAAGACAAAAGAAGTCTAATCTCACCTCACATGGCCGAAGAAAAGTCCGCTCCCAATAAAGAAAAGCGCATCAAAGCTGCTCCGAACGTCGCAGAAGGCGCTCCCGCGCCCGCTGCAGCTGAGGCTCCCGTCGACAAGAAAGCCCGTGGCCCCAAGGCTGCCGGTGAAAAGGGCGGTAGACCAGCCGCTGAGGCAGCCCCAGGCGCCGCCGCCGCTGCTCCGGCCGCTGCACCTGCTCCCGATAAGCCCATCGAGCTGGTTGGTGGCGTTGCGAAACAGCCGACCGCCGAGGATCTGCTCAAGGAGGAGCTTGGCACGATCAAGGTCCGCAAGGCCAAGGGCTCTAAAAACGTGATATCGGGGGTCGCGAACGTTCTCGCTTCCTTTAACAACACGATCGTTTCAATCACCGACCAGAAGGGGCAGGTCATCGCCTGGTCCACTGCCGGCAAGTGTAACTTCCGGGGCTCGCGCAAGTCCACGGCCTACGCCGCCCAAGTCGTCGCCCAGGATGCCGCCCGCAATGCGATGTCGCACGGCCTCAAGGATGTTCAAATTCGCGTTTCCGGTCCCGGTCTCGGCCGTGACTCAGCGATTCGGGCGCTGCAGGCGATTGGCCTCGAGATCACCTCGATCATCGATGTCACGCCCATCCCGCACAACGGCTGTCGTCCTCGTAAGCGCCGCCGCGTCTAACGCGCTTCGTGCGGACTCAATTCTCTAATCCTAAATCTTAAATTTTCACGTCATGGCTCGTTATACCGGCCCCACTACCCGCATCAGCCGCCGCTTTGGACAACATTTTCTTGGCTCCGGCAAGGCGTTCGAACGCCGGCCGTTTCCGCCCGGCGTCCACGGCGCCAAGATGCGCCGCAAGGTTTCCGAATACGCTGTTGGTCTCAATGAAAAGCAGAAGCTGCGTTACATCTACGGCCTACTTGAGCGCCAATTTCGCCGCATGTTCGAAATCGCGAAGAAGGAACGGGGTGTCACCGGCGAGCGTTTTCTCCAGTTGCTCGAGACGCGCCTCGATAGCACGATCTATCTCCTCGGCTTTGCCAAAAGCCGCGCCGCTGCTCGCCAATTTGTGAATCACGGTCATATCCGCGTAAACGGCCACAAGGTGGACATCGCCAGCTACAATGTGCGGCCCGGCGAAGAGATTGAAGTGAAGAATACTCCGGCTTCCCGCCAGCTTGCCACCCGTTGCCTTGAGGAGAATCGCATCCGCAACGTTCCGGGTTGGCTGACGATGAATCCCGAGACCTTCAAGGCCACCGTCGTGCGTCTCCCTACGCGCGAAGAGATGACCCAAGACGTCAACGAGCAGCTCATCGTCGAGTTCTACTCGCGTTTCTAACCGCCGAGTCTGGTCCAACTTTTTTCTCAAATCTCAACGTCAGCACTCACCGCCATGCCAAAACGTCTCGGAAAGTTCGAACTCCCCAGCAAACTGACCAAGGTCGAAGAGGGTGCCACACCCACCTATGCCAAGTTCATCGCCGAGCCCTTCGAAGCCGGTTACGGCCACACCGTCGGCAATTCGCTTCGTCGTGTTCTCCTGAGTTCCATCGAGGGTGCCGCGATCTCTTCGATTAAGATCGATGGCGTAAACCACGAGTTCCAGTCGATCGACGGTGTGGTCGAGGACGTGACCGACATCGTCCTCAATCTGAAAAAGATCCTGATCGTCTCCACGAAGCGCGAGCCGATTTCTCTGCTGATCAAGGCATCGAAAGCTGGCGCCATCACCGCCGCTGACATCCAAGCCGATGCCAACATCACGATCGTCAACCCCGAACAGGTTATTTGCACCCTCGATCACAAGCGGGCATTCGAGGCGGAGATCGAGATCAAGACCGGCCGCGGATATTATCCCGGTGCAGCGAACAAGAAAGAGGAGCAGGCCATTGGGGTGATTCCCATCGATTCGCTGTTCTCGCCGGTGCGCTTGGTGAAGTATGCGGTTGAAGCCACTCGCGTCGGGCAGACCACCGACTACGACAAGCTCATCCTGGAGGTCTGGACCGATGGTCGCATCACGCCCGATGACGCCCTCAAGCAAGCCGCCTCGATCCTCAAGCATCACCTCGATGTATTCGATCGCGTCAGCGAAGAGGCTTACGAATTCGAAAATCAGCAATCCGAGGTCAGCGAAGAGCAAAACAAACTCCGCAAGCTCCTCAACATGTCAGTCAACGAGATCGAGCTCTCGGTTCGTGCGGCTAATTGCTTGAACAACGCCAATATTACAACGGTCGGCGAGCTGGCGATGAAGACCGAGCAGGAGATGCTGAAGTACCGCAATTTCGGCAAGAAATCGCTCAACGAGATCAAGGAGAAGCTCGAAGCCCTCGGTCTTTCCCTCGGCATGAAGTTTGACGAGCGCCTCCTCGACACCAAGAAGGAAGCCTAACGCTGGCTGGCGATGAACGGTGGCGGATGGTGGGCTCGTTGCCCGCCGACTGCCATCGCCTTTCGCCAACTGCACCCTCATTACTCTCTGATTGATCCTTTCGGGTCTCGCGCCGTCTGCTGCCGCCCAACGCTGCGACCGGATTGCCGATCGGGACCCGCTTAAATAAACACCACCTATGCGTCATAATAAACACCACGCTTCTCTGGGCGTGACCCGCGAGCACCGTCGGGCGATGTTGTCCAACCTCGCTGCGTCGCTCATCACGCACGGTCGCATTCAGACCACGCTGACCAAAGCCAAGGCACTGCGCCCCTTCGTTGAGCGTGTGATCACCAAAGCCAAGCAGGCTGCGGCCAAGACAGAAAAAAAGGATGCGATCCATCTGCGCCGCCTTGCGCTCGCCGATGTACGCGACGAATCCGCGATCACGAAGCTGTTCAATGAAACGCACAAAGAGTTCACCAACCGTAGCGGTGGCTATACGCGGATCTACAAGCTCGGTGCCCAGCGCCAGAGTGACGCGGCCGAGCTCGCGCTGATCGAGTTCGTGAAGGCCGACGATCCCGGTTACAAGAAGTCGAAGGGCAGTCGGAAGGCGGCAAAGGGGAAGAAAGCCAAGTCTCCCGAGGCTGAAAAAGCCGCCGTACCGGCTGAGGCCCCTGCGGCTGATGCTCCGTCCGGCGACGCCAAGGCCTGACCACAGACTGCACCCGGAGAAATTCAGCGAGTCCTTTTCGAACGCGCCGAGTGAAAGCTCGGCGCGTTTTTCGTGGAGAGCGGTTTGGTTTTACGGATGAATTTCGCGATCGGCGGTAAACGGCCGGCCGAGGTCCTCTGGGTGAGATCTTGATGGTAAGCGTCCGACCGGATACCTCGTAGCCGGTTAGTTTTGGATCCGGTAGGCTCCCGCGATGGGAGCGATCATTGCCGCGCTGGTGGAGACGGGAGAAACGCAGGATGGCCGCGGGCGGCGGCGCAACTCGGCGGAGCGGAAAGAGGAGCTACTGCGTGCGTTTCGCGAGAGCCTCAACCGCGAATCGCTCGCCAACGTGCTCGAAGCGCAATGCGTCGCGCGAACTTTCCGCGACGACTACAACTCAAGCCGGCCGCACAGCTTGATCCAGCAACGTACGCCGGCGGACTATCGCGCCGAACTTTTGGCCAAGCTCCCGACTCCAGTCAGGCCCGCCAAGCCGGGCCTTCCCTCCGTCGGCAGCTTGCCATTGTCCCCAACTCCACCCACTCCCTCGGGAGCAACCAACAACCCGTCCAGTCTCTCATCGTAGGTGGTCCAAGGTCGTGAGTCCTGTCAGTCGTCACGGCCAGAGTTAGCGTACTTGTGCTTTGCTCCGTTCTTTTTCTCGATTGGCGCGTTTTACTGGAGAAAAGAAAATACGCTTTAACGCCCATATTTGGAAATGAACGCCTGTCTTTCGAGGTTTCCCGATCAATTTTGGGTTATGGAACTCATTGCGTGCGCCGCAGCCGGCAAGGTCTCCGCCACGTTCGCGGTGGGCTGGTGACTGGCGCCGCCCAACCCACTCAATTCATGGATCTCACCAACGCCGCGGCCGTTTACTGCACGTTCGTTGGGCTCACTTTCTTGGGCCTTTGGCTTTGGTATGATCGTCGTGATCATCGGCGCTTTGAGCTCGAGCGTCGCAAGGCGACTTTTCATTGCATCCGATGCGATACGCTTTACGTGGCGCCTGCCGGCGCCACGCTCGGCGTTTGTCCCAAATGCGGGTACGAGAACGTACGGCTGCGTTTCTAGTAACCAACAAGCCGCCCAGTCTCTCATCGTCAGTGCTCCAAGTCTGTGGGACTGGTCACACGGTGGCTCGATCGGAGCGTCTGGTTCGACATGTAATGCAGGCGGGAGCGAGCCAATCGAGTCGGGTCCCGACGGTCGCACGGAATCGCGCCACGGCCAATTCCAGCGTTGAGCCGTGCAAGGCCGGTCGCTTAAGCTTACGTGAGATTAGACTTTTGCGATCGCCTCGGTGAGGCCGCTTTCCTTCCAGACCGGCAATTCTTCAACCCCATCCTAATCGCCATGAAATCAATCGACCGCCGTAGTTTTATGAAAGGCTCGTTGCTGGCCGCGGCAGCCATTTCTTTTCCCGCCAACATACCTGTTCAAGCGGCGGCTGGGGCTCCGGAGAGTGGAATTGGAAACAGTGGCCCGGTGATTATCGACACCGACATTAATTTGTTCGAGTGGCCGTACCGAACGTTGAAATACGGCGACAATACGCGGGCGCTCGTGGCCAAATTGCGCAAGCACGGCATCGCGCAGGCTTGGGCCGGCAGCTACGAGGCTTTGTTTCACAAGAACCTCAGCGCGGTGAATTCACGCCTTGCCGCGGAGTGTCGCACTAATGGAGAGGGGATGCTACTGCCGTTCGGTACCGTCAATCCCGCCTGGGCCGATTGGGAAGAGGATCTGCGCCGCTGTCATGAGGTGCACAAGATGCCTGGGATCCGGCTTTATCCCGGCTATCAGTATTTCGGGTTTGAGGATCCGGCTTTCGCGCGGTTGCTGAAACTCGCGGGCGAGCGCGGCCTGATTGTTCAGATCGTCGGCGAAATGGAGGAGCCGCGCGTGCATCATCCGAGTCTCGTGGTCAGAGAGTTCGATTTGACGGCATTGGCAACGGCGCTCAAGGCCACGCCCCAGACCAAAGTGCAGCTGGTCCATTTTTCGCCCTTTATCTTCATTTCCGGCGGGCAGGTATCGCAAAAGGCCCGAGAGCAGGTGCTCCACGAGACCAATGTGGTATTCGACATCTCCCGGTTGGAAGGCAACGGCATCGTGGGACGTGTGTTGGGCGTCGAAGAGCCCCTGGGTGTTTCGGGCGTGGGGAAGATTCCCCTTGAGCGCCTTCTTTTTGGTTCGCACGCGCCCTACTTTCCGGTCGAAACGTCGGTGATGCGGCTGTTCGAGTCGCCGCTTACGCTGCCGCAGATGCAAGCCATCATGGAGGGCAATGCCCGTCGGTTTCTCGGGTCTCCGAAAAACGCCTGACCCCATGGCCATGAAATCAACCGACTTTTCCCTGAGTCCCGGAAGTTACGGGCTGCCCACGCGTGAGCAGCTCGTCGAACACCGTATCTGGGACGCCCACTACCATGGGTTCTTTGGCGCCGGGGTTTCCCAGCACTACGCGACGATGTTTTACGTCGAACGGATGGGTATTGAGCGGGTGATCGTACTGGATATAGCTGCGGGCTCGGGCGCCCGCATCCGGGGCTCGGCCCAACCCTTTCTCGCGATCGACAATCAAGAGTGGGAGATTCTCGAAAAGGACCGCGATCGCGTTTCGGGCATCATCCGGATCGATCCGAACCGGCCGGAGGACAGCGTCCGAAAAATGGATCAGTGGATCAGCAAAGGGCCCTGCGTCGGGATCAAGTACGCCGGTGGCAATAGCGGCGTCCGGTGTAGTCATCCGAATAACGATGCTATTATCAGGCGGTGCAAGGAGCTGAATGCGGTAATCTACATCCACACATGGCTAAAGGTCGGCGGCAGTCCCCGCTTCGTTGGCGGCGGGAATGGCGAAGGCGAGTCGACGCCGATGGACGTCGCCCTTCTCGCCAAACGCTTTCCGGATGTGCCGATGATTTGCGGGCACTCTGGTGGCGATTGGGAGATTGGCGCGCGAGCCATTCGATCCTGCGAAAATGTCTATTTCGAATTCTCCGGCTCGGACCCGCATTCCGGTCAGGTGGACTATGCGGTCAACGAACTGGGCGTTGATCGTATAGTCTGGGGCGGCCACGGTCCGATGCGCAGTTACGCGACCGAATTGACCAAGATTTTCGATTCAAATCTCAACTTGGCGGATCGGATCAAGGTATTTGGCGGCAATGTCCGCCGGATTGCTGCGCCGATCTTTAAGGCAAAGGGTTACAAGATGGTGCTGTAGGTCGCCGTAGCGAGAAGCCTCCGTCTTTGCCGACCGTTGTGGCTTTGAAGCCGTTTGTCGGGTCGTTACCGGGTTGAGAAAGCGCTGTGGCGATCGCATTTGGTTAAATTCACGGCGCGGTTGGGCTCCGTTTGCAGGGTGACGTTGTGAACGCTTCCTGCCCGGGCGATGGCGTAATCGCTTGTCTGAGGGACAGGGCCGCCGGCGGACTGTCATTCGCCCGGTGGGTCGCAACACAGGACGATCTTTCCGATATGCCGACCGCTTTCCATCAGCCGATGCGCATCGGCGGCGGCGGCCAGCGGAAACATTTTGAAGACGTTCGGCTGTAACTTGCGCGTTTCGAGGAGCGGCCACACCCGTTGCTCGATTTCGGCCGCCAGCGCGGTTTTAAATCCACTTTCCCGGCTGCGCAGTGTGCTGCCCGAGATCGAGAGCCGTCGCGACATCACTTGGTGCACGTCAAACCCGGCCGTGCCCCCCTTTAGGGCATTTATAAAAACCAGTCTGCCATCGGGTCGAAGCAATCGGAGATTTTTGGCCACATAGTCGCCACCGACCATATCGAGGATGAGGTCCACGCCTTCTTCTTTGAGCGCGGTTTCAAAATCCTCGCGTTGATAGTTGATGCTGTGATCGGCTCCGGCCGCGGTGCACGCGTCGCACTTTTCGTCGCTGCCCGCCGTGGCCGAAACCTTGGCCCCAAATGCCTTCGCCAGTTGGATGGCCATCATTCCGATGCCGCTGGATCCGCCATGCACCAGGAATTTCTCACCGGCCTGAAGGCGCCCGCGCTGAAAGACATTGCTCCAAACCGTGAAGATTGCCTCCGGGAGCGCCGCCGCTTCCGGAAAGCTCCAGCCGGGCGGAATGGGCAAGCAATGACCCGTATCCACGGCCACGAATTCCGCGTAGCCCTCGCCGGCGAGCAACGCGCACACGGCGTCCCCCGGCTTCCATCGCCTAACGGCCGCGCCGCATGTTTCCACCACGCCTGCGACTTCCAGTCCAGGGATCTCCCGCGAGACGCCGGCGGGCGGCGGGTAGCGGCCTTCCCGTTGCATGAGATCGGCACGGTTGACCCCAGCGGCATTGACGCGAATGAGAACTTGGGAATCGCCAGGGACCGGCGTGGGGCGCTCCGCGATTGCAAGGACATCAGCGGGCCCGGGTTTGGAGATCACGACTGCCTGCATGATGGCGGAACTTAAATTAGCCCGCGGGTAACTTGGCTTATATTTCCTACGGCTTCGTTACGCGGGAGAACTCGATTTCGAACGTCTGCCGGAGTGCGGGCTGCGTGTATTGGCCGAGCAAGCGGTCGGTGGCGGGATCGTGGCGCAAGACATACGTGCTGCCGGGATAGCCGACATCATTCAGCTCGATCAGAATTTGCATGCGTCCGACACCTTCATGCCAAGCTGCGCGCGAGACCCGGATCGACTTGGGGTTGAAATAACTCGCATCGAGAACGCCACCCGCCGCGCCGCTGCGTATTTCGAGCACGTAACCTCCGTCGTCGCGAACCCAACGCCCGTAGACCTTTCGCAGGGATTCAGGTGCCGCAGCTACGGTCGCCGTGGAACCAGCCTTAGGATCTGTCGCAGTTGAGGCCGGCGTGTCGGCTTGTTTCCGACACGAACTCGTCGCCACGATGGAGATGAGGCCGCAAGCCATCACGACGGAGCGCGCATGTGGGCGGCAAACGAATGCGGTGAGTGTCGGCGTAAGCATTTTGCAATCGAGGCGCTCTGTTGCAGCAATGGCAAGCGATGGGAAGGCCGTCGCGCGTGGTCGCGGCGCACCTTCAAGGCCCGGCGGGAGCGACAGGTGCGGCCTGGCTCCACCGGCTGCGCAATTCCGGATGCGTGTCATGCAGGATCGCGAGGATCCGGGCGCGTTCCCCGGCATCAAGATATTCGTAGTGAGAGTCGGGATCGTCGGCCTTCAACACTCTGGCTAGACGGTCGTAGACCCGGCGTTTCAATGGCTCCGGCAGCGACAGGAACATCTCGGAATAGATCAAATAGCTGCACCGGTTGCGGAAAAGTCTTCCCGCGAGGTGAAGGTCCCGCAACGAACCCCCATCAGCACTACGCTTGGCTCGCGACAGAAAGACCCGTTGGAACGATTGGTCGCCGCTCACCGTTGGAAGTTCGGCGGCATCTTTGAAAAGCAGGGCGTCGACAACAGCCTTCGTTTCACTCTCGAACACACTCTTGACGCTGTCGTAGGAAGGTTCCGTCGTCACCGGT
Source organism: Opitutia bacterium (assembly GCA_947442255.1). Next base: position 25,897 of record CANEVO010000004.1, read on the forward strand.
TGTTTGAAATCGTGTTGTAATCCGGCCTGATAGGCGAGCATCCGCCGGCAGCTGAATGCGGCATGCGTCAGCGTATTTTGCGTGCCCATCTGATGTTCGAAGATGAGCAGGGCAACGATGTCGCTTCCGGTGGCCAGATAGCGGTCTGTCCCAAAGAAAGGAGCAAGGTCGGTCACATTCGCCCCCTTGGCGGTATTGAAGACCAGTTGGCCGCCTTTATCGGTAGCCAAGATGTTGCCTCGATGAGTGGTCTGGCCATGTCGGCCGCTGACGTACCACCCCCCCCAGCGTTCGGTGAACGGCGTGTGGTCGTCCACGATTTGCGAGCCGAAGCGCAACAACGGTTCGCCTCGATCGTCAGGAAAAACCGACCGGGCGAAGACTGCGGGAATATCGCGAACGAAGGCGCCACCGTGACAGCGCAAGCAGTCGGAGTCGCGGACAAAACGCGGTGCCGTGCCGTCGCGCCGGTTGGAATCAAACGAATAGAACACCGGGCCGAGCATGGGATCGATCGCGATGACTTCCACGAGCCCACCAGGGACCCAACCCACGTAACAGTTGTCGGAGAAATAGAGCACGCGAGGATGTTCCGGCCGGATGCGGCCGCGCTGAAAACTCGTGTTAGAGAATACCAGGAGCAGGCTCTCCACCGGAACCTGCAGTTTGTGCAGGAGTGCCGCCACTTTTTCCTTCTCGGAACCCGTGATCACGAATGCGCCAGAAGCCATTTTGGCCTCAAGCGCCGTGATGATGTCGCTGGGCTCGGTCGCGGAGTAATTAATGGGCGAATTTTCAAACTCATCCCGGCTCTGGCCGCGGAGTGGTGCCGGCGCGCAAGCCACGATCAGGCCGCTGAGAATCAGCGGGCGCATCTTGCGCTTTGAAGAACGCCAGCCACCAAACGGTCGCATGATCTTTTTTTCGGCCTGGCTGGAAATGAGTCTACGAAAAATCGCCGAATACGGTCGAGGTGTCGCGCATAGAAGCAGATGGCGCGGGGATAGATGCCCGGCCTGATCTGCCTCGACGGAGACGCATTTCCAGCATAGACCATCGAGCCTCGCTTTCAACCTGGTGGTGAGAACTGGTTCCGCTCCTCCGGCTTTCTTGTCATTTGCCCCTTCCACTCTGGCCTATGAAACCGTTTTTACCGGTCTTCGTCGTTATGGCCCTCTTGGGGCTGGCTGCTCGTCGATGATGCGGGAGCCCGAGATGGAGGGGAAAGTCACCGTCAACCCCGCGGCACCCAAACGTGAAATTAAGTCCTATGTCATTACCTGCTCGAACGAGCTGATTTACCGTTGGTTTCTTTCCGATCCGAAAGCCGTGATGACCTTGGGGCGGCGTTGGAAAACAGGGATATGAGGAAGCGCTGAATCCGGCGGCGGCCGTTTACGTGATCAAAGTCGATATGGGGTTCGGCCCGCGAGCGACCATGCAGCCGATGGAGAATCCGGACTCGATTCGATACATGAATGTGGCAGCGATGGCGGGACAAGGCCGATACAGCCAGATTCTGACTGAGCGCAACGAATCCTCCGGCTCCTTGCTGGTCGGACCGAACGGGTAAATCATCGCCACAGGAGGGTGGAAACGCGTGATGGAGGACAGCGAGAGGGCGCAGCACCCGGTCGATCAGCCGGGTGATGGTTATGACCTATTGGTTTTGCGCGTTTGCGAGGCTGGTGCTTCAGATAGAAAATTCGAAGTGATGGTTTGGGAAGTCGCGGTGCGGCGACCGGTCGACTACCGCACGCCGTCGGCTGGGCATGTTGGAATCATGGTGCGGCCGTCGGCTTCGTTGATTAAGACGGGTTTATCGTCTTCCCCCCCGTCCCCCGCAGCCACGCCCTCGGCGGAAAAATTGTAGCTCTTGGATAGAAGATGCCTGACCCGGTGTCGGGCCGACGGGATTCGGTGTCAGGATAAGGACCGAAGCTCCGCTTTCGCGGATGTCGCCGCAGCTGATATTTCCGCGTCGGTGATCGATCGCGCAATGCGTTCGGGTTACGATGTCCGCTCAAATCTTGGCGGGAGGCCGAAGCATTTTTTTCGGTGGACCCTGAAAACCTCGACAATGGCTCGGTGCCTCAAGGGAATCTTGTGGCATGGAATCGCTAAAAACTCCGCTGAGCCGGCTTCGCGTAATTGGGCTATGGGAGGGGGTATCGTTCCTTCTCCTGCTGGGTGTTGCCATGCCGCTTAAGTATTTTGCCGGCTGGCCGGTGGCGGTTCGCGTGGTGGGGCTCGCTCACGGGCTCCTGTTTATTCTCTACGTGATTGCGGCCTTGCAGGCAGCTCGGGCACTGCGTTGGCGGATCCCGCGCACGGCGGCGGTACTCGTGGCCAGTTTGCTGCCGGCGGGACCATTTGTCATCGATGCGAAAATCCTGCGTCAGGCCGCGGCCCAGGCAGGTGGGACGGAGCCGTTGCGGTAACGCGCCGCACGCCGATCACGGGTGGGCGGTAACACCCGGCCCCGCGATTCGCCAGACACGGTCTCGCCGGCGCTGGCGGAGTGTTTGCTTGATCGATCAACCGGTTCCTACCGCGAGCGGGGACGGACTTTCGCGCGCAGCGGATCGAAGGCTTCGCGAATGTATGCGAGGACGTTTCGGGCCTGCTGGTCCGAAAGAATCGAGCCGAATGCCGGCATGCCGGTCGCCTCGAAACCGGTGCGGATTGACCGGAGCAATTCGGCGTCGCTCTTCGCGAGCCGAGCGGTGTCTTCCACGAAATTTGCCGCGGCTTTCATCGGTCCGGTTCCGCCGCCGCGCCCGTCGGCTTGGTGGCAGGCGACACAAAACGTATCGTAGGTGACTTTGCCCGCCGCGAGGTCCACGGCCGACCCTTTAGCGGATTGCTCGGGCGTCAGGATCGGCTTGGTGAAGGGACCCGTGAAGCGTTCTCCGCCCAGCAGCCGATTGGCCGTGTAGAAAGCGCTCGGGTTATCGAGGATTTCGCCTGATGCGGCGTTTAGGGTCTCCAGTTGGAATTCATAGACATATCCCGGCTGCAGATCCGCGAGGTCCAGCTCCACCTGGCGGGTGTCGTTCGAGACCCGCACCGCCGTGACTGGCACCGAGGCCACGTCGATTTGGGGCGAGCCGTATCGAGCATGATAGAGATAGCGAAAACGATTCACGCGAAACGTCTCGGTGCGCGCCGCCGCAGCTGCGTTCATCGGCACGGTGAAATCCAGCGCGAATCCCCGGCGGAGCAGGCGCACGGCGAGAATTTCCACCGGCGGCTTTTCGTCCCAAATCACCCGCTGCAGGCCTTCGCCGACTCCCCAGCTGGTCTGGCCGACGTAGAGCACACCGTCCGGGCTGAAGGCCATGCGCATGTTTCCCTGGCGCAGGCCCTTGTCGCGCAGAAAGGTGAAGGCGGCACCTTGGTATTCGCCCGCCACCTTTTCCAGGTAAAGCCGGCTGATCAGTTTCGAAAAGTCCCCGATAAAAATCTGGTTACTGAAAGGGCCGAAGCGCCCGCCGGTCGTGTCCCACACCGGCTCGCCGGGGGAAACTCCCACCAGACCATGGGGTAAAATGATCGCCGGCGGGGTGCGCTTTTTGGCGAGTTCCTCATCCGATTGAATCGGCGGCACTCCGCCGGGAAGCCATTTTAGCGACGCTGGATGTCCGTAGAAATGATCTTTCTTCTGATGGATGAGTCCGGACGAGGCGATCCAGTCGCCCTGTGTGTCGATGGAGAAGAACTCGCCGTCCGGGTCGACGCCGATGCCCGCCGGCTGGCGAAAACCATAGGCCCAGGGGACAAATTCCCCGGCGGGCGTCACTTTGAATGACCAGCCGCGGTAGGGGACGAGGGACCACTGCTGTTCTCCGCGCACGATGACCTTCTCCAGTTCACCGCGAGTCTGCTTGATATTGGGCAGTTCTTTCGCGCCGCCGGAATCAAGACCGAGCGCGCCCAAAAAATTGCCGTCCTTGTCGCGTTTGATGCCGTAGGGAAACTCGTGATAATTGCCAGTGATGCCCCAGTTGCTGACGATGGTGGTGTATTTATCGGCAATCCCATCGCCGTCCGTGTCTTCGATCTTGGTGAGTTCGGGCCGTTGCATGACATACGCCACGCGGGATGAATCGACGAGCAGCCCGAGCGGCTCGTTGAGTCCAGAGGCAAAGCGGCGCCAATTCTGCGCATGGCGATCCGCCCGCCAGATTTCCCCCGAGCGGCTGGCGACGTAGAGATCGCCCTCGGGCGAGAAGGCCACGGCGAAAATTTCCGGCGGCCACATGGCCGGGGGAAGTGGTACCGTCTCGACGCGATAGCCGGCGAAACAGGGCAGGGCCGCGGCGAACAGGAGGGCGCGGCAGGTCGCTTGCCGGAGTTTGGCGGTGATCATGGCTTGGGAAGAACGTCGGTGAACTGCACGGAAGCGTTCGCGGGAATGGTCAGGCGGCCGTCGATCCATTTGGCGGGTCCGGCCTCGATCGTGACCTGTCCGGGATTGGCGGGCAGGTAGGAGAGGGTGCCGTCTGCTCCCTCGATCCGGAAATTACGGATCAGGCCGGCGTGATCCGGCGTGGGCCGGATCGACTCGTGTACGGTGATGCCATTCACCTCATAGTGAAATTCCGGGATCCCATTTTTGACTTCATAGCCCTTGAAGTGAACGTCGGCTTTCCCCGGCTTGTTTCCCGCAAAGGAGTCGGTTGTGGCTCGATGGAAGACCACTCCCTTGATTTTCGCGTCGCGGGGGAATTTTCCAGTATAGGTCGATTCAAGATCCAGGTAATCTCCATCCCAAGCGTAGGCGATCTGACCGCGTTCCGGGTCGAAACAAAAATTCAAGCCTTCGGAAAAACCGACGGCAAAGGAGGCGGGATGTGCGTCGGGCATCCACGTCCGCAAAATGCGGGTGCCCACTCCCGGCACTTCTTTTTTCGCCGACCAAAGGACGCCGTTGGCAATGATGCGCAGATAGCCGGGTTTATCGAACTCGTCCTTGACCGACGGCGCCAGGTAGAAGAGCCGGCCGCCGTTGCGCTCGCGCGTCCAGGCAATCGGCATGGTTTTGCCTTCGAGGCGTGCCTCCATCAGCACCCGCACGTCCGCGGCGAACTGCTGGTAGTTGTAGACGTATTGCTGATTGGTGTAGTCCTCGGATCCGGCAAAGACCGGATGCGGCCAGAGTTTGATTTCGGTGGGTTTGCGGCCCGCTTCCCACGTGCCGTCATATTTTGCCCCGAGGACCTCCAAGTCGAATTCCTTCCAATTTTCCCAGCCGTGACTCGTGGGCCCGATCGCGACCACGCCCTTGCCCGAGCGGAAAAACTCTTGAATGGCGGCGAGCGTTTTCGACGGCGGCGTTTTGCGCCGGACGAAGAACACTCCGACGTCGGCCGCGGTCAGCGCCTCGATGTTCTTGAAGCCTCCGTCCGCCGGGTCCTGCCGTACGAGAACGCAGTCCATCGGATAATACGCTTCGAGAAATACCTTTAGCTTTTGCAGTGTCTGGTCGGTCGAATAGACGGGTAGATCCGATCCCGAAACCAAGGCTACGTTCATCCGGCGCGACGCCGCCAGACAGGGGAGCGAACTCGTGATCGCAGCGAGGAGCGAAAACACGAACCAGCGCTGCCAGCACATTCCGCCGCGGGAACATTTTTCTGAAATCATAAAAATCGAACGATGCCCATTGCCGGAGCGAAGGAAAGGCCGGGATTGTGGGCTTGTGTCGCCCCGCCGCTTTCTGGGGCCGGCATCGACCTGCCTTAAGGAACAGCCGTCTGCCGGACCAACTTTTCGACTCTGTCCACGATTGTCTCCTCGACGGTGGGTTGAAACGGCCCGGGCTGACCGTAACCGATCATCGCTCCACCGCCTTCGTAGCCGCCTTCCTTCAAGACACGCAGGGAGGGGATGTAGGCGAAGACATCGTTGGAGTAGCCGGCCACCCAGGTGTTTTCCCATCCGTAGAGGGCCTTCAACCGAAGGGCGTAGTCGACGACGAGCTCGCCGCCGAGGATAACCATCTTGAGCGACTTGCCGAACTGCCAGACCTCGATCGGGTAGGGATAGGTGGTCCAAACTTTTCCGTCCGGCTTCAGGTGATCGAGCACGAATTGGGCATGGCGGCTCGCCGAGCCATCCTTTGATGCGACCCGGCGTTCCAATTCTTCTTTCGTTGGCACCTGGTCGAACGCCAGATCGACGGTCTCAAAAGCGGTTTTGAGCGGTCCAGTCACCGACGACATCTTACGGGCCATGACTTGGGAAACCGCCTCGGCGAGCAGGTTGCCGTACCCGATGCCGAGTTCGACTGTGCGGCGGGGCAGGGGATTCGCATCGCCGCTCGCTCCGTTGACAAACAGTGCCGTCGCGCCGGGATTGGCCTCTTCGATCGCCGACTGAGCATAGCCCGGCCAGTCGCCACTGATGAGATTGTCGTGCATCGAGGTCGCATGGCAGGCGTAGCCGAAAACCACGGCCCGGACTTTGCCATCGGCGCCCCGCACCGCGAGCACGGGAACGTCCTGATCGACGGGACCCGGTTGATGGCGCAGGGTGACACGGCGGCGATTGGTGGCGAACCCAGCATTCCCCTGGGCAAAAGTCAGTGTGGCGGGCTTCAGATCGGCTAGGGCGGCCCCGACGGCTTCCACGACCTGCTCCAGTAATTTTTTGGTGTAACGGTCGATCACGGGCACCTGCCGGGCCTTTTGCTCCTTGTTCCACGGATAGCCGGGGCGTAGGACTTCGTCAGTCACCGGGCCGCTGTGGGTATGCGACGAATTGATCGCCAGTCGGTCCCGCGTTAGCCCGTATTTGCTCTTCACTTGATCCGCGACGATGTCGGCCATCTTGCGGTTGAAACCCAGTAAATCCGAAGTTATGAGGACGGCCTTGGCCCCTGTTTCGTCCTCCAAGGCCAGCGTTTTCACCCAGATCTTCTGTCGCACCCCCTCGCTGGGCCGGGTGCGAGCGCCGAAGCCGGCCATCCAGATGGGTTCCGTGGGGGTGATATCGGCGCGACCGACGCCGGCCTTCCAATCGGCCCGGGCAGAGGCAAGGAGAACGACGAAAACGAGGAAGAACTTCGAGGATGAGTTCATGGGATGGCTAGAAACGAGATTGGCCGCCCGGGTGGGACAGAGAATAGAAATGGCATAAGATAAAAGCCGCGCACCGAATTTTCGGGCGCGGCTGTCGATGCTACGCTACTTGGCGTCGGTCAGAGGCGGAACAATTTCTTCGCGTTCCCGTAGAGGATCTTTCGTTCGATCGCCTTGCTCGGCGCAAGCGCGCGGATTTGGGCGATTTGCAACGCGCCCGAACAACGACCGCCGCGGCCGACGGAGTCCTCGCAGTCGCTGCCGTAGATCAACTTGTCCTGATGGCGTTCGAGGAACGTGGTTCCACTGCCGTCGCGCTTGACCGCGTTGAGCCCGGAGCCGGCCGAGAGATCGGCGTACATGTTGGGATAGTCGGACAGATAGCGCTCCGTCAGCCCACCAGGCGTCATCTTGCCGCTCGGATAGAGGTTCTTCTCGTCGTCCTTGTTGTTCCGATCGATGTTGGCCCACCAAGTCTGGGCATGGCCGATGAAGTTCGTCTTGGGGTGCTTCTCGAGCATCTTGTAGAAGCGTTCGAAGCCATAGTTGTACATTTTGTACTGCCAGTGCATCAGAATCGGCACGTTGTAGGCACCTGCGAGAACGAACAATTTCTGCATGGCGGCCGAGTCGCACTCCACGCCGAATTTCTGTTCGCCGATGATGACGGCGCCCAGCTTCAGGTATTTCTCGATCTCCTGGGGCGCCGTATCCAGATCGCTGACCTCGTTCGCGCCAAAAAGAAACTCGCCCGGATGGGCTTTGGCCAGGGCATAGCACGCTTCGTTGGACGAGCAGGTGCTCTGCAGCCCGTTGGAGATGCCGCCGTGGGTTGATTCCCGCACCACGAAATGCCCGGCGGGCAGGAGAATCGTCGCCGTGATTCCCATCGCGCGCTGATGGGCGATCAAGGCCTCATTGTTGCGGCCGGGCCGGGTCGTTTTCCACTGGGCATCGCGCTGCCCACCGTAGTCGGTGTGCTGATGCAGGTCGATGATCGGTTCCGCGGGCGCCGCGGCATTGGCGGCAAAGCCCAGGGTGGTGGTCGCGGCCGCGACTGCGGTCGTGACGAGGAAATCGCGGCGCGAAATCGAACGTGGTTCGGTCATGGAGGGTGGGATGGGGGATTGACGGTGCTGACGGCAGTCCCGCCGGGATAAAGCGGCGCGGTTGCGCAAGAACAAAAAACCCGGCGAATGGCGCAAGCAAGCGCGTTTTGATTTCGGCGTCAAACGTCGGGCCGGCGCACGGTTGACGGCACACTTCCGATCGCTTCGAGGTAAAATTAAAGCCCCCGCCCCAAGCCACCCTCACCGCGATCGGGCTTGGGTCTTGACAACAACGGCGAGGATTTCTGTTCGTCGACCACGGAGGCGTCGCCGCTTCCCCAAACCTATGACTACGTTGAAACGCGCTATCCTTATTACTGGAGCCGGCGGGGGAATCGGGCGCGGCCTGAGTGTCGCCTTTGCCGCCCAGGGACACTGCATCATTGCTACCGACCTCAACCTCGATGCCGCGCGAGCGACTGCCGCGGCGGTCGTCCAGGCGGGCGGACAGGCGGATGCATTTGCGCTCGATGTGTCGTCGGAAGCGGATGTTCAGCGGCTGTGGCGCGACTTGGAGGGGCGGCGGATTGATGTCCTGATCAACAATGCCGGGCTGCAACACATCTCCCCGATCGACGAGTTTCCCGCGGTGAAATGGGATTTACTCGTCGACGTGATGTTGAAGGGAACGTTTCTCATGACCCGGGCGGTCCTCCCGGGCATGCGCGCGCAAGGCTTCGGCCGCCTGATCCACATCGGTTCGATCCACTCGCTGATCGCGTCGCCCTACAAGTCGGCTTACATCGCTGCCAAGCACGCCCTGATTGGATTTTCCAAGACGGTGGCGCTCGAAACCGGCGGAACGGATATTACCAGTAACACGATTTGCCCGTCCTATATCCGCACGCCGCTCGTCATGGGGCAGATCAAGGACCAGGCCCGAACCCGGCGGATTTCCGAGGAAGAGGTAATTGAAAAGGTCATGCTCGCGCCGATGCCGAAAAAGGCATTTGTCACCATCGAGGAGATCGCTGCGGCGATTGAATATCTGATCAGCCCTTTGGCGCGTAATGTCACGGCCCAGTCGATCGCGATCGATGGTGGCTGGACCGCGCAATGAGCGGGCTGCGGCCGCTGCGCTATGGGGTGCGCACCGCCCAAAGCGGTGATGACCAGGCGAGATTGCCCTCTGCGGTCGCGGCGTTTCCCCGGTAGTTGGTCCCAGGGCCCTCAAGTTCCAGCCGCCAATAGTACCAGTTAGCGCCCGTTTTTGGGGCGGGCTCTTCATGGGTAAGGTCGAGTGTCGTACGCGATTCTCCGGGGAACGCTTTGAGATCCCGGCCGTTGGAGACCAGCACGACTCGGCGGATCGCCCGCGGGGCTTCGGCGTGGAGCGTCAACCTGGTGGTGTCACCGACCGCAACATCCCGACCCATCAGGACGCCATTCAATCGTGCTTCGACCATCACCCGGCTTCCGGACGTCGCGAAAATCCGCCGGTCACGATAGGCTTCGAGAATCTTCCGGTCCGTCAGCGCTTCGGCGTAGACGCCCGTCAGACCGCCGCCAAGTCCCGGATTGCGGCGGTGCGAATCGCTCGTGCCGGCGAAGGCCTTGCGGTAACCGTCATTCAGCGCCTGATGAATCCGGCCGGGATTGAGGAAATAAATGGCCCACCCGGCGGTGACTTCGATGGCGGGCTCGACTTCCGCATCCCTGCCCAAAAGAAAAGTTTCATGTTGGGTGTGAACGACCCCGCCCAGCCGTCGTACGACATCGTAGAGCCGGGTGATGTCGTTCCCTGCCTCCGTGTAGCGCACCAACGGACCGCCGGTCAGCGGATAGATGACGGTGCGATGGTTTCGAAATGAGCTCTGCCAGAACATTGGCCGCGCCGGGTCGGCATTTCCGGTCGGCAGAATCTGCGTCCATTCGAATCCCGGTAGGGCGAGCAGACCTCCCCGGGCGGATGCCCATCGCGCCAGTCCCGCTCCCGTGGTATATTCCGACTCGGTCAGGGGCACATCGTACATGTCGTCGTTCTCTTGCATCACGACGACGTCGAGGCGCGAGCGATCACGTGCGTAGTGCAGAATCTCGTCGGGTTCACCCTCCGCATCGGCGCTTAGCGCACTGTGCACGTGTGAATCCAACCAATAGAGATTTAAGCGGCGGCCGCCGTCTTCGATTTGCCGTCGGCGTTCGGGTCGGCCCGACAGTGGGAGCGTCACGGGTTGCCATCCGGCGATTCGTTCGTCGCGCGCCGGGGTGGCCCGACTGGGCTCGACGATCGTTTTGGCGTAGATCCGCCGGTGTTCCCGGGGCAGATGCGATGCGGCGAAAATCCATTTGCCATTGGTGGCGGCGTGAGTGGCCGGTCGATAATCCAACCGGCCTGCCGTAAGCGTCTTCAATTCGCTCCAGCCGTTCGCCGAGTGTTTTCGCCCAACGAGACTACCGGTGACGGTAGGGGTCGAGCCGGTTTCATCGCTCTTTCGTTCGTAGACCAACCAGACTGCTCCACTTTCCTCCAATAGCATCGGCTTGCGCCGTTCGCCGAGATACCCGCCGGTTGGTACGGGCTTCGGCGTCAGGCGGGCCAGCAGCCCGTAGTCGAGACAGGCCAGATCCGGATTGCCGGTCTCGTCGCGTTGCAAAATCCAGTGGCCGTCGCGGCGCACGGCAACCTGTGCATAATTCGACTGGTCGATCACCGCGTCGCCACCGATCACGTCGACGGATCGCACCCACGTCAGCCAGAGCTCGCCTTCGGGCGTAGCCAAACTTTCCGGTTTCACCGCGTAGTCTCCGGGCGCCGAGATTCGCTCAGTCGCGCCCAACGTCGGGATGGTTGGCCGGCCATACACTTCGTAATTTGGGCGGTGATATTCGTCCCAGAAAATCCACGTCTCCCCCACTCCCGGCAATCGGGCGATGGTCGGCCTGAATCCATCGAATCTTTCTTGGGAGACGTTCGTCACGGGGTTCCATGCGTGGCCGTCAAAGCGGCGGCTCTGAATCGTCATGCGACCGGCGATCTCGGCCTGCCATGCGAGCACCAGGCCGGACGTGGCATCGCGAACCGCCGCCACGCTGACGGCGTCGTGGTCGGCTGGGGACACCAGTTGCTCGGTCTCCAGCGCGCCTTTGGTGAAGCGTCGGGCCACGATGCGCCACCGGCCCTGCCGCTGCTGCGCCCAAACGAACCAGGCGGTTTCTTCATCGAAGGCGACGATCTGCGGACCGGCGCAGACTCCGGCTTCGCTGCTCACCAGCATGAATCGCTCGCGTTGGCGGTCCTTGACGAGTCGCGCCACGATCGTTTCGCGGCCGTCATGATAGGTTTTCCACGCGGCCCACAGGGCGCCGCCGGGCAAGAGCTGGGCCGAAACCTCGCTGTCGTAGGTCGGTGCCTCCATCATCGGCCAGGCGCTGATGGGCTCGGCGCGGTTGATTTCCACTTCAGCCGGGCGTTCTGTGCTCTCCCGGGCGATGCCGGTGACGACCAGCAGCATTGCGAGGGCGTGCATCCACGAAAAATAACGGATCATAGGGGTGGCGCAGTGTTGGTCCGAAGCCCGGGCGTCGTCGAAGCGATTCTGTTTTGTGGCTTGCCTCAGCCCGTGGCTTGACGGCCATGTCCTGGAGAAATTCCCGCCACTTTCAGGTTAGCAGGGATCACAGGGATCATCTTGGTATTCGTCGCTCCGGCAGCCGTGGTGACTATGGCGACGTGGATGTGAATTGACCCTGCTATCGGGCGCCGCCCGGATGGCGCCATGTCGCGTAGCGTCGTTCTGAAGTCTGGTCCCCGCTGCCCGCACTGCCAGCTGCCATCCCGCTGGTGCATATGTGCGGGGCTGCACGCGATTGCCTGCCCGCTGCAAGTTGACGTGCTGATGCACCATCGGGAGTCGTGGAAGCCCACGAGCACGGGCCGTCTGGTCAATCGGACTCTGACCGGTTCGCGGCTGCATATCTGGCGCCGCGAACATGGTCTGACGGCGGCGGACGTGCGTCTGCCGGGCCGTGATCTGTGGATCCTCCATCCGGCGGGCCAGCCGATGCCGCCGAACGTTGATCCCGCGGCGATCCAGATATTGCTGCTCGACGGAGCTTGGCGGGAATCCTCGGCGATGGCCCAGGAAGTCGGTTCCTGGGGCCGCTTGACGAGCCTGCCGATGTCGGGGGTCAGTCGCTACTGGCTCCGTGCCCAGCAAGAGGGTGGCCGGTTTTCCACGGTGGAGGCTTTGCTGTTCCTGCTCGAAGCCTTTGGGTTGGCGTCGATGAGTCACGACCTGCGGCTCCAGTTCGAATTGCATGTCTACGCCGGGCTGCGGGCGCGGGGTCGGAAAGCGGAAGCGGAGGAGTTCTTGCGGGACTCGCCGATCGGGGTGGCCTTGCCGGAGGTGCTCGCCCAACTCGAGACCCGCCGGCTGCGCTGAACGGAGATCAGAGTGTGCCGATGTGCCTCAGCTTGGGGGGAACGAGCAAGCAGCGCGGCGGACGGCCGCGGAGCGTTCGGGCAGAGGCCTGGTTCTTCACCCTGACCGTTTCTACCCCGAAATTCGGGGCCATTCTTGCGCAGCCTTCAGCGCGAGCGCATGCCCTTGAACAGGCGCCAGGCGATGAGACCGGCCGGAATCCAGCGCGCGAATCCCTCGGATTTCCGCGCCAGAAAAAATGCACTGACGACGCCGGTCCCGATGGCCCACCACGGAGCCGATTGCAGGACTCCGCGAGTCGTCGCCGCTCGGGCTTCCAAGCTAGACCACGTCGCCGCGATCTCCGCCCGACAGACGTCGGATTCGAGCAGCAGCAGGCGTTTGCGGATTGCCAGTTCGCTCACCGGTTTGGGCGCACCCATTCGAGATCTTTTTGAAATTCCGCAACGGTTGCCGAGAAAGGAGCGGGCCCCCGCACGATTTCGCGGCGCAGCCGCCACACGATGCCGGCGGCGGCGATCAGCAACGCCACGGCCAGCCCAACCAGACCGGCATACCCGGACACCTGCCACAAATACCATGCGAGCGTTCCGATCGCGACGAGCAGACCGGTGGCGCCGAGGGCCAGCGCGAGGCAGAGCCAGACGGCAAGGTTGATCGTCCGGAGTTTCTCTTCCTGCAGTTCGAGGGAGAATAATTTCACGCGCGTTCGCGCCAAACCGAGCATCGAATTGGCCAGGCGGCGAACGGAAGCGATCCAGCTGTCTGGGTCGTGCTCAGACATGGGGGCAACAGGTCATTTTCGTTTGAGCAACACTCCGGGCAGGAGTCCGATGCCAAAAGCTATTCCGAGTGATTGATAGGGATGCTCCCGGATCACGGTGTCGGCCTTTTTTACGGCCTCCCGGGCGGAGGCGATGCCCTGATCCTGCATTTCTTGGTAAGTGGCCCGAGCGCGTTCCAGTGCCGGGATGACTCGGGTGCGCGTCTCTGCAGCCTTTTCGTTAACATCTCCGGCCGTGGCTTTGAGCAATTCCTCGGCCCTCATGTGTGAGGGCGCGGAGGTCGGCCAAGACTCGTTCGCGGGCAAGCCGGCTGTGGGCGTTTTCCACTTCAGGGAAGTGTGTTTCCATTGGTGTGCCTTTTTCTTCGTCCCCGAGTGCCCTTAACAGGTTGTTTATCCGCTGATATTCGCGGGAGACATCAATACGGTGGGGATTTTTTTCACCGCGTCCTTACGACGTCGGAGAGACCGGCCGGCCGTGATCCGCTGGTAAATTTTCCGGTTTCGCGCAGCTTGGGGCATGGTTCCTTTTTCGGTTCTCGACCTTGCGCCCATCGTCCAGAGCGGCACGCCGGCGGACGCCCTCCATCGGGCGCGTGAGCTTGCCCGCCACGCCGAGCAGCTTGGCTATCACCGGTTCTGGCTCGCCGAGCATCACAACATGCCGGGCATCGCGAGCGCCGCGACGGCCGTGGTGATCGCCCATGTGGCAGCCGGAACGTCGACGATCCGCGTCGGGTCAGGCGGGATTATGTTGCCGAACCACGCGCCCCTGGTGATCGCGGAACAATTCGGGACCCTCGAGGCGCTGTTCCCCGGCCGCATCGATCTGGGGTTGGGTCGCGCGCCGGGCACGGACCAGCTTACGGCGCGCGCATTGCGCCGTGGCCGGAATGAAACCGCGGATACCTTTCCCCAAGACGTCATCGAGCTGCAGTCTTATTTCCGGCCGGCGAAATTTCGTCAGGCCGTACAGGCGGTTCCGGGCGCCGGCTTGAACGTTCCGATTTGGCTGCTCGGCTCCAGTTTGTTCAGCGCACAGCTGGCCGCGGCGCTCGGATTGCCTTTTGCCTTCGCATCGCATTTTGCGCCCGACCTGCTGGACGAGGCGCTCGAATTGTATCGCGCCGGCTTCAAGCCCTCGGGCGAGCTTGCCCGGCCCTACGCCATGGCCGCCGTCGGCGTGTTTGCGAGTGCCACCGATGCCGAGGCGGTGCGGTTGTTCACGTCGCAGCAACAGGGCTTTCTCAACCTGCGTCGCGGGCTTCCAGGCCCGTTGCCGCCGCCGGTCGAAAGCATGGAGGGTCGTTGGTCGGGCGCGGAGGAGGCGATGATTTCGGGTGCGTTCCGGGAAGCGATCGTGGGTTCGCCTGCGACCGTCGAACGCGGGTTGCGCGCATTTCTCGATCGCACTCGAGTCGATGAACTCATGATCACGGCGGCGATCTACGATCAAAGTGCCCGGCGGCGGTCGTTCGAATTGGTGGCCGAGGCGCGGAGGGCGCTCGCGGCGAGCGGGAGTTAACGGGCGGAGCCGGACCATTTGACCAAGTGGCGGATCGGCGTTCGTCTGAAGGCGAGGAACTTATTTCCGCGCCATGAAAAATCCGACTCGCGACGAAAAACAGCGCATGTGCCGGCGCAAGCGGCGATATCGCAGCCATGGCGATGCTTTGGATGCGGCGTCGCTGGTGGGGGTGGAACGCCGACGGCAAGCCTACCTCTGCCCCCTTTGCCGGCACTGGCATCTCGCTTCCGGCTGATGCCCGCGGCCAGAAACGCCGGAAGCGCTTAGCGCGCCGGCGGCAGACTGAGCAATTCGTCGGGATGCGTTTTCTCCCGCTCTGTCTGCAGATATTTTTGCCCGCCGTGGGTGAGGACCACCAGTTTCACCGGGGCATCGGAACTGCCGACATAAAATTCGTCCGTACCGGACTCGATCGCGGCGATGGCAGCTGCCTGAGACAGCTTCCAGCGCGTCTGGTCGGAATTGATGCCGCCGATCGTTTCCACGCGTTCACGCGGATCGTGACTGTAGGCACGGTTGACGTAGGAAATTGCGCGGCGGCGGTAAGGTCTGGCCATGGTGAAAATGAGTTTGGGCGCGGGTTACGCGAGTTACGTGTCACGGTAACTCCGGCCCGGACGCATTAGCGAATGAATATCCGTTTTTTCGCGCAGTGGCACCCGGGCCCGTTGGCTTCTGGCTGAATGAAGCCGTCTCGCTGGCGTGCATCCGAGTCGCGGGAATGCAAGCGGTGCGAATCGCGGATGCGCGCTTGCGCCGCCGTCCTCGCGATTCTGGACTGTCGCCATGCCCACGCGTGAATTGGTCATCGGCTTCGACGCCGATGACACCCTCTGGCACAACGAGACGATTTTTGAGCAAGTGCATGAGCGCTACCGCACGTTGCTGGCTCACTATCACGAAGCCGCGACGGTGGATCGCACGCTCTTCGCGACGGAAATGCGCAATCTGGAGTTGTACGGGTATGGAGTGAAGGGCTTCACGCTTTCGGCGATCGAAACGGCAATTCAACTGACGGCGGGAAAAATCCGGGCGGAGGAAATCCAGCAACTGATCGAATTGGGTCGCGAGATGCTCGCGCATCCGGTCGAACTGCTCGACGGTGTGGCGGACACGCTGGCGCAGCTCTCGGGGTGTTATCGACTCCTCGTGATCACCAAGGGCGATTTGCGCGATCAGGAACGCAAGCTTGGCAAGTCCGGCGTCGCGGCGCATTTTCGCCACGTCGAAATCGTTTCGGAAAAAAACGTTGGCACCTACGCGACGATCCTGCGGCGCCATGCGATCGCGCCGGATCGATTTCTGATGGTGGGTAATTCGCTGAAGTCCGACATCCTGCCGGTGCTGGCCTTGGGTGGCGCCGGCGCCCACGTGCCCTACCATCTCACGTGGGCGGCCGAGCACGTCGACGAGGTGCCGGCGGCATCCGGGCGTTTTTTCCGACTACAAACATTGCGGGAATTGGGCGCGGTGATCGACGCATTGCGAAGTTAGCCTGAGGCTGATCCGCCGGGTAAAGGGAAATGCGCGGCTGACTTACGGAGCCGGGCCACATTAGCTTTGCCGGGCGTTGTTCTCCCGGTTTCGCTCCCTGCCATTGTGACGTTGTTTTGCTTTCGTATCGCCGCCTGTGCCGTGTTGGGATTCGTGGCTTCGGTATCGGCGGCGACATTGGAAGAAACCGCCGCGGTCCTCTACCGGCCGCTGCAGGGCGAGATGGTTGCGCTTTCTCCCGATGGCCGGCATGTGGCTTACACCCGGCATGCGCGGGCGGAGCTCGCGGTGGTCATCGTGGATGTGGATAACCCGGCGGCACGCGTCGCGATCGCCGTGGCGGACGATCGTCGGGTCACGTTTTCCAAGGAAAAGGAAGCCGTCCGGTTGCGATTTTTGCGTTGGATAACGCCCAACCGCCTAGTCTTCGCGCCGACCGAGGAAGTGATTGCGACGTCCGACGGAGAGCGGATCAAGGTCAACTCGCCGATCATCGCGGCGGACGCTAACGGCAAGAACGCCAAGCGATTGGTCGAGGGCGGTGAATTCTCCGTCATGATCGAGGGGCCCTCGCGGCCGGATGAGCCGCCGAATTTTATCGAGCTGCCGCGCAACATCAACGTGCTCGGGTTTCCGGCCGGTGATTTTGAGCATATCCTGGTCGAAGCGCTGGCCACCCGACCCACTCCTCCCCGGGAGATGAGCGGGGAGCGTCAACTGGCGATGACGGCCCGACAGGCGAGTAGGCGGCTCGTTCAAGCGCCGAAACCGACGGCCACCACGCTGTTCAAAATAAATGTTTTTACGGGCAAGGTCAGCCAGCTGGGCGACGACGCCTATCCCGGGCGATTTTTGTACGATCGTCAGGGCCGCATGCGGATCGTCTATGCGCAAACGGAACGTTCGGCGGATCGAAAGTTTCTGGTAAAGTCCGCCGCCGCCAACAGCCGCTGGCTCGCGCTCGACGAGAAGTCGGCGGGACCGGCGGCCAGCGGTTTTACGCTGTCGCCCGCCAATTATTTCGGTGCGCGCGCGTTTCCGCTCGCCTTCGACTTTGATGCCAAGGTGCTCTATTTCGCCTCCAATGCTGGCCGCGATACCTTTGGGATTTACGGTCTCGACCTCGAATCCAAGCGGCGAACCTCACTGGCGATCGAGCATCCGTATTTCGATCTGGCCCCGCTCGAGCCGCGCTATCCGCAGTCCCCGCTCGTGTTCGACGAAAGGCGGCAGCAACTCGCCGGCGTGCGGACGACCGGCGTTGCCCCGCTCACGGTCTGGGTCGATCCCGAGCTGGTCGAGGTGCAGCGGACGCTCGAAAAGAAATTTCCCCGGCGGGCCGTCGAAGTGCTCGAATGGGACGATGCCCGGCGCCGTTTTCTCGTGCGGGTGTCCAGCGTGTCCGATCCGGGACGCCATTTTGTGTACGAGCGAAAGGAAGACCTGCTCGTCGAGTTCCTGCGCCGTGCGCCGTGGCTGCAGAGCGCCGATCTGCATGATTCCATGGCGTTCGAATTCGACACCCCCACAGGGGTGCATCTGACCGGCTATCTGACGCTCCCGCGGACGTCGCGACTCAATCCACCGCCCTTGTTGGTCTATTTTCCCGCCGGATTTCCGGCCCGCGCCCAACCCGAATTTGATGTCGAGGCCCAGATGCTCGCCGGGCTGGGCTTTATGGTTGCGCGGGTGAATCACCGGGGCGCCGTTGGTTTTGGGGCCAGGCATCGCGATGCAATTCAGGCGGGGGTCGACCGCGTGCCGGTCGACGACGTGCTCGCGGCCATCGGATGGCTCGGCGAGCGTCACAAGTTTGACCGGCGCCGGGTGGCCACCATGGGCGAGGGCTTCGGGGGCTATCTCGCCTTGCGGGCACTGCAGTTGCACCCGGATACCTTCCGCTGCGCGATCGCTCTCGACGCGCCGCTGGACCTTGAGGCTTGGCTGCGGCCTGCTGTGCGGGGAATTGAACAAGGTCCTGCGGTGGATTTCACGCAGGAGGTGCAGCGTGCTTTTTTCCAGCGCAACGCCACCCGACTCGCCGAGGCGTCCGTCCTAGGGTCGGTGGCCACGCTGATGAAACCGGTCTTCCTCATCGTGAATTCGCAGCGCCATGACGAGATCGCGAGCGAGAATAGCCGGCTGCGCTCGGAGCTCAAGCGCCTTGGGCGCGCGCCCGAGTATCTGGAAGTCCAGGAGGATTTCGTGTTGCGCCTGCCGGCCGCCCGCGCGCGGGCCTTCCGGCGCATCGAGGAGTTTTTCAATCTCAACCTCTACGACTACAAGGTGAACGTCGGCGAAGTGAAGGAGATCAAATGAGCGACGGACAGATCCGGCGCGCCGCTCGTGCGGTCGCCGGCGCGGGGCTAGGGTGGATCCTGGCGATGCTCGGCGGGCTTTCCTCGCACGCGGCGGAAGCGGCGGCGGCTTCCGCGGAGCCGGTGATCGAGTTGCCACCGATGATCGTGACGGAATCGTCGAAGGGGCCGCCCTGGCTTTACGCCCAGACGAGCGCGGGCGAATTCCTGTCACGCTGTTCCCAGTCAACGACGCGCGAATTCATCGAAACGCGGCAGCGGCTCGTTCACATCCTGCAGGTTTTGGTGCCGGAGGCGTTTTTCGTCAAAATGGATGTGCCCTCGGTCACGGTCCTCGACGCCTTGGGGTCGCGACCGGCGGGCAACGACGCAGTGATCCAAGACATGCTGAAACAGGAGCGGGAGGTGAGTCGGGGACAGAGCGGTGCCAATTTGTCCGATCCATTGCGCGGGCGGGGAGGGCGCGGACGCGTGCAATTTCTGCCCAACCTGCGGCTGGAGGATCGCGACATGACGGCTTTGTTCGCCTATCTCGACGACACTAATTTCGACGGCTCGCGTCTGTTCTTATCGCCGGACTACGTGCGATTCATGCTGCAGCGGCGCACGCCGATGCTACCGCCTTGGGTGATCGAGGGGGTCTTGGCGATCTACGGGCAGACGAATCTGGCCGCCGATCCGATTACGATCCGCGCCTTCGAGTGGCTTTCGCCCGCGGAGTCCCGGGCACTCGAACGCGATCCCGAGCGGCCGCGAGTGTTGTTGGCCATGGCTGACCTGTTTGCGCCCGGGGCGCGGCTGGGCGCGGCGGCGGACGACCTGCGGGTAAAAGTCTGGCGGGCACAGGTGGCGCTCTTCGTGCGGTGGGCCCTGGACTCGCGGCATTCGGGGATGCGCGAGGCATTTTGGAAATTTGCCGCGCGCGCAGCCGAGGAGCCGGTGACAGAAGCCATGTTCGAACAGTGTTTCGGTTTCGGTTTTTCGGAAATGCGCGACCGCCTGAGCGATTATCTCCCGCGCGCCGTCAGGGATTCGCTGCGACTTCCCCGGGGTAAATTACCCCAGATTCCCCGGCCGGAAGTGAGCAAGGCGACGCCCGAGCAGATTGCGCGGTTGCGCGGCGAATGGGAGCGCATGGAGGTGCCCTACGTAAAGGCCCGGCATGCCTCGTTCGCGGGCCGCTATGCGGATCAGGCCCGCCGCACCCTCGGTCGCGTGGTGGCCCAGGGCGATGCCGATCCGCGCGTGGTGGCGGCGTTGGGATTATGCGAGCTCGATGCGGGCGATGAAAAGAAGGCGCGGGGCTTTTTGGAGGCGGCGGTGGCGGCCAACGTCTGGCGCCCCCGCGCGTATTACGAGCTCGCCCGATTACGCTACACGGAGCTGAGCGGGGCGGATGCAAACGCGCGGCAATTTTCGGCCGAGGAGCTCACCCCGGTCGTGTCCCTGTTACGGATCGCGATCACGCGGGCGCCCCCGCTGCCGGAGGCCTACGTGCTGCTGGCCGAAGCCTGGCTGCGCTGCCGCACCGCTCCACCCGAGGAGGATCTCGTTACGCTTGCCAAGGGGGCGGCTGCCTTTGGCCGGCTGCCTTTGATCAGCCATCGCGTCGCACTGCTCCACCTCGCCCATGGCAAAACGGCGGAAGCCGCGCGCTTGCTCGGTCAAGCGATGGACCGCACGGACGATCCGGAAACACGGGCGGCCTTGGCGGAGTTGCAGGATTTGATGGGTCGACGGCGTTCGCCGTGATGCCGGATCATCCGGCGCGATGAACGCTGCGCCACCGGGCGTCAGGTGGCGCCGATCACCGCGACGGTTTCGCAATGGAGCACGGCGCGGTTTAGATTGCGGGAATCGGCCAGGGATATCGTGAACCGCGCTTCCCAGTCGTTGAGCTCCGCCGGGTCGATCAGCACTTGGGCTGCGGTCCAGCCCGTTTCGCCGCTCTCTTCCGTCCAGTGCGTGTGTTTCACGGAGCGGCCTTCGGGGTCGAGCCGGAAGCGGCCGCGGGCATCGAAATACGGGGCGAAGGCCGCGGCGATGCGGCGGCCCTCCGGGGTCGCGGGCTCGCCTTCAGCGGCGACCGTGGCTTCGCCGGTGCGCAGCCGTGACGCGGCGCTTTCAAAGTCGCGGGCGGCCACGTCCTGCAGGAAGCCGAAGATCGCGGTGCGCACGAGCCGGCGAAAAGCCGCGACGTCGCGGGTGATATCGAATGCGGCGGGGCGGGCGGGCTTATCGGCGGTGTCCGCGCCGATGAAGGCCGGATTGCGCAGGCGCTCCCATTCCTCCAGCAGGCTGGAATCGATGCCGCGGATCAATTCGCGGAAATAGTCCTCCATCTCGATCACGCCTTCGGTTTTCGCGTTTTCCGGGACCGTCTGGCTGAGCACCTTCCAGACTTGGGAGAGATGGCGCAACAGCAGGCCTTCGCTGCGCTGCAGGCCATATTCCCGGACGTATTCCGAGAACGACAGGTAACGTTCGAACATTTCCCGGGCGATCGATTTCGGGCGGACGTTTTCCTGTTCCACCCACGGGTGGGCGGCCAAGAACGCGTTGAAGGTTTCGTAGAGAAATTCCCGCAGGGGTTTCGGGTGCTCGACTTCCTCCAGTTTTTCCATGCGTTCGTCGTAGGAAACGCCGGCGGCCCGCAACTCCTCGATTTTCTCGCCCTTCAATTTGTCCACTTGCCGGCGAAGAATCGCATCCGGATCCTCGACGATCGCCTCGCACAAGGTAAGGACGTTGAACGGATAGTCCGGCGACTCGCGATCCAGCAGCGGCAGCGTGTCGATCAGGTAGAGCGACAGCGCCTGGTGCAGCGAAAAATCATCCTGCAGCTCGACGTTGACGCGGAGTTTGCGCGGCGTGGCCACTCCGGCCGGGGGTGCGGGAGTATTCCGCGGTACGATCTCGACGATCTTGCGGTCGATCAAGGCGCGGAAGAGTTGCCATGCGCGTTTGCGCAGCGCGCGCTTGCGATGCGGCGTCTCGTGCGAATTGCGGATGATTTGCTGCATCGCGCGACATCCGTCGGAGTCCCGGCCGAGGACGAGCAGCAGCATCCCGTGCGACACGTCGAATCGGGAAACGAGTTCCTCGGCGGGCGCGGTGCGGAGGCGCTCGAAGGTTTTTGCATCCCACCCGATCGCCCCTTCCGGGGCGCGTTGCTTCACGAGTTTCTTCTGCTTTTTGGGATCGTTCGCGGCCTTCCCCTCCGCGCGCTTGTTTTCGACGACGTGCTCCGGGGCCTGTACGATCACGTAGCCCCTGTCGTCGTAACCCTTGCGTCCGGCCCGGCCGGAGATCTGGCGGAAATCGCGCACGCTGAGGATGGCGGCTTTCTTGCCGTCGTATTTCCAGAGCTGGGTGAAGACGACGGTGCGGATCGGCACGTTGATCCCGACGCCGAGGGTGTCGGTGCCGCAGATGAGCTTGAGCAGGCCCTTTTGCGCGAGCTGTTCGACGAGGATCCGGTATTTCGGCAGCAACCCGGCGTGGTGCACCCCGATGCCATGGCGCAGCCACCGCCGGATTTCCCGGCCATAGGGACTGGTGAAACGCACACGTTCCAGCTCTGCCTGCAACGTCGCTTTCTCCTCCTTCGAGCACACGTTGAGGCTCATCAGGCTTTGCGCCGCATCGCTCGCGGAACGCTGGGTGAAGTAGACGAGATATACCGGCGCGCGCTTCTGCGTCAGCAAATCGGCCACGCGTTCGGTGAGCGGCGTGTCGCAGTACTCGAACTCGAGCGGCACCGGGCGGCGATCGCTGCGCACCGTCACCGACGGCGCGCCGGTCAGGCGGGTCATTTCCCTTTCGAAAAAATCGGTCGCGCCGAGCGTGGCCGACATCAGTAGAAACCGGACGCGCGGCATGGTGAGGAGCGGTACCTGCCAGGCGTAGCCGCGCTCCGCGTCGGAATAGTAGTGGAACTCGTCCATGATCACCGCGCGAATGTCGCTCTGTTCCCCGCGATGCAGCGCGATGTTGGCGAGGATTTCGGCGGTGCAGCACAGGATGGGCGCGCGGGGATTGACGCTGGCATCGCCGGTCATCATGCCGACGTTCTCGGGCCCGAAGTCGCGGCAGAGGGACAGAAACTTCTCGTTAACCAGCGCCTTGATCGGGCAGGTGTAAACGGAACGCTCGCCGGCGCAGAGCGCCTTGAAATGAAAGGCGGCGGCGACGAGCGATTTACCGGAGCCGGTCGGCGTGTTGAGGATCACGTTGCGGTCGCCCAAGAGCTCAAGAATCGCCTCCTCCTGTTCCGGGTAGAGTTCAAGCCCCCGCGCGGCGATCACGCTCAGGAAGCGTTCGAGCACGGCATCTGCGCCCGGATTCCCGGGCAGGGGCGCGAGCGGCGCGGCAGGTGCGGAGGAGGACGGCATTCGTGCCAAAAGGCGCAGCGGCCTGCACAAGAGTCAACGTTGCGGCGCACCCGGCTGCATGGCAGGGTAATCCCCGGAGGCTGATCAAATCAGGGGAGCCTTGAGGGCTTTTTTGGTCCAATGCCGGATGACCTCCCAACCGAAGGTGCTCAAGGGTCCGGTTAAACTGAAACGTTTCGCCGCCACCTACGCCGGGCGGTGCGACAAGGAAAAGACCAAGCACCGAGCCGAGGGACTTCGCCGGCGGATCGGAACATTGCAGGAATTACTCTACGCGAACTCGAAGCAGGCGGTTCTGCTGCTGTTTCAAGGCGTCGATGCGAGCGGGAAGGATGGGGCGATCCGCAGCGTGCTGCAGGAAGTCAATCCGGCGGGAGTCGAGACGACGAACTTCAAGGTCCCATCGGCGGAGGAAAGCGCCCATGATTTTTTGTGGCGGGTGCATCGCGCGATCCCGCGCCGGGGCAACATCGGCGTCTTCAATAATTTTCATTACGAGGCCGTGCTCGTGGAGCGGGTCCACGGTGGGTTGCCGGAACGCGCAGTGAAGCAACGTTACCGGCAGATCGTCGATTTCGAGCGGATGCTGGGGGAGAACGGCGTCGTCGGGTTAAAATTGTTTCTGCATCTGGGTCGCGCCGATCAGCGAAAGCGCTTCGAGGAGCGCCTCGTTATCCCGCGGAAGAAATGGAAGTTCTCCGCCGGCGATCTCGAGATTCGCGGCGCTGGAAAGAGTATATGTCCGTTTACGAGGACATGCTAAATACGACCAGCCATCCCGCGGCGCGCTGGCATCTCGTGCCCGCCGATCACAATTGGTATCGCGATTTCGTGGTGGCAGACACGGTGGTGCGCGCGATGAAAGCGCTGAATCTCAAGTGGCCCGAACCGCGGGAAAAATTTTCGAAGCTTAAAATCAAATAACGAAAACAGCTTCGCCCGGTCGCCGGTTCGGTGGCGCGGAAGGGGCTGCGAATCGCAACCGTCCTTTTCGAGTGTTCAGCGCCCGGTCCGATCGCGATTCCATCCGCGAGCGTTGGGCGCGTTGCGGTCCGATTTTTCGGTCGCAACCGGGGAACCATCCTTGGCTGTGGCTGTAACGGCCGATGCCGGTGAGGCCGGAGGCGGCGGTGCCCAACTCAGGCGAGGCGTCGCCGTGGGTTGAGAAGCCCCAGCGGCGCGTGCCGTTGGGGCGGAACCTGATGAGGTGGTCGATCCAACGCGGTGTCCTCGCCCGGCGATTTCGTTTCCCTGACCGGCGTTCCGGTGATTGCGGAGCGCGGATTGTGCGGGAATCTCGTTGGCCGGTCGGGGCGAGGGGAGTGGCGGTGGCAGCGGGTTGGCCAATGCCAGGCGCGGGCCTGAGGCGGCAGTTGAAGCGGGCGGTTGGACGTAGGCTGGCGCCGAGGGGCCAAAGTTCCGGTGCCGGGGCGTCGCCAACGCCGTGTCCGCTGCTACGGGCCACTGGCCGGGCCGGGCTGGCCGCGTATGCGTGGAGAGATTTTCTGGCGTGGCCGGGTTGTATGGAGGTCGTTGGACTCGCGGCGCTGTGAAATTTGCGTAAGTCGTCGTTCGAGCCGTGTCAGGCGCGTCGAGCTGGGGCCTCGGATTTCGGCTCGGTCGCGAAACCCAGGAGGAGTGCGCCGGTGGAATCCACGGTCGGAAATAATTCCGGTTGTTGGCGAAAGGAACGTGAGTGGTTGGCGCGGACCGGGACCAAGATTCTCGGCAGTCGCTCCAGTGACGAGCGCGGTCGGGTCGGTTGACGAAGTTGACTCGCCGCCGGTTCCAATCGACGCCGTAGGACAGCCAGAGTCCGGTCGCGTAGGCGGGGCTGAAGCTGAAAAAAGAGTTGGGGTAATAGGAACGCGAACCATACATCGCCAGTGGATCGTAGTAGGGAACGTAGATGACGTCGGGTTGCGCGGGGATGATGCTGATGGCATCCGGTTGCACGATGACCTGCTGCTGCGGCGTGTCCGCCAGGGTGCCCGCGGCTCGGGCTTTGGCGCGGAGACGCTGCACGGCGTTCATCACGTCCGCCGGCTGGGCGATGAAGGCTTTCCCGACCTGTTTCGTCCACGTGAGATTCCGATCCAGCCAATTCAGCACCTCGGCGTAGTGCGTTAGTGATTTCACGCTGTCGTCCCACGCCCGGTTTTCCACTTGGGAACGGTCGGTGCCGTCCTGCAGGTAACGCACCGCGAGGACGATGTCGGCGGGCGCGGTCGTGGCGGGCAGGATCAATGCGATCAGGGCGTCGGGATAGAGCGCGATCGGGCCGAGAAGCTGATCCAGCTCCTCCGGGGAACGAAACGGCGATGCGGATGCCGCTTCTTGCGCCGGCGGCGGACTATCCTGTGCCTGCAGAAAAGCTCCGCATCCCAGAACCAACCAGAAGGAGAAAAGCGTTTTCATGGGAGGAGGGGACCGCGGGTTGGAATTTGCGCCGGGGAGACGAGGGGCCCGCTACTTGCGACGAACCCCGCCGGGCCGAAATTCATATTTGTTGAACATAGTTTGTGGCGGCTTGCCCGGCAGCGCAATCGGCTGCCGTCTTTCTGCCGCTTTGGCCTGCATCACCGGACCTTGCAGCAGTTTTCCTCGGGGGGCTGAGGGTGTGCCCGGCGAAAAATGTATCGCGCGGGCTAGGTAGAGCATCTTGCATGCCCCGGGTTTTCATCTTCAACCCGTAGCTTCCCGATCATGTCCGCTTCGCTCTCGATCGCATTTGTTGGCACCGGTGTCATGGGCCGCAGCATGGCCGGCCATCTTCAAAAAGCGGGCCACCGCCTGCATGTTCACAATCGGACGAAAGAAAAGGCCCAGGCGTTGCTCGACGGCGGTGCAGTCTGGCACGATTCGGCTGGCGCAGCGGCGGCCGAGGCCGACGTGGTGATCACCATGCTGGGGTTTCCGACCGACGTGGAAGCGAGCTACCTCGGCGCAGGCGGCATCATCGAGCGCGCCAAACCCGGGGCACTGCTCATCGACATGACGACTTCGAGTCCGGTGCTCGCGCGGCGGATCGCGGCGGCGGCGGACAAGCGGGGCCTCGCGGCGCTCGACGCGCCGGTGTCTGGCGGTGACATTGGCGCCCGCGAAGCGCGGCTGGTGATTATGACCGGCGGTGCCGCGGCGGTCTTTGAACGGGCCAAGCCGCTTTTCGAATTAATGGGCAAAAATATCGCCCTTCTCGGTGCTCCCGGCGCAGGGCAGCATTGCAAGATGGCCAATCAGATCGCGGTGGCAGTTGGCATGGTGTCGTGGTGCGAAGCGCTCGCTTATGCCCGCCAGGCGGGACTCGACCCTGCGGCGGTGCATGCGAGCATCAGCGGTGGCGCGGCCGGCGGCTGGGCGATGACGAATCTTGCGCCGCGCGCACTCAGCGAAAACTTTGCGCCGGGCTTTTACGTAAAGCACATCTTGAAGGACATGCGCATTGCCTTGGAAAGCGCAGCCGAGATGAAACTCGAGGTCCCCGGTCTCACGTGTGCCAAGAAACTCTACGACCAGGTCGCCGCCCGCGGCTGGGAAGACTGCGGCACGCAGGCACTCTACCGGCTTTATATTTCCATGTGATTCGACCGCGGAAGACGGCCAGCCGCCCCGGTTCGCATGCATCGGTCTAATTTTTACTCCCCATGAAACTCCCTCCTGACTTCCGGAAACGGGTGCTCGCACGCGAATGGCTGTGCGGCACATTTTTAAATCTGGGCTCGCCGATCACGGTCGAGATCGCCGGCTTGGCCGGATTTGACTGGATCTTGATCGACCATGAGCACGGTCCGGGTGGGCAGGACACTCTGCTGCACCAACTCCACGCGGCCTCGGCTACGCCGGCGGTTCCGATCGTGCGCATTGCGGCGAACGAAACTCCGCGTTTCAAGCGGGTCCTCGACATGGGGGCGCTCGGCGTGATGGTGCCGTGGGTCAGCACGGTGGCGGAAGCCACTTCGGCGGTCAGCGCGATGCGTTATCCGCCACACGGCATTCGCGGAGTGGCGAAGTTCAACCGCGGCGCCGGCTTCGGCGGAGACTTCGAAGAGTATTACGCTCACGCGAATGAGCGCCTCCTGACGGTGATCCAGATCGAAACCCCGGAGGCCGTGGCGAACATCGATGCGATCGCCGCCGTAGACGGCGCGGACGTGCTCTTCGTCGGTCCCACGGATCTGTCCTACAACATGGGCATCCGCGACCAGCTCGAGAGCCCGCGCTTCATCGAGACGCTTCAGAAGGTCAGCGACGCCGCCAAGAAGCACGGCAAGGCCGCGGGGATCCTGGTGCACAACAATGCGCTGGTGCCCAAGGTGCGCGACCTCGGCTACACCTTCGTCGCGCTCGGCAGCGATGGCGGGTCGGTGCGCTCGGGACTGCTTTCGATCGTCGCGACTTTGCGGGCGAAATAGTTCCGGTTTGGCATTGCGAGTCCGCCCGGGCTACGGGCGGGCGTTTTCATTCAATTCGAAACCCCGGGTTGCCGAGCCGCCGCGCGCTAGGCGACGATGTGACCACCATGAAAATCACCGAAATGCACGTCACGCCGGTCGCTTTGGGCGATCCGCCGTTGCTCAACGCCGCCGGACTCCACGCGCCGTATTGCCTGCGCACGGTGGTGGAGATCGTGGCGGACAACGGTCTCACCGGTGTCGCCGAGGTGCCGGGCAGTGCCGCGACGAATGCGAAACTTGGGGCGGCGCGGGCTGTCGCGCTCGGGCGCGATCCGCTCAACTGGCACGGGCTGCGGAGTGCATTGCGCACCCATTTTGGGACCGATGCGGCGGCGGCCCGCGGCGACAAGCCTTGGGATCAACGGGCATTGGTTCAGGTGGAGAGCGCGTTCGACGTCGCCTGTCTCGACCTCGCAGGGAAGGCGTTTGGCGTGCCGGTCGCGACGCTGTTGGGCGGCATAGTGCGCGAACGCGTGCCGTATTCGGCCTATCTCTTTTACAAATTTGAAGGCGCCGGCGGCCGGCTGGGCTTCGGGGTCGATCCGCATGCTCGGGGGTGGGATGCGGCGCGGCAGGCGGCGGCGCTCGATCCGGCCGGTGTGGTCGCGCAGGCGCATGCCATGGTGAAGGAATTCGGTTTCAAATCCATCAAGCTCAAGGGCGGTTGTTTCGAACCGGCCCAAGAGGTCGCCGCGATGAAGGCGCTGCGCGCGGCGTTTGGGCCCGACGTGCCGTTACGGCTCGATCCGAATGCGCTTTGGGCGGTCGGCACGGCGATCACCCACGGCCGCGAACTCGAAGGCGCACTTGAATACCTCGAGGATCCGGTGCGCGGTCAGGAAGCCATGGCTGCGGTGCGGGCCGCCGTGCGCCTGCCGCTGGCCACCAACATGTGCACGACGTCGTTTGACGATCTGCCCGGCAGCGTGCGCACCGGTTCGGAGGACATCATCCTGACCGATCATCACTATTGGGGCGGGTTGCGGGCCTCGATGGAACTTGCGGCCCACTGCCGCAATTTTGGACGGGGAGTCTCGATGCATTCGAACAATCACGGCGGCATTTCGCTGGCGGCGATGACCCACTTGGGTGCGGCGATGCCGAATCTTTCCTATGCGCTCGACACCCACTATCCGTGGCAGTCGGAGGACTTTATCGTCGGCGGGCGGATGAAGATCGAGGACGGTTGCGTGACCCTGCCGAAAGGGCCGGGCCTCGGGGTCGAGCTCGACCGGGTGGCGCTGGCGAAGGCGCATGAGAATTTCAAACGTTGCGGACTGCCGGAGCGTAACGACGAGATCGAGATGCAGAAGAAAGTGCCGGGGTG
The DNA here is from genome assembly GCA_947442255.1 of Opitutia bacterium. The sequence continues at coordinate 54,775 of CANEVO010000004.1, forward strand.
GAAATTCGCGCAGACGCGGTGGTGAAACCCCAATCCGGGCGGCCGGGCCAGGTGGCGGCGCGGGGAAAATCGAACTGGATTCTTTCCGCCGCCCGGCATGACATTGCGCATGACTCCATTTCCCCAACGGCTCGCCGACAAACATGCCCTTGTCACCGGTGGTGGTTCCGGCATTGGCCGGGCCATTGCCCTGCGCCTCGCGGGCGAGGGGGCCGAGGTGACGATTCTCGAAAGCCGGCCCGAAGCCGGTGAGACAACGGCGGGTGAGATCCGCGCGGCCGGCGGCAAAGCGCGAGTGATCGCCGCCGACGTGTCGAACACCGCAGCGATGCGCGCGGCGTTCGAGCAAATCGACCGTCTGCACATTCTGGTCAACAATGCCGGCATCGCCCACGTCGGCGATGTGCTGACCACGACTCCCGAGGATCTGGATCGCATCTATACGGTGAACGTGAAGGGCGTTTATCACGGCCTGCACTTTGGGGTCGCCAAGATGCTCGCCAGTGGCGGCGGGGCCATTGTGAATCTGGCCTCGATCCTTTCGAAAATCGCGGTGGAGGACCGCTTCGCCTACGGCATGAGCAAGGGTGCGGTGCTGACGATGACGCTCTCGGTCGCGCGGGACTTCATCCACCAGAATATCCGCTGCAACTGCGTGTGTCCGGGGCGGGTGCACACCCCGTTCGTCGACGGCTACATCGCGAAAAACTACCCGGGGAAGGAAAAAGAGATGTTTGAGAAGCTATCCGCTTCCCAACCCATTGGCCGGATGGGGCAACCGGCTGAAATCGCGGCGCTCGTGGCCTTTCTTTGTTCGGATGAAGCCGCGTTTATCACCGGCTCGGCCTACGATATCGACGGCGGCACGATCTTGCTGCGTTGAGCCGGGGCAGACGCGGGGCTGCCGACGATATTTTCGGCGAAGGTTCGGCAATAGCCTTGCCGCTGCCATCCATTTGCACAGACGCAAGCGAATAGCGCTTCGGTTCCAGCGCGCGGTAATGGCAGCAGCCTTGCTTGTGGATTGTTCTGTCCGCGCTGTACTCTCCGAGACCTACACGTGGAGTATTGGTACGCCGACGAGCGTTTTTGAATTTAACCTGAATTGGACGAATGAGAATACCCCGGCCGCCAACAGTACCTTGGTTTTCGGCGGTTCTTTGCAGCCCAGTGTGGTTCTTGCGGCGCCCTTCAGCGCGTTATCTTTGGAGTTCAATTCCAGTTATCCGGCTTACGTCGTTTCATCGTCGAATAATTCGACCCCAGCATCGGGTCCGGCGGAGTGACGGTGGCAAGTGGGGGGGCGGGGCGGTTACCTTTGATTCCGGTCTGCCGATCGCCCTGACCGCGAACCAGTCGTGGACAGTCGGGGGAACGAGTGTCCTGAGCGTAGCGGGTGGAATTTCGGGCAGCGGGTTTGTAATCACGAAGGCCGGCACCGGCACGCTCACACTTTTCGGTTGAAATAGTTTTTCCGACATCGTGACGATCAGCGGCGGCGTGCTTCAGGTGAGTTCCGTTCGCGATGGCGGCGTTAACAGCGGACTGGGAGCGTCGTCGAGTGGGATCCGCGACGTTTGCCAAGGTCACGGGCACGATTACCCTGGCCGGGAACGGGCCTTATCGATTTGGTGGCGGGGGCGGACTTCTTGAGGTGAGCGGCGCCCTGACCAATGCGCCGTCCTCGCCCACCGAGCCGCGCGGAGTGGTCGTGGAATCGAATAGCGACCGCCCGCTCACCCTGTTGCTTTCCGGTGCGAACACCTACAGCGGCAGCACGTCTGTCAGCCAATCCGCGATCATCTTCACGCCGAGTGCGCTTACCACGGTCGGATTTCCGGCGATGAATAATTTTTCGCTGAATTAGGGCGGTTACGTGGGCCTGCAGTTGACCGCCGATGTTGCAGGCGGCAACAGCACGACGATTCCCGGTTTCCTCGGGCATTTCCAGGCCGGAACCAATGAGGGCTTCGTTGGGTTCGACTCAAACAATACCGGCCTGCGGCAGGTCAGTGTCCCAATCAACCTCAGCGGCTTGGACGCGGGAGTTTACCTCGGCAGCACATCGAATCTCGCCGTTTCCGGAGCGCTGACGTTTCCCGGAGGCACCTACCGCTTCGCGGGGTATAAAGGTGGCGAGGTCGGAGTTCTGAGCACGCTTTCCGGTGGTGGCGGAGTGAAGATCGGCGAACCGAACACTCCGGCGACGTATGCCAGTGCGGATAAATCGACGCTTTCCACCGTTACGTTGGCCGGCAAAAATACCTACACTGGTGGGACGGACTTTTATGCCGGTCGTCTCGTGATCGGGGGGACCGGCACCACGGCGGCATTGGGCTCGACGGCCAGTCCCCTGCGTGTGCAGTCCAACAATTTTTCTGACGAAGGGACCCGGCGCCTCGAAGTGCACAGCAGCGTCACGGCTATCGCCACCCACATCGAGCTCAACGCCGACCTCGATGTGGGTGGCGGTTCCGATTTCACGCTGGCGGGCGTCATCTCAGGTCTGGGCGAGCCCTACAAGGTGGACAGCAACACTCTCACCCTGGCCGGCAACAGCTCTGGTTTTTCCGGGGGAATCTATGTGCAGCAGGGCAATGTACGGTTGATGCACGCCAACGCGGCGGGTAAGGGAGTGCTGCAGATGGGTGGTCTATCCGGCCCTTCGGTGACTTTCGGCGTTTCCTCCACCGTGAACGGCATCTTCGGCGACAATGCCACGGATCGAATCTACCTCGATTCTGGCGTAGGTATGACCGTCAATCAAACGGCCTATGCGCAGTATCGCGGGACCTTTGTCAGCAACGGGTCGGGCACTTCGCTGGTGTTTAAAGGGCCGAGTGCGGGCAGCCCGGTTCAGCTGCGGTTGGCTGGCAGCAGCAGCCTTTTCACGGTGACCGCGACGATTCAGAGCGGTATTTTATTGGTGGCGGCGAACAATTCCGCCTTTGGTCCTTCTGGCAACGTGGTCGCGCTGACGGGCGGGAAGCTGGCGGTCGAAGGCGACACCACCTTGTCCAACTCCCTCACTTTGACCTCGGGGAAATTAGGGGGCGTGGGCACGATTGAGACCGCGACGACTCTTCACATCGGCGGGAGCGGCTCCAATCAAGTGGTGCTGGCGCCCGGCGTCACGGGCCCGGGCACCCTGTATTTCAGCGGCACCCGGCTGAGCTCGATCCCGGTTTTGAGTCTCGATGCCGGCGGCGCTTACCAGTGGCAATTAATAGATGCCTGAAATTCCAATGGTGGCTGGGATAAGGTTGCCGTTACCGGGAGCGTTGCGATTGGTGCCCCGGAAAGCGGAAAGCCTGCGTTTACGTTTAAACTGACCACCGTGGCGTCCGACGGCTCCCTGGGCCTGGCGTCCTTTGATCCCACCGTGTCTGCCTCGTGGAAAGTCCTCACGGCAACCTCGATCACGGGTTCGCTCGCGAATCTCGCGATCGATACCGCGGCTTTTCAGAATCCGTTCGTTGGTTTCTTTGGCCTGAGCGTCAACCCGGCCAAGACCGAATTGTTCGTGAATTTTACTTCCGTGCCCGAGCCTTCCACCTACGTGCTGCTGAGTTCCGGGCTGGCGGTACTCGCTTTCACGCTCCGCCGGCGCAAATCGCCGCCCCGCGGCTAGGCAAAGCCACGCTTTGCGCTGCTGGTGGGTTCCCGATTTTGGTCGGTCGTGAATTCGGCCGATGATTCACGCCCTCGCCGTATCGTTCTCCTACTGCTGCAGGAGCGCCCGCGCGCGGGGATGGGCGGGATCGAGTTCGAGCACCCGGCGGGCGGCGGCGCTGGCGCCGGCGCGATCGCCACGTTGCCAAAGCACGGTGGCGCGCGCGTAGGGATAGTCTGCAACTTGGGGTGCAAGTGTTTCGGCGCGACCCAGCACCTCGAGCGCTTCGCCGGCCTTCTTGGTTTGTGCGAGCAAGAGGCCGAGATTGTACCACGCACGATGGTGTCGCGGATCGCGGCGGATGGTTTCGCGCAGGGCCAGTTCGGCGTCGGGCAGCTTTCCCGACCCCGCGAAGGCCAGGGCGGCGTTGAACGCCGGGTCGGCATCGCCCGGGTTGAGTTGGGCCGCGCGCCAGAAGGCGGCGGCCGAATCGACGCTGCGATCGAGCGCATTGAGCACGAGTCCGAGCGACTCGTAAATCCCCGGTGAATTCGGATCCCACTCGACCGCCTTTCTCAGGACGGGTTCGGCGTCGGCGGCCCGGCCGCGATTGAAAAGATCCTGTGCGATGCGTACCCGGCCTGCGGGCTGATCTGCGGCCACGGCATGATAGGCGTCGAGTTCCTTGCGCTCCACTGATTCCGCGGGGAGTTCGTTGGTCAACACCGACTCGGCGTCGACGCGGACAAGTCGCATCGGATCCTTCAACAGTGGCCGAATCGCGGCGGCCGAGTCAGGCAATGGAGCCAGAACCTGCACGGCGGCGGAGCGGACCAACGGATCGGCGTCGGCGAGCGCGGTTCGCGCCGCCGCGGCGAGGCGTGGGTGGGTCGCTGCGTAAGGGCGAGCAAGCAGTAGGAGCGTGGCCCGCCAGGCGGGGATGTCCTCCCCGGCCAGCAGGGCGAGCAATTTGTCACCGGCTGCGGGTGCAAGCGATTGCGCCGCGCTGACGACGCGGGTGCGCTCGCGCTGGCGCGACTCCATCTTGGATCCGTACCATTCGTTTGTGCGGGCGATGGCCCAGTCGACATTTTGATCCGTGTGGCAGCCGTTGCAGGCATTCGGGATACCCAGTTCCTTGGTGAGCAGCGGGTCGGGCCGGAGAAAGCCGTGGTCGTGCCGGCGATCGCGCTGCATGTAGGTCGTGGTCGGCATGTGGCACGAAATGCAGCGATTGCCCGTGCTCGGCGCGGGATGATGGGAGTGGGCCGTAGGATCGACGAGGGGCGCGTTTTGCCGGCCCGTGCCGCCGTGGCATTGCAGGCAAAGCGCGTTGTTTTCGACCGGAAGAATCGTTTTCCCGCTGTGGGGATCGTGACAGTCGAGACAGGTGACGCCGGCTTTGCCACCCATTCGACTGAGGGCGATCGAGGTGGCGTTGAAAACTTCGTCCTTCATCTGTCCGTCCGCATAAAAAAGTCCCGGTTCGGCCGGCAGGGACAGTCGGTAGTGATCGGCGTAGCGGACACCCGGCTGGATTTCGCCGGTGAGGAGTTCGTTGCGCGCGTGGCAGGGCGCACACGTTTCCTGGGCGCGCTGCCGCAGCTCCGGCGCCGGCGGCGCTTTGGCGACGCCGGAGGCCTTCGCTCCCCGGCTGGCATGTTCGGGCGTCATGTCTCCGTGGCATTGTGCGCAGCCGACACCGTGTTCCCGCCAGGTGGAGGCGTAAGTGTCGGTCGTGGCGTCGTAGTTTTTACGGAAGTCAGTGAGGTGACAATGCGCACACATCGCATTCCAGTTCATCCCCCGGCCGGTCCAATGCCCCCATTCGCCGGGAGTTCGTTGTTCGGTGCCGAAGACGTTAAACCAATCTTTTCGCGTTGGATCGAAGGCCAGTTCTGACATCTGGTAGCGGCCGTCCCGGGTCGGAATGACGTATTGCCGCAGCGGCGTGTGGCCGAGCACGAACTCCGCCGTGCTTTGGTGCGGAGCACCTCCGGGCCGCGTTTCGGTCAATTCCGGCCGGGGGCCGTTCCATGCGACGTGATATTTGATTTCGTTGATCGTGAAATCGCGGGCCGCTTGAAATGCGTCCGCATCGGCCACGGGATTGACGAGTCGATGGGCCTTGGCGTGATGGGAGCTATCCCATGCCGCGGCGATTTCGGTGTGGCAGGACCGGCAGTCGGCCGAAGTCGTGGGGGGCTTTTCGGTTCGCTGGTTCGTTGCCACGGCGGGGCGCTCGCGGCTGCACCCGGCGAGGCCACCCCAACCGAATCCGCCGACGGCGAGCAACGCGCCGGCGATCGCGAACCATGAAGCGAATGATCGACCGTGACGCATGATCGCTAGTTTGCGCGAAATCGATACACGGTCGTGGAGTGGAACGTCCGGCCCGGCCGCAGAATGGTGGAGGGAAACTCGGGCCGGTTCGGAGAATCGGGGAAGTGCTGAGTTTCGAGGCAGAAACCGCCGCGTCGTCCATAGCGCCGGCCCGCTTTCCCGAGGTGGGAACCGTCGAGAAAATTTCCGGTGTAGAGTTGCACGCCGGGCTCGGTGGTCAAAACCTCCAGCGAGCGTCCGGAGGCCGGATCGGTGACAATGGCAGCCGGGATGAGCGTGCCATCCGCGCCGTCGATCGAGAAATTGTGATCGTAGCCGGCACCCCGGCGGAGTTGCTCATCATCGGTTTCGATGCGCTGGCCGATTGGATGGGGCGAACGGAAGTCGAGCGGCGTGCCGGCGACCGGGGTGAGGTGGCCGAGCGGGATCAGGCCGGCATCGACCGGAGTAAAACGCGTCGCGTGGAGCGTGAGCACATGACTCATTACGTCGCCGCTCCCGGCACCCGCCAGATTGAAATAGGAATGATTGGTCAGATTGACCGGAGTCGGCCGGTCCGTGGTCGCGGTGTAGTCGATCCGCAGGGCATTATCTGCGGTGACGGTATAAACCACCGTTACGTTCAGGTTGCCGGGATAGCCCTCCTCGCCGTCGATGCTGTGGTAGCGCAGGTGCAGCGCCGGACCGGCAGTGGTGACGATCGGCTCCGCCGCCCAAAGGACCTTGTCGAAGCCCCGCAGCCCGCCGTGGAGGTGGCAGGGGATGCCGGCGGGGCGATTGTTTTGGGCGAGCGAATAAGCGATCCCGTCGAGTGAAAATGTCCCGTTGGCGATGCGGTTGGCATAGCGCCCGATGAGCACACCGAGGCAATCCGAGTGCGCGGCATAGCCTTCGACGGAATCGAACCCGAGAACGACATCGGCAAACTCGTCCCGCCGGTCGGGAGCCAGCAGTCGCACCAAGGCTCCGCCATAATTCGAGATATCGGCCCGAAAGCCATGGTCATTGCGGAGCGTAAAAAGACGGGCGCGGCGGCCGTCGGGGATCTTTCCAAAATCGGTCATGGGGGCGAAAGTCTCGCGTGAACTGCAGGGGCTTCACGGCGGGTCAGGCTGCCAATTTCAGCCCAAAAAGTGCGAGCTCGATTTCGTCTCCCGAATGGGGAATTCGTTGCTGGCATGGGCTCCGGGCACGAGTGGATTGGGCCGGGGTGCAACCGGCCGGACGACCTCAACGCGCGGCGGGCCACCAGCGATACAGGAAAAAATAGACGAGGACGCCGGTGACGCTCACGTAGTACCAAATGGGGAAGGTCCAGCGGGCCCACGCCCGGTGGCGTGCAAAATCGCCGCGCAAAGCCAGGAAGAAGGTGCGCGGCACGAGAAACGCGATGGCGACCGCCAGGATGATGTGCGAAATAAGCATCCCGTAGTAAATTTTCTGGATGATTCCCGTGCCGCCGAAGGGAGTATGGACGCCCCGCACCAGAATCTTGTGGGTGACGTAGCCGATGAGAAATACGGCCGAGACAAATCCGGCACTGAGCATGCAGGTGCGATGCGCGGCGATCCGGTCGGTGCGGCGCGCCGGGTCCGTCTCGTGCCGCGCGCGCATGATGAAAGCGAAGCCGAATGTCATCAGTACGGTCGCGGTGCCATTGAGCAGCGCGTTGAGCGCAGGGATGTCTTGGATGGTCATGGTGCGACGAGCCGGTCAACCACAAGGGCGCCGAGCACCAGCGGCAGATAGGCGATGGAGGCCAGGAAAAGTTTGCGGGCAGCTTGATCGCGGCCCTCAGGTCGCAAAAAGACACAGGCGCGCCACAAAAACCACACGCCACCGGCCGCGGCCACGACGCCGTAGCCTTTCGTCGCCAGACCGAGGGCGACCGGCAGCAGGCTGACGGCGACGACGGCAACCGTGTTGACAAGAGACCACGCGGCTACCTTGCCCCCGGCCTCGTCGCGCACGGGGAGCATGGGAAAGTTGACCGCGGAATAGTCGCGCCGATAGGTCCAGGCCACCGCCATGAAGTGGGGGATCTGCCAGAAAAAAAGGACGCCAAATAGGATCCAGCCGAGGGCGGAGATCCGGCCTTCCCCTGCGGACCAACCGATTAGCGGTGGAAATGCGCCCGCGATGGCGCCGATTTCCGTGCTCCATATCGACCATCGCTTCGCGGGCGTATACCAGCCGAGGTAGGCGACGATCGTCAGCAGGGTGAAAAGAGCCGCCAAGGCATGCACTTTGGCAAAAAGGAGGAACAGCGCGCTGATGCACATCAGCCAGCCGAGCACAAAAGCGGAGCCGCTGGGCACCTTGCCGGTGGGAATCGGGCGGTCGGCGGTGCGCTTCATCCGCGCATCGGTGTCGCTTTCCATCCACTGGTTGAGCGCGGCCACGCCGCCGGCGGCGAGGCAGGTGCCGATCAGGAGCAGAGTGAGCTTGAGCGGGTTCGACGGCGGACGCGCGGCGAAATACCCGACCATGGCCGTGAGCACCGAGAGCAGGCTCAACCGCGGCTTGGTCAGTTCAAGGTAGTCCGGAAAACGCGCGGGCGCGACAGGGGCGCTCATGACGAGGATGCGGTCGTTGCCAGCTCGCGGGTCAGACGCCCGTGCCAAGCGCGCGACTCAAGCGCGTCACGGTGCGCGAGCCAGGTGAGCCAGAAGGTGGTGGCCAGCGTGAGTGCGCCCACCACGACATGGCTGGTGGTCATCTCCGCCCGACGAAAGGTCCAGATAATCTGGGCGCCGAGCAAAATCTGCAGGACCACGAGGCTCATCAATGCCGAGGCTGCCGCCCGCATCCCGAGGGTCGAGCCGCGATCGCGGCGCACCACGAAAGCGAGTCCGGTCAACACCAGTGCGAGCACCACGGCCATCGCCCGGTGGACGAAGTGGATGCCGACCCGGAAATTCCACTCGGCGGGCAGCCAGTGGTGGTCGACCGTCGAATAGGGGAAAGTGGGGATCGCGAGCCCCGCCGCATTGTGGCGCATGATGGCGCCGATGGTGAGCTGAACAAACAGGAGGACACAGCTGAGGATTCCCAATCGGCGCACGGCGGCCCCGATGGGGGCGGGACGTTCGATCCACGATTTCGTGCAGGCGACGGCGATTGCGATGAGCACGCAAATATAGACTTGGGCAAGGATGCCATGGGGGATGCGCAGCATTTCGCCGAGCGACATCTGGAATCCCGGGACGGCGATGGCGTTTAATTTCACCCGCTGTCCGCCGATCACCCCCTGCAGGCTGACGATGGCGAGCGCCCACCAGCCGAGTTGCCGCAGCCACGGGCGATCCTCCCGGCGCCACAACCAGATGGCGAGGGTGACCGTGATCAGGCCCATCAAGGCCCCGGTCAGCCGGTGGGAGTGTTCGGCAAACATCGACAGATCCTCGAGCCAGCCGTGCGGATTGATGGAGCCGTTGGAGAGCGGCCAGTCGGGGAAAGCCATGCCCGCGCCGATGCTGGTCGTGAATGCGCCGAGGGTCACCAGCACGAACACCCAGAGGCTGCCGACCGTGGCAAAGATCGCCAGGGCTGGTTTGTGCTGTGGGGTGCGTTGATTGGTGTCCATGAGCCCGGCAAAGGTTCAACAGAAGGGCCGATGCTGCCGGCCGCAAACTCTTTGACAATTTTTTCCTCCGGCGAATCCGTTGTGACATGAAATCTTATGCCTTCGCCACGGCCGTGTTGGCGACCGGGCTGTGCCTTGGCGGGTGTTCGCGTTCCGGGCCGGGACCGGCGAACGCCTCCGCGGGAGCGGCGGCCAGGGCCGACCGTTACGGTTTGACGGGTGAAGTGCTCTCGGTGGACACAGTCCGCCACACGCTTCGAGTGCAGCATGATGAGATCAAGGGTTTCATGCCGGCGATGACCATGGACTTCCTGGTTTCCGCTGGCGACGCCGCAGCGGCGAAGGCCGGGCAGCGCATCCGCGCGGAGGTTGTTCCGGCCAAGGACGGCGACTTTCGTTTGGAGAAAATCTGGCCTGACGACAAAGCCGCCGCCGATGCCGTCACCGCATCGGCCCGCCAGCTCCGGGAGGATACCCACAACCGGGGCAAGAATGCCTACCGGGAAGTCGGTGAGAAACTGCCGGATTTCGCGCTCTACGACCAGGATGGCCGCGTCGTGCAAAGCGCCCGTTTTCTGGGCAAGCAAATCATGGTGAACTTCATCTTCACGCGCTGCCCGGTGGCCACGATGTGCCCGGCGGCAACGGCGAAGATGATGTCGGCGCAGAAACTTGCCCGGGCCGCCGCCGTGCCGAATCTTGAGCTGGTTTCGATTACCCTGGATCCGGCCTATGACACTCCGGGGATATTGAAGGACTACACCGTCACGCGTGGCATCGACACGGCAAACTTCTCGTTCCTCACCGGTCCGCAGACGGCAATCAAGGACCTGCTGTCGCAGTTCGGCGTCATTGCCGAATTCGAAGGCGACCTGTTGAAGCATACGCTGACGACCCTGCTGATCGACGAAAACGGGAAGATCATCCATCGGGCCGACGGCAGCGCGTGGGAGCCCGCGGATTTTGTCGCCAAAATGAAAACCGGTCGTGGCTGACGGACTCGCCCCATGACGGCCGAAACTCCAGCTGGAGTTGCTTCCACCCAAGCGGTCCGGCCGGGCCGGCAGATCGCTATGATCACGCTCGTCGCGATCGCCATCTTCTGGGGCATGCTCCTGCTGCCCACCGGCACGAATTTGAGTCACATGGATTTTCGCGTGAACGCGAAAAATTCGATCGAATTCTGCGACCCGCTGAATCCGCAATTCATCCCGGTGGTCGCCGTGCGCTCGCCGGTCGTGATGACCCTGGCGACGGCCGCGATGCCGGCGGCCGGCACCGCGGTCTCCGGCGTGGTGATGCTGCGTACGGCCAGCGGGAAGGGGGTTGTGCCGGAGGACCTGCTCGTCACGCATACCGAAATGTTGCACCTGCTTATCGTTGATCCGACGCTCACCGATTATCAGCACGTGCATCCCAAACCGGCGAAAAAGCCTGGCGAGTGGAATTTTTCTTATACCCCGCGGTTGGCCGGAACGTATCGCATCTTTAGTGACTTCACGCCGGCCGCGACCGGCCGGGGGCTTTATTCGAGCGTGGATCTTGTCGTTCGAGGCGTGCTGACCGATTCGACGCCAGATTTGCGGGGCGGCGGGAGAATCGAACGCGAAGGCCTGGTTTTTACATTGCAGACTGCGCCGCAACCGGTGCGCGCCGGCCAGCCGGCAGACCTGCGTTTCGCGATCGAACGTGCGACGGGTGGGGCGGTGGCGTTGGAACCGGTGATGAGGGCGTTCGCACACCTGGTCGCGTTCGACGAGGCGCGCAGCGGCTTTGCCCACCTGCATCCGGCTGAGTTGGACCTCCTCAAACCGCCGGACGCGACGAAGCCGGTGTTGAACTTCAAGCTGACGATTCCGCGAGCCGGCCGATACGTGGTTTGGGCCCAGATCAAAGTTGCCGGGCGGGAATCGTTCGTGCCGTTCGCGCTCGCGGTCTCGGAGTAGGGAATCGTTCGCGGGCGCCCGTTGCACCGGGTGTCGCGTCCCGGTCGTTCAGAACTTGAGGTGCTTCACCGTGACGCCCTTATTGATGAGCTGCTTCAACGACGCGATTCCGATCCGGAGGTGATCGTTCACGAATTGTTCGTCGACCTGCCGGTCGCTTTCGGTGGTTTTGACGCCTTCGGGCGTCATTGGCTGGTCTGAGACGAGAAGCAATGCGCCGGTGGGAATTTCGTTGTGAAAACCGGTCATGAAGATCGTGGCGGTCTCCATATCGATACCCATCGCGCGGATTTTTTTCAGGTATTTTTTGAAGGCCTCGTCGTGCTCCCAGACGCGGCGATTGGTCGTGTAAACGGTGCCGGTCCAATAATCACGGGCATGTTCGCGGATCGTCGTTGAAATCGCCTTTTGCAGCGCGAACGAGGGCAGCGCCGGCACTTCCGGGGGAAAATAGTCGTTGCTGGTGCCTTCGCCGCGGATTGCCGCGATGGGGAGGATCAAGTCGCCCAGTTCGGCCCGATGTTTCAATCCGCCGCATTTTCCGAGAAAAAGCACGGCCTTGGGGTGGATGGCGCTGAGCAGGTCCATTACGGTCGCCGCCGTGGCGCTGCCCATGCCAAAATTGATGATCGAAATGTCCCCGGCGGTGGCACTGGGCATCGGCTTGTCGCGACCGACGATCGGGACGCGGTGCCACCGGGCGAACAATTTGAGGTAGTGGTCGAAGTTGGTGAGCAGGACGTAGGCGCCGAATTTGTTCAACGGTACGCCGGTGTAGCGGGGCAGCCAGTTTTCGACGATCTCCTTGCGAGTTTTCACGGGCACGTGCTACCCGACGACGCTTGGAAATGACACTAAAAAGGATTCGTTGGCCGTTTCACGAGAGCCATCGGCGACCACCGGACGTTCCCGCGTGTGCGCCGTGGGCCCTCGATCCGCCGTTAGTCGGTCAAAAAACCGTCGAGGGAACTTCCGTTGGCCTCAGGCGCCCGCCAGTGCGTTGGCCGTGTTGAGGTGCTCTGCCCCGGTGTATTTCTGCGACTGCTCATCGGCGTGGTAGCTGGAGCGCACGAGTGCACCACTTTCAACGACCCCGAGGCCGATGCTCAGGCCGAAGGCTTTCCAGTGGAGGAATTCCTCGGGCGGAGCCCAGCGCGAGACCGGAAGGTGCTTGGGCGTCGGCCGCAAATACTGGCCGATGGTGAGAATGTCGGTCTTGTCGGCGGCGATGTCGCGAAGCGTTTGCTCGATCTCGTGCTGTTCCTCGCCCACGCCGAGCATGATGCCGGTCTTGGTGGTGAAGCCCCGGCTTTTGGCGTGGCGGAGGACCGAACGGGAACGGTCGTAGCGGGCCTGCACGCGAACGGGCTTTTGCAGGCGTTCGACGGTTTCGAGGTTGTGGTTGAAAATGTCCGGCTTCGCGTCGAGCACAAGGTCCACATGTTCGGTGTTGCCCTTGAAGTCGGGCGTGAGGACTTCGATGGCAGTGTGCGGATTGCGATGGCGGATGGCCCGGATCGTCGCGGCCCAGACGCTGGCGCCACCGTCGGCGAGTTCGTCGCGGGCGACGCTGGTGATCACGCAGTGCTTGAGATTCATCTTCGCGACGGCGTCCGCGACCCGGGCGGGTTCCCCGAGGTCAAGTTCGGTCGGTCGCCCGGTGGCAATCGCGCAGAAATTGCAGGATCGCGTGCAGATGTTGCCGAGAATCATCACGGTCGCCGTGCCGCGCGACCAGCATTCGCCCAGATTCGGGCACTGCGCGCTCTGGCAGACGGTATGCAGCTTGTTTTCGTCGACGAGCCGGCGCGTCGACGAGTAGCCGGGCCCGCCGGGCAACTTGGCCCGGAGCCAGGACGGTTTTCGCGTGGTGTCAGCCGCAGGATACATGCCGGAAAACGCACACGAAGGTGGCCGAAGCGCAAGCGGGTTTTCGCGAGGGTGGGCGTGGCCGCTCCCGCGGATCGGGCGGCTGTGCGGGGTGGCTACCGGGGCGGCGAGCCGTCCGGCAACGAGTTCCGGTACAGCGAGTCGTCCCGATAGTAGTCAAAAACTGGGCCGCCTTTGATGTGACTTTCCGAATAGCCCACGCTGATCGCATAACGGCCATCGGGATCGTCGAGGTGGAGCATGACCGAACCGGTTCGCTCGCTATAGCCGCCGCTACCCCAGCCGAAGCTCAGCGAATAGGTTCCGTGAATCTTCCGCTCGGATTTCGTTTCGGTCGGATTGATCGGCCGCAGCCGTGGCGGGGAAAGGGGGGCGAGCAACGTGCGGGCCAGCACGGCGGCCGCGTGTTGATCGACGAGTTGGTCGAGGCGGGTAACTTCGGCTGAAGTCAGCAGGCCGAGGCCGGCGTTGCGGCGTTCGTCTAACGTCAGTTTTCCAGAAAAATTCTGTGCGGTGCCCTCGGCTTTGGGATTCAGGCGTCCGGCGACATCCCGGCGGACGAGCGCATCAAGGACCGCCACCTGGTCCGAGGAGAAAAGGCTCACTCCGATTTCGGTCCGTTCGGCCACCGTGAGGGCTTGGGAAAACCGGCCGCCGGTCTCTGCCGCCTGGGTCAAACCGAGGCCCAGCACGCAGGCAAGCAGCAGCGGGATCCGGGCTTTCATGCAGGCTGAGATTGGCGCACGGGGACGGGAGACTCACGCCAATTCGTGAGGGTTCCCCTTTTCGGCGGTCGAAATGTTAGCGGCAATTTTTCCACGCACTTTGGTTCTCGCCCCGGTCCCGCCGTCCACCTACCACGAACGCGCTTTCCCTTCTCGTTACCCATGCTGCCTTTTGCCGTTACGATTTTCACCGGGGCGTTTTTGCTGTTTCAAGTTCAACCCCTGATCGGAAAATACATCCTGCCCTGGTTCGGGGGCGGACCTGGAGTTTGGACGGCCTGCCTGCTCTTTTTTCAGACGCTCCTGCTGGGCGGCTATGCGTATGCGCATTTTTCCACAACCTGCCTGAAGCCGCGTGCCCAGGCCGTGCTGCACATGGTCCTGCTGGCGTTGTCGCTGGCCCTGCTGCCGATCACGCCGGGCGATGGCTGGAAGGAGCACATCGCCGGGCCGCCCGTCTGGCATATCGTCATGCTGCTTTCCGCGACGATCGGGTTGCCCTATTTTGTGCTGTCGTCGACCGGTCCGCTGATGCAGCGCTGGTTTAGCGAGACCAATCCCGGGGTGTCCCCGTACCGGCTATACGCTCTTTCCAACATCGGATCATTGCTCGCGCTCCTCAGTTATCCGTTCTTCTTCGAGGTGAAATTCACCCGGCGAGAGCAGGCCGCATGCTGGTCGGGCGGGTTGATCGTCTTTGTGCTGTTTTGCGGCTATTGTGCCTGGAAGGTCTGGCGTCGCGGCAATCCCACCCCCGGCGGGACGGCCGAAGGAGATGGGGCGACCGGGGCGGAACTGGCTCCGGCCACAAGCTGGCCGGATCGGTGGCTCTGGCTGGGGTTGCCGGCGATCGCGTCCATCCTGCTGCTCGCGACGAGCAACAAGCTCTGCCAAGAGGTCGCGGTCATCCCGTTTCTTTGGGTGCTGCCACTCAGCCTTTATTTGCTGAGTTTCATCATTTGTTTCGATCATGCCCGTTGGTACCTGCGCAGTTTGTGGGTGGGGCTGTTGGTCGTGGGTACGGCCTTTGTCAGCCTGCTCCTCGCGGTCGGCAATGATGCGTCGATGCCGTATCAAATTGTCGGCTATAGTGTGACTCTGTTCGCCGCGTGCATGGTTTGCCACGGCGAATTATTTCGCCTGAAGCCGCCTCCCTTTCAGCTCACGGCCTACTATCTTTTCATCTCAGCGGGCGGGGCCCTCGGCGGCTTCCTGGTGGCGGTGGTCGCTCCTGCGGTCTTGAACGACTACCGCGAACTCCAGGCCGGCTTGTGGATGTTGAGCTACGTGCTGGGCGTTTTGTGCCTGCGCCGGCAGAGCCGCGGCCTGGCGCTGGGCGTAGGCGTCGGTGCCATGGTGGCGACGATTGCGGTGCCCGTGCTCCGGTCGCGCTTCAGCGACGGGCTCGGGATCGGCGAGGAGTTGCTCACGTTCTATGGCGACCACGGCTTGTATATCTCGTCCGGCCTGATCGTTTTCGTGCTTTGCACGATTGATTTGCGACGGCATCGCGTGCTGCCGGAATGGCAGCCGCGCATGGCGGGCTTCGTGATGGCCATGTCGTTCGTGCTCGGGGCGATTTTTTTCCTCCAGTCGCGCAACCGCGGCGACGTGCCGGTCTTGAGCGCATCCCGCAATTTTTACGGCACCCTGAAGGTCTACGACTATTCGGCGGACGATCCGGAGCGGCACTACCACTTGCTGCTGCACGGGGCGACCACCCATGGATTGCAGTTTGTCTCCGAGGAACGCGCGATGTGGCACACCACCTACTATGGCAAAACCAGCGGGGTGGGTCGCGCGCTCGGCCTGCTGCCCGAAGGGAACCGGCGCATCGGGCTGGTGGGACTCGGCACGGGCACGCTCGCTTCCTATGGAACCCCCGGCGACTACTTGCGCATCTACGAGATCAACCCTGCGGTGGAGGAGTTGGCCCGCAGCCGCTTCACGTATTTGCAGCGTTGTCCAGCGAAGGTCGACGTGGTGATGGGCGACGCGCGGCTGAGCATGGAGCGGGAACTCGCGAGCGGACAACCGCAGCGGCTCGATCTGCTCGCACTCGATGCTTTCAGCAGCGACGCCATTCCCGTGCATTTACTAACCCGGGAGGCGTTCGAAATCTATCTCCGGCAGCTCAAGCCCGAAGGGGTGATCGCCGTGCATGTGTCGAACCGATACCTGAACCTGACGCCCGTCGTGGAAGACCTCGCGGCGCATTTCGGGTTGGAAATTGCAACGATCCCCGATGACGACGCGGACGAGTGGTGGGTCTATCGGACGACGTGGATTTTGCTTTCGAAAAACAAGGCGCTGCTGGCGAGCGATGAAATCCGCGATGTAGCCGAGGCGGCAGGCGAAGAGAAAGTGGCGCGTGTGCTCTGGACCGACGACCACGCAAGCCTGTACGAGATTTTAAAGTGAATCGGACGACTCGCCCGCCGGTGGCGTCCAGTGAAATTTCACCGGGTGTGGCGGGGCGATTGCGGCGCGTGCCGATGGCGGGCGGATAGAGACAGATTGGGTTGGGCCTCAATCGGCCGTGCGGTTCGGGGTGGCCCAGAGGATCCGGGCGACGAACGTGGCGCCGGTTGCATCCCGGGCCTTGGCATCCTTGGGAAATATGCCCTCCGAGACGGTGATCCACGATTCCGATTCGCTGATGCGCGCCGCGCCAAAATTGCCGAGGTCGGCACCCCGCTCGGGAACAATGATCTTCTCCGTGGACCGGATGACCCGCAAACCGGCCGGATCCACACGGGCCATGAAAAGCGGAGCGCGATGGCGCGGGATATGGTCGTTGTTCGCCCCGCGGCGGGTGTACACGAGAAATAAATTGCCGCTGTGGGTGAGCCAGTGCTGCTGCGTGTTGTAGCTGCCCAACTCGCTGCCGTCGTCAAACAGCCAGGGGCGCGGCGAAGCGTAGTTCAGGCCATCGTCACTGGTGCTGACGTAACCCCGATCGTCGTTGCGCAACGTGAGGAAGTAGCGCCCGCCCGCGGTGGCCAGCGACGGCTCGTACAATCCGCGTTTTACGTTGAGACTCAGGATCGTTCCGTGCCGCCGATACGAGAGCGTGGTGCCGTCAAAATCGCACTCGGCGACCGTCGTGCTGAACGGTTCGCGCGTGCCGCGGCCGATGTAAAGCGGCACCAGCAGCCGTCCGTCCGGTTTTACCAGCCACTGCGAACAACCGTTGCGGGCGAAATCGAATTGCGGGTCCGCCGGCAAATCCAAGACACGCCAGGGCGACCATACCTCGCGGACCGGATCGAAGACGGCATAGACGGTTTGGTGGGCCCGCTTGATATCCTCAAGTTGCCGGCCTTGCGGGCTGTAGCGCACTCGGCATCCGATCGCCAGCAGCCGGGAGGTTGCGGCATGCCAGCCCGGCGTTACGTCCGCCACGCTCACGGTCACGCCATCGTCCTGTTTTCGCCAATCCAATTGGGGCGGCAGCAACGGACCGGTCCATGCACCGGTCACGCCTTCGCGCGTCATGAAATGCAGGCCCGAATAATAGTCCGAAATGCGCAGATGTTTCTGCAGTGTCATCACGACCCTGCCACTCACCTGGCCGGAGCGCGGAACGAAGGCGACCCGGGGGTGGAACCAGATGAAATCGCCGCCGTTATGTTCGATCGCGGTTTCCAATTTGACGGTGTAGTCGGCCGTAGTGCCGGCGGCCCGGGAGTAATTGGCCGCCCAAGCGAGCACGGCGGCGATCAGCGTCACGTAAATCGCCAAGCTTCGGAAGCCGCGAAACAACAATAGCACAGGGGCTTGAGCTTTCATGTTACGATTTCCTGAACTGGCGGCGAAATTATGCACGCCCAATTCGGCCGTCGTAGTTGCCAACCGTGCGGGTAACTCAGGGGCGTGAGGGGAATGACTGCAAGAGGGCGGCGAAGCGTCTGACGGTCGCTTGACGCGGAGGGTGGTCGTCCTTCGATTTGTCGGCCTTGTCGTCCGGCATGACGGACGACTTTCCCTCTCTCCATTTACCACCACTCCAGCCACCCCTGCCCATGAGCCCGATCAAACGAAGAGATTTTCTGAGGCGTTCGATGGCCGCGGGAGCTGCCTCACTGGCGCCGGTTGCGCTGGGTGCGGCGACACCACGCCAAGTCTTCAAGGGAAGCAGCCTTCACATCGCGACGTTCCGCTTCGATGTGACTCCACCGAAAGGGCATTCGCTGTGCGGCGGCTGGATCAAGCCGGTGGTCGACTACGACGATCCCCTTGAGGCGATCGGCTACGTGCTGCTCGGAGCCGGGCAGCCCGTCGTGTTTTGCGTGGTCGACTGGGCCGGGATCCTGAACGAAGCCCATGTGAAGTGGCGGTCCGTGCTGGCCGAGGCGGCCGGCACGACGCCGGAGCGCGTGGCGTTGCATTGCGTCCATCAGCACAACACTCCCTTGGTTTGTTTCGATGCGGAGCGCCGGTTGGCGAAACAGGGCGATCTGCCGCGTTCGTTTGAAATGGATTTTCAGCGCACCTGCCTGGATCGGGCGCGCACCACCGTAAGCGCGGCCGTGAAAAAGGCGCGTCCGGCTACTCATGTGGCGTTTGGATCCGGAGTGGTGGAGAAAGTGGCGGGCAACCGTCGGATGGCGCGCGACGCGCGCGGACATGTAACAGCGATGCGCGGCAGTGCGTGCAAGGACCCCGCGCTCGTGGCGATGCCGGAGGGCCCGATCGATCCCAACCTCCGTACGATCGCGTTTTATGACCGGGGCACGAAGGTCGTCGCCTGTCATTTCTACGCCACGCATCCGATGAGTTATTACGGAGACGGCCGGGTGAGCAGCGATTTTTGCGGGCTGGCACGGCGGCGGCGGCAGGCGGACGAACCCGGTTGCACGCATCTGTATTTCACGGGTTGCGCCGGGAATATCGCCGCTGGCAAATACAACGACGGCAGCCCGGCGGCCCGGGTGGAACTGACGCGCCGTATGTATGAGGGTATCGTGGCCTCCGAGGCACGGCTGCGTCCGGAGCCGTTGGACACGATCGAATGGCGGGTCGAGGAACTGCATCCGGTGCCGAATCCCGCCCTCGGGATCGGGGCGCTTGAAGAGCTGATGATGAAGCGAAGGGATGCGCTCGCGCTGCGGATGAGACCCGCCTTCAAACTGGCGTGGATCGCCCGATGCGAACGCCGGGTGCCGTTGGTCCTCGGCGCCCTGCATATGAATGATATCAGTTCGCTCTATTTGCCGTCGGAGCCGTTCATCGAATATCAGTTGCGTGCTCAAAAAATGACCGGACGATTTCTCGCGGTGGCGGCCTACGGCGACAACGGTGCGTGGTATTTGCCAACGAAGGTGGAATATCCCTCCGGCGGTTATGAGGTCGATTTCGCATTTTGTAGCGATGCTACGGATGATCTCCTAATGGGCGCCATGCGAAGTCTGCTGGCTTAAAGCGGCCGGCAAATGCCGGGCCATCGGGATCCCGCTGGATCTATTTTTGGCGGCGCAGCGCCAGGAAGATCAGCGTGGCCCCAACGCCGAGGAGCCCCAAATAGGTTGCCACAATTTCCAAGCGCCTGAACCCGAACGATTGCTCCTCGGCTGCGTCGATCAGCTGAAAGGCGGCGACGATGTTGACGAGGGCGGAAACGACAAAGGTTGCGCCGCCGCCCAGCAAAATGAAACGCAGGGCCTTCGTGGCAAAGGGCGGGGCGAAGGCCTTCCCACGGGTGTGATCACACCGTACAGAGTTTCACGGCCTCGCGCAGCGAGGTGAGGGGATCGCGTGTCGGCAGGAATTCCTGGGCCACAAAGCCCTTGAAGCCGGTCGCCTTGATGGCGCGGGCGATCGCGGGGTAGTAAAGCTCCTGGGTTTCGTCAATCTCGTGCCGCCCGGGATTGCCACCGGTGTGGTAGTGACCGAAATAGCGATGGTGTTGCTGGATGGTACGAATCACGTCCCCTTCCATGATTTGCATGTGGTAGATGTCATAGAGGAGCTTGAATCGCTCCGAGCCGACCCGCTCGCAGAGTTCCACCCCCCACGCCGTGCGGTCGCACATGTAGTCCTTGTGGTTCACCTTGGAGTTGAGCAGTTCCATGCAAACGGTCACGCCGCGCTTTTCTGCCTCGCCGACAATCTGCTTCAGCCCGACCGCACAATTTTCGAGGCCCTGTTCGTCGGCCATGCCTTTACGGTTTCCAGAAAAAACGATCACGTTCGGCAAGCCCGCGTCGGAGCATTCCCGGATGCGCTCGATCATCGACGGCACCATCGCCGCATGGTTTTCGAGCCGGTTGAACCCGTTGGGTATGGTGGTGGTGCCGTTGGCCATTGCACAGGTGAGTCCGTGCTTTTTCACTGTCGGCCAGTCCTTCGGATCGAGGAGTTCGACTGACTGAAGGCCGATGTCACGCGCGGCGCGGGCAAAGTCTTCAAGGGGGATTTTGCCATAACACCATTTGCAGACCGAATGGAGAAAGGCGGCTGCGCCGGCCTGAATCGCGGAGTTGGCCCGTGCGCCCGGGGCCGAGGTGTTTTCACCAGCGCCCTGCGAACGGGACAGCGTGGTGACGGCGGCGGCGGCAGCGAGGGAACGAAGGGCGGTGCGACGGGAGATCAGGGTTTTCATGGGGCGGCTGGACGTTCGCGGCCGCTCGAAATTTTGGCAAGCGTGGCTTCGGTGGATGCCCCGATCGCGCTGCAGCGGGCATCGAGAACCATCGCTTGCGCAGCGGACTGACGCGGCTAGGATGGGGTAAATGAACCCAAACGATGTCCTTACCCGCCGCGGAGCTTTGAAGACCCTTGGCGGCGGTGCCGCCCTGATTGGCTTGGGTGGGTTCGCCGTTGATGCCTGCGCGGCCGGGCAGGCGGCGGTCACACCCCAGCCGTTCGAACTGCCGAAGCTGGGCTTTGCCCACGACGCCCTCGAACCGCACATCGACGCGCGCACGATGGAAATCCATCACACCAAGCATCACCAAGCGTACATCACGAATGCGACCAAAGCGCTCGCTGACCATCCCCAGCTAAAAAAACTCTCGGCGGAGGAAATTGTGAAGAATCTCGGCGCCATACCGGAAGCCGTTCGCGGCACCCTGCGCAATAATGTGGGCGGCCACGTGAACCATTCGTTTTTCTGGAAAATCCTTTCGCCCCGCGCCAGCGCCGGGCCCACCGGCGAGCTGGCCCGGGCGATTTCCCGGACATTTGGCTCCCTCGACGGGTTCAAGGCCCAGTTCAACGATGCCGCGGTTAAGCGTTTCGGCAGTGGCTGGGCCTGGCTCGTAAGCCGGCCCGGTGGAGTGCTGGCGGTCGTTTCCACGGCGAATCAGGATTCGCCGCTCAGCGACGGCGCAATTCCGATCCTTGGCGTCGATGTCTGGGAGCACGCGTATTATCTCCATTATCAAAACCGTCGGGCCGACTATCTGACGGCGTACTGGAACGTCGTGGATTGGTCAGAGGCGGCGGCGAATCACGCGTCCGCGCTCAAGGTTTGATTCACGCCCGGCCGTCCGGCGTGGCGTTGGAACTCCAAGGCGTCCCGCGATAGCGGCGTGGGCTGTTCGCTCGTTCGGCCTGGCGGCGTCTTTTCTGCGACCGGACCTAACGTGGCGAGCTCGGAGGAGGGCAGAGGTCTCCGCGCTCGTCGCAGGTTGCGCGCGTGCCGCGTTCGCGTTTAGCGGGGCTTGGTGACGGGCGTGCCGCCACGATGAGGGCCGGGAGCCACGCCAAAAAATCCCACGATATGGCCGACTTCGGAAAACCCGTGCGTGCGAAGCTTCTCTTCCACGGCCTCGATGGTAAGCCGCAGTTCGTCGGCGAGTCTCGTATCGAGCTCGATGACCTGATTGGTGCTCTTGCAAACGACGTGATAGCGGGTCGGCTGGCCCAGATTGATTTCGTTCAACGTGGTCCCGTTGTGAAAAAAGGCCCGTCGCACGAGTCCGATCTCATCGAAGGCCGCCATGCAGCGGTAGACGGTGACGAGATCGCAATTCTTGGCCCCCACGTCCTCGTGGATCTGTTCGATGCTCGAAGGCTTCACCTGTTTGCTCAAGGCCGCAAGAATGGCCAGCCGCGGCTGCGTGATCCCGCAGATTTCAGCTTTGCCGTCACGATTTCGATGGGAGACAGAGACGGGCGCCCGGCGGCGGCATGGCCGGTGAGCGGATGATCCGTTTGCGTGGACGAGATCATTTTTGGAGCAACTGATGGCTCGGCGTGGAATTTCGAGCGAATAGTCGCCTGGCGGCCGGACTCAAGAAACGTTCTCCTCCGACGGGATTGCATGACGACGGTCGGTGTGCCAACTTCCGCTGAACTGCCCATGCAAAATCCGGATTTCGGCGACGTCGTCGCTCTCATCTGCAAAGAAGACTCCCGTTTCGATCGGAAGGCCTATGACTTTTTACGTTTTGGTTTGGACCACACCGTCAAAGAGTTCCGTAAGAAAGACGCTGCCCGGGCGGAACGCTCGCGGCATGTGAGCGGAGCAGAACTCCTGGAGGGCCTGCGGGTATTTGCACTCGATCAATACGGGCCGCTCGCGAAGACCGTGCTTAATGCCTGGGGGATTCACCGGTGCCGGGACTTTGGTGATATCGTGTTCAATCTCATTGAGTACAATGTGTTTTCTAAGACGGAAAACGACCGCCTCGAGGATTTTGGCGACATTTTCGATTTTGAAGAAGCGTTTGTGAAACCCTTTCAACCGGCGCGTCGCCGCCGGGGGACGGACACCTCCGCTGCGGAAGCCTTTGGCGCCGCCTGACCCGTATCTGCTGGCCGAGTCCGGCAACCCGCGGTTTTCTTTCGGTCGCACCGCTTCCCTGTTCATGCCCAAAAAAATCGCTGTTTCCTCCGACTTTCGCCTGCTCGATACGTTTTGGCGTGAGCCGGTGGAGCGGGTCGTCCTGCCGAACGGGCTGACGCTGATCATGAAGCACGATACCTCGGCCGCGCTCGCCTCGGTGCAGGTTTGGGTGAAAACCGGCAGCGTGCATGAGCAGGCCCACCTCGGCGCCGGACTTTCCCACTACCTCGAGCACATGCTCTTCAAGGGAACGGATCGCCGGGCGGGTCGCGACATCAGCGCGACCGTCCAGGCGCACGGCGGTTACATCAACGCCTACACCACCTTCGACCGCACCGTTTACTACATCGAGCTGCCGAGCGAACACACCGCGGTTGCGATCGATCTGCTGGCCGACGCGGTGCTGCACTCGACACTTCCGGCCGGAGAGGTCGAAAAGGAAAGGGGCGTGATTCTTCGGGAAATCGCGATGACGAAGGACGATCCTGACAACCGGCTTTGGGACACGGTTTTCTCCACGGCTTTCCGCGAACATCCGTACCGTCAGCCGATCATCGGGCATCGCGATGTCTTCTCGGCCGTGACGCGTGACGATCTCGCAGGCTATTATCGGGCGCGTTATGTGCCGAACAACTTGGTGGTCGTGATCGTCGGCGATATCGATCTCGCAGCGACGCGCGCCGCGGTTGAGTCGCATTTTGGCAGCGTGCCGCGGGCGCGGCTGGCGCCGGTTCTTGTGCCGGCCGAACCGCCGCAACTGGCGCCGCGGAGCGATCACCGTTTCGAAAGCGTCGAGATTTCGCGCGGCGTCCTGGCGTGGCCCATTCCGGGGCTGACGCATCCTGACGCCCCGCTGCTCGATTTACTGGCGACGATCCTCGCGCACGGTGACAGCTCGATTCTGTGGCAGGAGATCCGCGAGCGTGCCGCGCTGGTTCACACGATCGATGCTTCGAGTTGGAATCCGGGCTCAAGCGGGCTGTTTTGTGTTTCGTTTACCGCCGATGCGGAAAAGCGGCTGGCGGCCTTTGCCGCCATCGAACGGTCCCTCGCCCGTTGTTTCACCCGCGGCTTCACGGCCGCGCAATTGAAGAAGGCTTTGCGGCAGCTGATCGTCGCCGAAATCGATTCCCGCAAGACCATGAGCGGTCAGGCGTCCCGGTTGGGCGCCGGCGAGGTGGTGGTGGGCGATCTCGATCATAGCCGCGTCTATTTCGAGCAGCTTCGCGCGGCGACACCCGCCGACGTTCGCCGGGTGGCGCAATCCTATTTGCTTCCTGCCCGGCTCACGGCGATCTCGCTCAATCCGGTCGCGGCGGTGACGCCGCCGGCGGCTCCTGCCGCAGTGGCGACGGCGAAAGTGGATTTTGCCGAGGTGAAACTGGCCAACGGAGTCCGCATTCTGCTCCAGCCCGACAAACGCATTCCCAATCTGCATGTGCGCCTGCTGATGCAGGGTGGGCCGCTTTTCGAGGAAGGTGGAAAACGGGGCGCCACCGCACTGCTCGCGACTCTTCTCACCAAGGACACCCGGCGCCGTTCGGCCGCTGCGGTCGCGCAATTTATCGAGGAAGCGGGTGGAGCGTTCTATCCATTTTCGGGCAACAACAGTCTGGGTCTCGCCGCCGAGGTGCTGCCGACGGACGTCGATCGCGCGATTGCCGTCCTGGCCGATGCCATCCTCGCGCCGACGTTCAAGCCCGCGACGTTCACGCTGGAGCGCGACGCCCAGTTGGCCGCGCTGCAACAGGATGCCGACGATGTCGTGACACTCGCCCGCAAGCTGCTCCGCCAAAAATTCTTTGGCGCTCATCCCCTGGCACTGGACGCCCACGGTGATGAAAAGGGCGTCCGGGCACTCACCCCGGGCGATCTCGCGAAGTTGCACGCGCGTTTGTGCGTCGGGGCCAATGTCGTGGTTGCGGTAGCGGGCGATTTCGATCCGCGCGCGCTCCTGCCCAAACTTAAGGCGTTTCTGACCAAGCTGCCGCGGGCGACCGTGGCGGCGATTCGAGTGCCCGAATTTCACCACAAACTGCCGGCGAACGCCGGCGATTTTGTCGAAGCCCAACCGCGTGAGCAGGCGGTCGTTTTGCAGGGATTTCCCGGGCCGCGGGTGAACGGCGCGGATTTCTATGTCGGCGAGGTCATCGACGAGCTTTTCAGCGGCATGGCATCGCGGTTATTCGAGCGCGTGCGTGAAGACAAGGGGCTCGCGTATTTCGTGCGCTCCGGCCGCATCACCGGACTGGACGCCAGTATGTTTTATTTCTTCGCCGGCACGCAACCCGGTCGCGAAGCCGAGGTGCTGGCCGAGATCGATGCCGAAATCGTGCGCGTGCAACTCGGCGGAGCGGAGCCGGTGGAACTGGCGCGCTGCCAGGCCCGGCTCAAGGCCGCGCGGCGGCAGGGTTTGCAGACAAATTCCTCCCGCGCCATGCAGGCCGGATTGAATGCGCTGCAAGGCCAGCCGATCAATGACTGGAAAAACTACGACCAGCGCATTGCCGCCGTGACCATCGCCGACCTCGCGGCCTTCGCCTCCCGCTACCTTACCCGCGCCCAGCGCACCCAATTGATCGTTCGTCCGTAGACGCCGGCGAGGTCCTTTCCCGACGGTCCGCAAATTACGAACAGCAGCCCTTGGAAAATCTTCATGTCGTCCTTGGCCGACCTATTTCCCGACGGGGATTACCGATTTCACCTGACGCTGCGGCGCGGCGAACCGGGGGATTTTTTTGCGGCGCGGGATGCGACCGGCGCGCTCCTCGCGGAGCGGGCGCACTGGCTGGAGGCGGACCCCGCGCGTTATGCTACGCTTCTGCCGGAGGGCGTTCCCGTGTTCGAGGAATTCACCGCGCTGGCCGCTGATTGGGGGGCGCCGGGCATGAAGAATGTGGGCGACCTCGGCCGGATAATGGAGCCGGATGTTTTGTTTCTTTCGCCAGACGTCGAGGGGCGGTTTCGCCTGCGGGGAGGGGCGCTTTGTTTTCCGACGGGCTGGTCGCTCGAGGAGAAACTCGGCCACCCGATCGATTTTATTCATGGCGTCGTGCCGGGATTGAATGCCGCGCTGGGCTCGCCGATCCACCAGCTGCTCGGGAAGTTGAAGCCCGGTGTCGCAGTGCAGCGGGACAACTGGAGCATCTCCGGCAGCACCGAGCTCAATTTGCATCTGGCGCGCGGGATTCTGCCGCTGTTGCCGCCGGTCGCGCTGGATCACCTGTGGCTGCGGATTGAACATCAGGCCCTGCTCGCGTTGCCGGCATCGGGCGGAATCGCGTTCGGCATCCGGATCGCCCTGCACCGGCTGGATGCGGTGGCGCGGGGACCGGCGGCTGCGGGTTTGCGCCGGGCTTTGGAATCGATGCCGGCGGCCATGGTCGCGTACAAGCGGCTCGACGGGATCCACCCCGGACTTATCGAACGGCTGCGATAGCAACCGACGCCTCGCTTTATTCCCGCGGTAAACTGCTGCGGTCGACGAGCCCACCGCTCCATTTGAGCTTGGTCCGCACGACCGAGAAATGAGAGTAGTCGAAGCGCTGGGCCAAAGGCAGGCGCAGCTTCGAAACCGAGATTTCCACGGGCGAGCGGGCGCCGACCTTGAGGTTGCGCTGGCCGTCCATCGCGACGAGTAACCGGGGATCGGCGGAGCGGTTGAAGACGCGCAGCCGGACGTTTTCGTGAAAAATAATCGAGCGATTGCTCAGCGTGTGCGGGCAGATCGGCGTCATGGCGATGACGCCCGCCCCGGGGTGCAGGATCGGGCCGCCCGCGGAGAGATTGTAAGCGGTTGAGCCGGTCGGCGTGGCAAAGATCAGGCCGTCGCACATGTACTCGGTCACCAGTTCGTCGTTGGCAAAGACTTCGAGACGGATGAGGCGGGAGTTGACCGCGTCCTTGATAAGCACGTCGTTCAGCGCGAGGTCGTGCCCGCCGAGTCCGGTCGAGCAATCGAGCATGGAGCGGTGGTCGATCCGAAACGCGCCGCCGAGGATCGTGCGAAAATCGGACCGCGCTTCATCGGCGGAAAAAGTGGTGAGAAAGCCGAGGCTGCCCCGATTCACTCCGATGATCGGGACCTGATGACGGGCCGACTCGCGGGCGACGCCGAGCAGCGTGCCGTCGCCACCGATGACGCAGCAGGCGTCGCTGCCGCGCAGATAGTCACGCTGCAGCGGAAAACGCGTGGTTTTCTTGGTCTTCACGCCGGCTTTTTGCGCGATGGCGATCAGTTCGCGCGCGAGCGCTGCAGCGCCGTCTTTCTCTTCGTTGACGACAAACGCGAGCTGGCGAATGGGCTTCATGGCTGGGAGTTAATCTTCGCTAAATCCCGTGAATGAAAAGCCTGATCAGTGCGCGGCATGAAGAATGGCGTTCAGGCTTTTTTCAGACCCAGGAGGAACTCCCGATTGCCGTCCGCGCCGGTGATGGGCGAATCCATCGTGCCGACCAGCAATGCCGAGGGCAGCCGGCCTAGGGCGAAATCGCGGACCGCGGCGAGCGTGGCCTCTTGCACCGCCGGGTCGCGAATCACGCCGCGGCCCTTGTCGACGGCGATCTTGCCCGCCTCGAATTGGGGTTTTACCAGCGCGACGAGCACCCCGCCGCCGCGTAGGAGCGCCCAGATTGCCGGCAGCACGGCGGTGAGCGAAATGAAGGATAAATCCATCACGATCACATCGAACGGGCTTCGTGGCAGGTCCGTGGCGACGAGGTGGCGGGCGTTGATTTTTTCGAGATTGGTCACCCTAGGATCGCTGCGCAACCGGGTGTGCAGCTGGGCCCGGCCGACATCCACGCAGACGACGTCCGTGGCTCCGGCTTGCAGCGCGCAGTCGGTGAATCCGCCGGTGGAAGCCCCAACGTCGAGCACGTGGGTGCCGCGCAGATCGAGCGTAAAACGTTCGAGGGCGGCCGACAGTTTTTCGCCGCCCCGGCTCACAAAACGCGGGGGTTGCTCGATCTCGATCCCGATATCGAGGGAAAATTCCTTGCCCGGTTTGTCGAATCGCTCGGTCCCGTGGCGCACCCGGCCGCTCATGATCAGGGCCTTGGCTTGGGTGCGCGATTCCGCCAACCCGCGGACCACGAGCAGTTCGTCCAGTCGAAGTTTTTTGACCGGAGCGCTCATGGGCGACGGCGCGCCGGTTGCTTCCGCTGGCGTGGCGTGGAAACCAATTTCTGCCGGGCCGGCGACCAGCAGGTGGTGCGGCCGCCGATGGTCGCGCGCGCCAGGGGCTGGCTGGTTTTCGGGCAACGGCCACCCGCGCTCCAGCGGTGGAGAAACAACCATGTTCGGGGAATATTGACGTTGAGATCCTTCGGCAGCCGGTTGCCCGGGCCGGCAATCGTAGCGAGGGCCAGCCGGCAGACGCGGCGGGCTTCCGCCCACAACCGGTGCACCTCGGCGGCCGTCAAAGATCCGCTGAGCCGCGCCGGATGGAGGGCTGCCCGCCACAAAATCTCGTCGGCCATCCAGTTGCCGATACCGGGAAAACGTTCCTGCATCAGCAGCACGGCCTTGATCGGCGCACGGGCCCGACGCTTGAGGAACGCGGCGACCCCCTCGACGGTAAAAGCGTCCGACCGGATGGGCGGCGCGATGCTTGTCCACCAGCGCGGTGGGGTCTTGCCGACATGGAACTGAACGCGGCCAAACATCCGCGGATCGTTGAACACCAATGCATGCCTCGCGGTGACCAGCACGAGATGATCGTGTTTGGCGGGCAGATGACTGGCGGGCCTGGCCGTCAACTCGCCGGACATGCCCAGATGAATCCCCAGCCAGGCGTCGCCGCTGAAGCGAAAAAGCATCTGTTTGGCCTCGGCCGTGGAGGAGATGAATTTCGCGCCGGTCAGTGCGCGGTGAAACCTAGGCAGGTCCAACTCTCGCAGGAGTTTTTTCTTTTCGTGGGTGAGGACCCGAACGACCCGCCGGCCATGCCCCGCCCGATGCCAGCGTTTCCTGAAAAATTCGACCTCGGCGAGTTCGGGCATGGAGCGGAATGAGAGCCGGCTGGAAGGGAATGAGACCGACGGGAATGGCAATCGGGCCTGTCGCTAGGACAGGGTGGCGACGAATTCGACCAGACTAGAGAAAACGGGGATGCCGGGCGGCGCGAAGTTCGTCCAGCCCGCGAGGTCGTACTTGCCCGAGCAAACGGCCGCGGCGTTGATGCCGGCGTTGAGGCCGGCCTGGATGTCGCTCTCGCGATCACCAATCATCCAGGAGTGCGTGGGGTCGAGGCGATGGCGCGCGATGCTCTCGACGATGAAGCGTGGCGAGGGTTTACGATACGCGGAGGGCTGGTCGGACGCTTCGGGGGCGATGCAGATGTCGTCGAAAACGGGCCGGGAAAGTTCCAAGAGTTCCTCCATGCGATGGTTGCAACGGAGCGCGTCGTTCATCGTGTGCAAGCCCCGGCCGATGCCGGACTGGTTGGTGAAAAGGAAAAGCTTGTAGCCGAGCGTGCGGGCATGGCGAAGCGCGCCGGCCACGCCGGGGATAAGTTCCACTCCGGCCGGATCGGCAAGGTAGTGCTTGTCGAGGATGAGCGTGCCATCCCGATCGAGAAAAAGAGCTTTGGGCATCGTGGCTGGGCGGGCGAAGTGAGGGAGAAACCAAACGGCGACTCGGCCCAAGACCGGGCGTTCTCCGCTGGAACCGGAAGACTAGCGGGTCCGGACGGAGCGGATCAGCTCCTTGGGCGTAACGGTGGCCGTGCCGATCTTGCCGACGACGACGCTCGCGGCGGCATTGGCAAAATGAGCGGCGGCTTCAAGCGTGGCACCGGCGGCGAGCGCCAGCACGAGGGCGGCCAGGGAAGTGTCGCCCGCGCCTGAAACGTCGAAGACTTCGCGGGCGGCGGTCCGGATAGTTCGGATGATCCGGCCGTTCGCGCTGAGCAGCATGCCGTCCTCGCCAAGGGTGATGACGAGGTGCTTGGTGGCGTAGCGTTCGTGCAGGCGGGCGCAAACCTCGGCGGCCGGAAAGGGCGCGTGTGGGGCGAGTTCAATCCCGGCGAGCTGGAGCGATTCGCGTTTGTTGGGCGTGATGAGATCGAGGCCGTGAAACGGAAGCTGGCGCTTCGGTTTCGGGTCGAGCGCGATGAATTTTCCCGCGGCGCGCGCGAGTTTCGTCACGCGGGCGACGATCTCACCGGTGAGAATGCCCTTGGCGTAATCGGAAAGGATCACGGCGTCGGATGCGGCGATTTCCTGCGCCAGCAAGGCCTCGGCGCGCGGCGCGCTCAACCGGTATTTGGCGGGCGGGGCCTCGCGATCGAGCCGGCACAGCTGCTGGTGCTGCACGAGCACACGCGTTTTGACGATGGTCGGGGCTTCGCCGGGAGTGGGCAAAATGGCGATGGCCTTGGCGTGCAGGATTGCGGTGAGGCGTTCCCCATCGGTGTCCTTGCCGATGTATCCCGCGACGGCGCACCGGGCCCCGAGGGAGGCGATGTTGAGCGCCACATTGGCGGCGCCGCCGGCGGTCCAGGAATCGCGCGCGATGTCGACGACGGGAACCGGCGCCTCGGGGGAAATGCGCGTGGCATCGCCCCAGATATAGTGGTCGAGCATCATGTCGCCGACTACGAGGACCCGCAGGCCGGCGATTTTTTTCAGGAGCGAAGGCAGGCCTTTCATCAGAGTTCCCAGTTGTAGTG
The DNA here is from genome assembly GCA_947442255.1 of Opitutia bacterium. The sequence goes on from CANEVO010000004.1 coordinate 85,345, forward strand.
GAAGCGCGAAAGCATCTTCGGGGCGCCGGTGGTGACTTGCACGACGTCCTCAATCCGGCATCCACCCAAGCCGGGGTAGTAGAGTCCCGGTTCGACCGTCACGACGGAGTTTTTCTTCAAGACATAGTCGATGGCGGAACTGATGCGGGGTGGCTCGTGCACGTCGAGCCCGAGTCCATGGCCGGTCCCGTGGAAGAAGCCGACGGAGCCCTTGGCGGTATGCCGGGTTTCGTAGCCCCGTGCCTTGAATACCTCCACCACCTGGTGGTGCACCATGCGGCCGTTGACCCCGGCGCGAATCGTCTTGAGTGCGGCACGCTGGGCGTCCCGGACGGCGGCGACAAGGGCGCGCTGGGCGTCGGAGGCGCGGCCGCGCAGGAAAGTGCGCGTCATGTCCCCGTGATAGCCGTTCTTGGTCAGCCGCGGGAAGACATCCACGATGATCAGTTCGTCGGCGCGCAACGGCCCGGAGCCCCGCTCATGCGGGTCGCAGGCCTGGTCGCCGCCGGCGATGATGGTGTTGAAGGACACGGCCCCCGCTTCGAGGCAGGCGGTCTCGACCGCGATTTTGAGCCGCTCGCTGGTGAGGACGGCGCCGCGGTGGATGAGTTTTCGTCCTTGGATTTTGCTCGCGCGCAAAATGCGTTCGGCGGCCGCGATCCCCAGCGCGCTGCAGCGATTGCCCGCGCGGATCTCCGCGGCTTCCGCCGGCGTTTTGAGTTCGCGTTGCGGGAAGAGTGCGCCCTCGGCGACCTCAAGGTCGAGCCCGAGTTCGAAGAGCTTTTCATACACGCCCGCGGGAAAATCCTGGGGCACGGTAAACCGCTTCTGCCCGAGTTCCCGGGCGACCAAGTGGATCACCTCGGCAGCCCCGGGCCTGCGTTGCGGCCAGAGTTCGCGGGCGCGCTGCAAATAGCTCTCCAGCGGCAGCACGACGTCGAAGTCAGAGGTGCGCCGCACCCGGCCGAATTCGAGCGCGCCGACGACCGCGTATTTCCGGCCTTTAACGCCGAGCGCCACAAACGGATCGGGCACGTTGACGCGCCCAAAGTACAGGCAGTCTGCGCTTCGTTCCGTGCTGGCGTAAAGGAGAGGCGAGAAGGAGGTTTTCGGAGGCAAGGCTTGACCGAGGTTAAAATTGGATTGGTGCAATTACCCAATGTCGGAAGGGAAAACGCAAATCCGGTTTGGGGCGTCGGATTGAGGACGCTGCGGGTTTGGGCTTGATCGGGACCACTCGCTCGCCAAGGCCCGCCGCCCGGCGTGTCCCGGTCGAAAATCATTATTTTGGTTTGAGGCGCACCTCGAACAGCTTCGGCCAGTTTTTTCCCGTCACAAACAAGCGATCGCGCGTCGCGTCGTAGGCGATACCGTTGAGGACGTCGGTGTCGGCATGCCGATCTTCGGGCGGGAGCAGGCCAAAAAAATCGATTGTGCCCACGACCTTGCCGGTCGCGGGATCGATCCGGACGATCGTCTGGCTCTGCCAGACGTTGGCGAACAGCTCTCCCTTGATATACTCGAGCTCATTCAACATCCGTACGGGCTGACCTTGGTTTAAAACCGGCACCGTGCGCGTCACCTTGAACGTAACGGGATCGATGAACCGGAGTTGATGCGTGCCATCGCTAAGGATCAAAGACCGCCCGTCGGTCGTCAGCCCCCAGCCTTCGCCCGGGTAGGAGAACTCCCTTTCGCGTTCAAACGTCTCGAGGTTGTAAACGAAGCCCTTTTGATTCTTCCACGTAAGTTGATAGATCTTTCCTTTGAGCACCGTTATTCCCTCGGCAAAGTACTCGGAAGGCAGTTTCACCTGCTGCAGGATGCGACCGGTCGCCAGATCGACGCGGCGCAGGGTCGATTGGCCGTTCAACCCGGTGCTTTCGAGCAAGCGATCGTTGAGGAAGACCAATCCCTGGGTGAATGCTTCCGGATCGTGCGGCCAGACGTTCACGATTTCGTAGGTGTAGGCGGTGATCCCGGCGGTGGCTGAATCGCGCGGCGAAGAGGAGGGGATGGTTCCCGCGGCCACTTTCGATGCTTCGGCCTGTTTATCGGCACATCCGGTCAGGAGCGCAAGATTGAGCCCGGCCAGCACGGAGGCCGGGATGCCGGAACGTGGCGGTCGCGAGGGGCGGCGGAGTGGAAGCAGGAATCTCGTCTTCACGTTTCCTGGGGAATCCATGCTGCCCGGCGTGATCGCCAATTTGGTCGCGGTAAAGGAAGCGTTACTCTTTGGGAATCTCGTTATCCGTCTTCAGCACGAGGACCGGCGTCTTCGTCTTCACCCAGATGTCCGCTTCCTTGAAGAACTTTGCCGGCACGTTTTCGATCGCCTCGCCGACGGTCTTAACCGGCAGGAGCTGACCTTTTTTCGTAGTGTTGTAGTCGTAGGAGCAGCGGAAGAGGCGGTCCTGGGTCGTCGCGACACTTTCGCTTTCCGGGATCTGCAACACCCACCCGACCAGGTCCGTTTTGGGCATTTTACCGTCGGGGTCGCTGACGAGGATTACGAGCTGCTTTTTTACCGCCGGTGGCTTGTCCCCGTCACCGCCATCGGGTTGGGCAGCCAAGTTCATCTCCTCGACCACGCGGCGAAGCAAGGCGGGGTCGACCTGGTTCTTTTTCAAAATTTCAGCCACTTTGCTGATATCAATTTTCGGCATGGTGTTTTGGCTTCTAAGAAGCACGAATGGACACGAATGGACCTCAATGTAAAGACCGGTGGTGGCGAGGAGTGGTTCGATGTCGTCAACGAACGCGACGAGGTCGTCGACCGGGCACTCCGCCGCGAGGTGCATGCCCGGGGTCTGTGGCATCGGGCGGTACATGTGCTCGTTTTCGATGCGGCGGGCCGGGTCTTTTTGCAAAAGCGCTCGATGATCAAAGACCTTTCGCCCGGTCTGTGGGACTCTTCCTGTTCGGGGCACCTCGATGCCGGCGAGGACTATGATCCCGCGGCAATCCGCGAACTCGGCGAAGAAATAGGCGTGCGGGTCAGCCAGGCTCCCGCGCGCTGGTTTCGAATCGAGGCCTGCGTGGAGACCGGATGGGAATTCGTCTGGGTCTACCGGTTGCGGCACGTAGGGCCGTTTACACTGCATCCGGAGGAGATCGAGTGCGGCGAATGGATGGTGCCGGCGGAGGTTACGCGGCAGATCGCCCGGCGGCCGGAGGATTTCTGTCCGTCATTCAAACTGATCTGGTCACTTGCAAGCCGGCGGCCGAAACTGGTTTAAACCAGCGTGGGCATCGTTGGCCGGATTCCCGGCCGGGTCGGGCATCCGCTACGTAAACGACGGACCGTTGCCCGTGATGCGGCGGCCCGAGAGTTTGCCCGGGCCGCTATTCTCACTCAGCCGCTTGATTTCCTCGAACTGCTTGCTGGAGATCAGGCGGCGGGGGACACGCTTTTCGGCTTCATGGACCAGCCGCTCGCGATCGTCGTCGCTAGGCTCGTGCGGGATCCACGAGGTGTGGTGGCCTTGGTGGTGGGTCCACTCGATATTGCCGCCGTGGACGGCGACATTGATCTGAAGTTTATTTCCATCCGCGTCCTTCGTCCACCATCCGAACTCAATGCTCATGAGGATGTGTCAGCCAAAGCTCACGCGTCCGCGAGCGCAAACTCCGCGACGCTCGCAGCGGGATGAAACTCCCCCGTCCGTAGAATCACTTTTCGGACAATGAGCCGCGTGGGGGTTACATCGACTGCGTAGCCGCCCAACGGCGGGCAAAATGAGCCGGTGTTGATGACCGTGATGCCATCAGGCATCCGCCAGATGCCCGGCCGGTGGGTGTGGCCGGTGACGATGAATCGGGCGGCCGGCCGGTGACGGCGGAGCAGGGCGGCGGCCCGGGGCGGTTCGTCGCTCCACGCGCGCAGGATCCGCAGCACGCGCAGCGGGGGCCAGATCGTGTCGGCGGCGAAGCGCCAAGCGTATTTCAGAGGGTGCGTTTCCGACTGGTGGCGTTGGGGCACCTGGGCGGCGACCCGGCGCCACACAGCGAGGCGATGGTCGAATTCGGAAATGGCATGGGGAGTTGGATTCGATCGTTCCGCCGCCATCAAATGCCGGATTAACAGCACGTCCCGGCTCCACGGCACGATGTCATCAAACAAAATATCACCATGCACGGCCAGGATGCGGCCGGCGGCGAGGTTGAGTGCGTGGACGGCGGAGAAATCGGCGTCGTGATTGCCGGTCAGAAAGGTGGCCTTCGCCGCCTCGCCCGAAAAAAATCGAGCACCTCGGTTTGAAGTTCAACCGTGCGGTGCGGGGCGGGGCCCGGCCGGGTGTCGAGCGTATCGCCGTTGAGCACGAGCGGTGCGACCCCGTGCAGGAGCGGCCGAAGTTGGGCGAGCCGGTGGACGCGGCTCGCCCGGTCGCCAAAATGGATGTCGGAGAGGATGCGGGTGATTTCGGACGACACGGTTCGATTTACAGCGGCGGTCTATGACGACGGGGCGGGGTGCGAACAACTGCAATTCCGGCCGCCCGCTGGGAGTGGAGTTCCGGAGTCGTTTGGGGACGGAGGCTTGTCGGGCGGTCCGGTGGTCTGGCAGCGTCCCCTGATGCGCGGACCATGCCTGATCGCTTTCGTGATGCTTGCCTGGGTGGCCCGTGCCAATCGCGTGGACGACCTCGGTCGAATTCACCTCGAAGCCATCGGAGGCAAGGCGCGGGTCTCGGCCCTTGCCGCCGTGCAGGCGACGGGCGCGGTGGTCACCGGCGGAACCCGCGTGCGGTTTATCATGACCGCCGCCCGCCCGGCCAAACTGCGCATCGAATTGGAACGGGCAGGGCGCACCAAGGTGGAGGGCTACGATGGCACGGATTCGCCGAGGGAGTTCGATACCGGCAGCTGGTCGCCGCGCTACCAACCGATGCCGGCGAATTCCGCCAAGGCGTTTATCGCCGACGCCGAGTTCGACGATCCCTGGTGACCGGGGCGGCGGGCGGCTATACATTTGAATACGGCGGGGAGGTGCAGGCAGAAACGTTTTCGCGGCCGCGCCCGGCGGCACCGACGTCTGGATCGTGACGGCAGCTTTCCACGGGGCGGACAGGCCGGGACGTTGGCGGCGCCCGATCGTTTCGCGGCTTGCCACTCGTCTAGGCGGGCAATGGAGTCGCGCCATGGCACTCTACGGCTCACTCGAAACCATTCGCGCGCAGGCGCCAAGCCTGCCGGGATTTGCAGCGGCTTTTTCCTATGTGGAGGAATTACTGCGCCCCGGCTCGGCGGCCCAGCAACGCATCCGCTCGATCGCCGCGGGCAATACCCAGAAGGTCGACCTGGGCGAAGGGGTCTTTGCCGTCGAACAGGTCTTTGAGAGCAAGGCGCGGGTGGAAGGCTTTTTCGAATCCCACCGCAAGTATATCGACGTGCAGGTGGTCGTTGAAGGCGAGGAGTTAATGGAGCTGGCCGACATCGCGCGGATGAAAATCCGGCAGCCCTATGACGCCGAGCGCGACTTGATCGTGTACGAAGACAATGCTGACGCTTGCGTGCTGCGAGTGTTTCCGGGGCAGGTGGCCGTCTATTTTCCCGTCGACGTGCATATGCCGACGCTGCGGGTCCGGGCCACGCCGGTGCTGGTGCGCAAGACGGTGGTCAAGATCCCTGTGAGCTGACGGATGTCCTCTCCGCTGGCCCAGCCCGCGACGGATTGAGGGCCCGACGGCCGCGCAGGGGTTTCTCGGCATGAACTATCGGCATCATTTTCACGCAGGCAATTTTGCCGACGTGATGAAGCATGCCCTGCTGGTGAGCCTGATTCGAGCCCTCCAGAAAAAGGAAAAGGGATTTTTCTATCTCGATACGCATGCGGGGCAGGGTCGCTATGATCTGTCGGTGGCGGCGACCGGCGATTCCCTGGCGCGCAAACCCGAATGGCCCGAAGGCGTCGGCCGCTTCTGGAGGCGCGAGGCCGTTCCGCCGGCGTTGGCGGAATATTTCGGCCTGGTTCGCGACTTCGACCGGCGCTTCGGCAACCGGGAATCCGTTCCGAGGTATTACCCGGGTTCGCCGCGGCTCGCCCAGCTTCTGTTGCGGCCGCAGGATCGGATGGCGGTGTGCGAACGGCAACCGACCGATTGCGCCGCTTTGCGGGAGGAGCTTTTATTCAATGCCGGAGTTTCCGTGCACGAAATGGATGGCTATGTCGCTGTGCGGGGCATGCTGCCGCCACCCGAACGCCGCGCTCTCGTGCTGATCGATCCGCCCTTTGAAAGTCGGGATGAGGTGGCGCAAATCGCCCGGGCCCTCGACGAGGGATTGCGGCGTTTCCGCAGCGGCGTGTTTGCGATCTGGTATCCGGTGACCGATCGCGTGCGGGTGGACGAATTTTTTGCGGCGGTGAGGGCTTTGCGGCCGCCCCCGACCCTGACCGCCGAGCTGGCGATCGCCGGTGATCAGGCGCCGATCAAAATGAAGGGCTGCGGACTCGTGGTCATCAATCCGCCCTGGCAGTTCGATCAATCGGCGGGGGCCGTACTCTCGATTCTCGCCTCCGAGCTGGCGCAAGCCCCGGGCGGTGGCGGGCGCGTCAATTGGTTGGTGCCCGAATGAGGCGCGCCTTTTTTTGGCGGTGCCGGCCTCGGGCGCTTGCTAGGCCGGTGGCAGGTAGCGCTGGAGAAGTGCGGCGAGCAATTCGAAGCGGACGGGCTTGCTGAGGAAATCGTCCATGCCGGCGGCCAGGCAGGCTTCGCGGACATGGGTGCTCGCGCTGGCCGTGAGCGCGACGAGGATCCCGAATTGGGCACCACAAGGGGAATCGACATAAGCCGTTCGAACCAACTCGGCGCGAACCCGCAGATCGAGGGATTCGGAGACGACGGGCGATTCGGATGAAGCCGTGCAGCGTGCTCAGGGTGCCTTGGCGAGCGTGGAGGCGTCATGCCCAAATGCGAGCGCGATGATTTCTGGCAATTGAACCCGCGGGTTGCTCCAACGTCGCCGCGAACGGCCGGAAGCCGGCGCCAGGTCCAATCTCTTATCGCGTGATCAACTCGGTCCGGGGAAGTTCCCTCGCGAAAAGTGCGGTATCAAATCCTTGCAGGTGCACTTCCAGCGGGGGAGCCTTGAAGATCGGTCGGTTCCACATCACATTCTCGCGCGCAACCGATCGCACATGGGCCGGAGGCTCAGGCGCGGGGGAAGGGCGGTGGTGTAAGACGGGCAGGTGCATCTTCGAAGTTGGTGTTGACCTGAAGATCGAAAAATAGTGCCGCCCGGTTTAGATAAAAAATGAATTTCTTCGCGAAGAACCGCCCGGCGCCGTCCGCCGTGCCTTTTGGCGGCTGGCGCAACTTGCCACTGGGGCCCCTGGCCGGCGGTCGGTTGCCTCGCCGGCTGGCGAAAAAAGTTTCCGCAGAATTGTGCCCTTGCCGAGCGGCGGTGTGCCACTCAATCTAGGTTTTCTGCTTCGACCCCGTGCCAGGTTACCCCGGAATCCCGTATGGAGATTTTACGTTTTGCCCTGAGTTTGTGCTGCCGGACTGCCTCCGACTTTTGTTCTGAAATTCAACCCCTCCTATCCTCATTATGAGCAATGACCAAGTTAGCAACGAGGCGATCGCCTCCAATGCCAGACGGCTCCTCTGGGCCGGCTTCGCCGCCATCTTCGCCGCCGGCGTCGGTTTTGCCATTCGCGGCGGCATCTTTGATAACTGGGGCAAGGAATTCGGCTTCACCGCGACCCAGCTTGGCGCGATCGGTGGAGCGGGATTCACGGGGTTTTGTTTTGGAATCATCCTCGGCGGCATCGTGGTCGACAAGATTGGCTACGGTAAGGTCGTGATCGCGGCGTTTGTCTGTCACGTCATCTCCGCTTTCGTCACCTTCGCCGCCGGACCGGCCAACGCCTACGCGATGCTGACGTGGGGGATGTTTATCTTCGCCTTCGCCAACGGCACGCTTGAGGCCGTGGCGAATCCGCTCGTGGCTACGCTCTTCCCGCACAATCGCACGCATTATCTCAACATCCTGCACGCCAGCTGGCCGGCGGGACTGGTGGTCGGAAGTGCGCTGGGCTGGGTCCTCGATGACAAAATGGAACTCGGCTGGAAGATCCAGCTTTCGCTCTATCTCATTCCGACGGTGGGTTACGGCCTCATGTTCCTCGGCCAGAAGATGCCGAAGTCCGAGGCTTCGGTAAAGGGCTCCAGCTTGGGTGACATGTTCAAGGACGTGGGCCTGCTCGGGGCCTTGGTGGCCTGCTATCTGATCTCGCTGTTCTGCGCCGGCAACCTTGGGATGTCCCAAGGCTTGGCCTATGGTGTCGCCGGCGCGCTACTGCTCACCGTGGGTGTGATCACGAAGTTCTCGATTGGCTCGGTCTTGCTGTTCGTCCTCTTTATCACCCACGCGTTGATCGGGGCCGTGGAACTCGGCACGGACGGTTGGATCCAAAACATCACGGGCAATCTCTTTACGTCGGAAAAGGGCAAGTTCCTCTTCATCTGGACCTCGGCGATCATGTTCAGCCTGCGGTTCTGTGCCGCTTGGATTGAAAAGAATCTCAAGCTTTCGCCCGTGGGTCTGCTCGTCGTGTGCTCAGTGCTCGCGGTCGTTGGCTTGCGGCTGGCGAGCGGCATGGAATCCTTCGCGATGGCTCTAATCGCCTTGGGCATCTATTCGATCGGCAAGACGTTTTTCTGGCCGACCATGCTCGCGATCGCGTCCGATCGTTTCCCGCGTTCCGGCGCCGTGGCGATTTCGATCATGGGTGGCGTCGGCATGCTGTCCGCGGGTCTGATTGGCGGCCCGGGGCTTGGCTATAGCAAGGACCGCTATGCGGCGGATACCCTGAAGGCGAGCAACCCGGCGGCTTACGAATCGGTCAAAGCGGCCGCGCCGTCCCAATTCTTGTTTTTCTCCCCGGTCAACGCGATCGACGGCAAGAAACTGGCCGAGGCGAAGGAGGCCAAGACGCCCACCGCCGACCAGAAGGCGATCGTGGCCGCCGACCAAGTGGGCGATCGCAAGACGCTGAAAGCCGACTCCTTCATTCCGCTGGCTATGGCCGTCATTTTCGTGGGGATCGCTTTGTACTTTAAGCGCATCGGCGGATACAAGACGGTGCACATCACCGGTGCTCCCGCCGAAGGCACCGGCCACTAGTTTCCCTCACGGCCCGATCGGCGGCCGTGCAATTTTCAAAAGACCGCGCTGAATGCAGCGCGGTCTTTTTGTTTTTCTCCGGCGATCCATTGAGATTTGCCCGGCGTTCGCCGTACGTGTGCTCCGACGCGGGTAATGAAGGATGAGCTGTAGCGTGCTGCGACCAGCCGCGGCATCGTCGTATGGGCGGAGGCGCATCCGGATCGGGTGGTGGTGGAAGCGGGCGACCCGAATGCGGGCCACCCGTTCCACATCGTCCGTCCCGGCCCGGACGAACTCAGGCAACCCGCCGCTGACGTGCGGATTCCGTCACCCGCTTGGGCAGGACGATCGTCAGCACGCCGTCGTGGATCTCGGCCGACATGGCGGCGTAGTCGAAACCGGTGCCGAGCCGCAGTCTGAGCTGGTAGTCGCGTTGCGCTCCTTCGAGGTGGAGCGCCTGCCAGTTCACGCGCACGAAATGCTGCTTCCGCGCGGTGACACTCAGGTCGGCGCCGCGCGCCTCGATCTCGACGCCCGAAGCGCCCACGCCCGGCACGTAGACGACGAGTTTCATCGCGTCCGGCTGCTCCTGGCAGTCGTAGCCCGGCCGGCGGAAGGTTTCACGGGAAACCGGGGCCGTGCTGGTCTTGCGACTGCTCGAGGGAAGGGGCTGGATGATCGTATGCATGGGAGGAAAACGAAAACGGAAGCGTTCCTCGGTGGTCTGGTGACCGCCGGGCTCTCAGAGGGCTAAACGCGTTCCGTAGGACGGAAGGTTAGTTCTGGAAGCCCGCGCCGGTTTTATACCAAACGGAAATAACGACCGGTCGCATCGCGGCGCAGCGCTGCTGGCAGCCCGTAATGCGGGCGCCGGCGTGGCGAAGCTGATGCTTAAAGGACGCGGTCATGACTAAAACGGTCGATACGCTGCATAATGCAGCCGGCGTGCCAAGGGGAAATTTTTCCGATGACAGTGAAGATTGCGTGACGCTCGCCCGGGCCCAAGCTGCCGCCATGGCCGCGTTCACCGATTCCACCACCACCGTCGCCGCCTTGAAGGCGAGCGTGCTCGCCTTTGCGCGGGCGCGCGATTGGGAGCAATTTCACTCTCCGAAAAACCTGAGCATGGCTCTCGCGGCCGAGGCGGGTGAGTTGATGGAGCACTTTCTTTGGGCGAAGCCCGACGAGTCCAAGGCGATTTCGACGGATGTGGCGAAGCGTGCCCGCGTGGCCGATGAACTCGCCGACGTGGTGATCTATGCGCTCGAGTTCGCGAACGTCACCGGAATAGACGTGGCGGCGGCGATCACCTCGAAGATGGCGGCAAATGCGAAAAAGTATCCGGTGGAAAAGGCCCGAGGACGGGCGGATAAGTACACCGACCTCTGACCGCAGGCGATCGGCCACGAACCGTGGGGAGGAAGCGTTCTCTTCTGGCTCACCCTCGGGTGGTGCGCCTACCGGCCTGGCGGTCGGGCTCACGCGGTCATCCTAATCGAGCAAGCCGTGAGGGTATCACTCCCGGACCGCGGACTGATCGGCCGGTCCGTATGCTCGTCTCGCAGCGAATCGTTTAGCTTGCAACCGCCAGCGGACGGGCAACGCCGAGCAAACGGCCGGTGTTGGCGTCGAGCCGAATGACCATGCCGCGCACAGATTCGACGACCAAGGTGTCACCCGCATGGTCAACAATGCGGGCACAGGGATCGGCTGGGTCGGGCCACTCGGCCAGCCACCGCAATCGAAACGCCGCATCGAGGCAGTACAGGTTGGGGAGCCCTGGTAACAATCCGAAGGTGTGTTCGCGCACATAAATGCACATCGGTCCCTTTCGGAACTCCACGACAGACGATGCGAGGGGACCGGACCACGCTGCACGCCCGCCAAAACGGGTTAGGCGGCAGAGGTGTCCGTCGATTACGGCGATGGCTTCGGGGTTAGATGTCACGAGCTGGAGTGCGCAGAGCAACAGGTTAGGCTGGTTCCGGCGACAATTATTTTCCAGCCCTACCCAACCGATTCAACGAGCGGTTTCCAACTCGCGCGTTCCTTGGCGGGGCTTGGGCCCCGAGTTCCTGACGGTTTGCGGATCGTTTTGCTTGTCCGCTCCGGGCGAAAATGAATCCATCCAGCGTTCTCATGTGTATTTCACTCCGCCACATGTTTCGCCCGCTCACCTTTTTTGTTCTGCTGGTGGTCGCGGCGGCCTCGGCTGGTGGAGCGGCGACCGCACCACCTGCGGATGGGGCGGTCGCCGTCAGTCGCAATCCTCCCCGAATCGATTGGTGGCAGGCGGTGGACAACGGGCCATTTCAGGCGGACACCATTCTTACGCAGAACGGCGGCGACGTCGTGGCGCTCAAGGGGCTCGCCATCAAACTCGGCGACGCGCGGGAGGTGTCGGTCGTTTTCGACACAGAGCTTCTGGCCCTCCGCGCGGGGTTCGATGGCGCGGTCTTGCTTGAGGGCACCCCTTGGAGCGGAACTCACGCCAACAACACTCACTGCCCCGAGGGCGACGAGCGGTTTTTCTTCCGGAACCCGACGGGCCGGGGTTGGGCAGTCAACGGCGATTGGACCGATGCACGTGAGTTCAAGGCCGGGCCGCTTCCACCCGCGGCGGGCCGTTACCGGGGGCTTTTCCGGCACGGGAACCGCACCGTGCTTCGTTATACCGCTGGTGGCGTGAACGTGCTCGAACTACCCTGGTTGGAATCGGCCGGCGGGGTCCGGGCAATCACTCGGACGTTCAATGTGGAGGCCACTCCGGCTGATTTGGAACTGCTCGTGCGCGACGCCGCTCCGGTTGCAGGTGGAAAAGATACGCAGATCTATCTCGTGGGAGCTCCCGCCGGCGTGACGCTCCGGCGCGCCGCGGACGGTCGGACCACGGTTCGTATCGCCCGGGGAACGGGTCCTTCGCGCTGGAAGGTCATCTACGCCGAACATGCCACGGATCCCGCCGGCTTTGTTCCGCCGGTCGATCTCGCGGTCCTCACGCGGGGCGGCCCGGGGCTTTTCCCGGAAACGATCGTGGTCAAGGGCCAGCTTGCGCCAACGACCGGATCGTATGCCGTCGATGTCATTCCATTGCCGGCGGAGAACCCGTGGCGCGCCCGCCCGCGATTCGGGGCCTTCGATTTCTTCCCCGACGGCAAGCGCGTGGCGTGTTCGACTTGGAATGGCGATGTCTGGATCGCAGACGGAATCGACGGCGACCTCGCGCAGGTGACGTGGCGCCGGTTCGCCAGCGGACTTTATCAAACCTTGGGGCTTAAGATTGTCGACGGGGTGATTTACGTGCAGGGCCGGGACCAAATTACCCGCCTGCATGATCTCAACGGCGACGGCGAAGCGGATCACTACGAATGCTTCAACAACGACGTGATGATCACGTCCGGCTTTCACGAATTCACCTTCGACCTCGAGACGGATCGGGACGGGAATTTCTATTTCAGCAAGGCCATGCCGGTTCTCAGCGGCGGGCGCGGCTTCGGTCCGGCGACTCCGCACAACGGCACCGTGCTGAAGGTGAGTCGTGACGGATCGACGGTCGAGCGCGTCGCTTGGGGATTTCGGGCGCCCGGTGGCGTCGGCGTGAGCCCGGAGGGGATTGTGACGACGGGCGAGAACGAGGGCAGCTTTGTGCCCGCCTGCAAAATCACGTGGACCAAACCGGGCGCGCTCACCTTCAACGGCGTCGTGCCCGGCAAGTGGGAAAAAGCGGAATTTGCCGGCCCGTTGCCAGGCGCGCCGACGGACTACGACCGTCCCCTGTGCTGGCTGCCTTATTTCGCGGACAACTCCAGTGGCAGTCAGACGTGGGTTCCGGCCCGGACAGCCTGGGATCCGCGGCATGCGGGTGAGATGCTTCATCTCTCCTATGGGAAATCCAGCATCTTTCGCGTGCTGCGCGAGGAAGTGAATGGCCAGGTGCAAGGCGGCGTTTATCGCCTGGCCATCGATCTCGGTGCCGCCGCGATGCGCGCGCGGTTTCATCCGCAGAACGGCCAGCTCTACGCGATCGGCTTTCGCGGCTGGCAGACGACGGGCCGGGATGCCTTCCAGCGGGTTCGGTTCACGGGTGTCACCTCGCCGTTGCCTGTCGGACTCCAGGCTTACCGCAATGGCTTGCTGGTCCGATTCTCGGGTCCGTTGGACCCCAAGACGGCGGAGGATCCCCAGCGCTATTCGATCAGCAAATGGAACTACGTTTGGGGACCGCAATACGGCTCGGGCCGGTTCTCGATCGACCAACGCGATTTGGCGGCCGAGAAGCAGGCACTCCTCACGGCGTCCAAGGGCGCGCACGACATGGTCGACGCCGTCACGGTCGGCGCGGCCCGGCTCGTCGAGGACGGGCGCGCCGTTTTTCTCTATCTGCCAAAGATGACGCCGGCGATGCAGATGGAGGTGAAGTTCGATCTGATCGACGCCCAGGGCACTGCGGTGCGTGAAACGATCTATAACACGGTTCACCATCTCGCGCCGGAGTTCAAAATTGCCGGCGTGAGGTGGGAGGAGGTGCGGGTGCCGGAGTCGGCTCCGGTCGGTGCGCCTGGTCTCATCATGAGCTTCACCGCGGAGACGACGGACGCGGTGCGGGTCGACCAGCTCGCGTTGAACTGTCCACCGGGGACTTCGCCCTCGGTCTTCATTGCTCCCCGGCAATTCGGGGCGATCTGGCAGGGCACGCTGGTGGTGCCGGAGCGGGATGACATCACCTTTTCGTTGGAAGGGAAGGGCACCGTCACTCTGCAGATCGACGGCCAGCCGGTCGTGAGCGGCGAACTCCCGGTGACCGCATCCCTGCCGCTGACGCTCGCCAAGGGCCCGCATCGGATTTTCTGCAGTTATCGCAGCCCGAGTACGGGCGAGGGTCGCGTCCGCCTCATGTGGAGCAGTCCGCAATTTTATCCGGAGCCCGTCCCGGCGTCGGCGTTCCGCTCCATCGCCGGGGCGGAGGTGGAGTCGTGGGGCCGGGTGCGCGAGGGTCGAGATCTTTTTGCCGCCGCACGGTGCATCCGCTGCCACCAGCCTCGCGGCAAGCTGCCGGACGGTGCGATGCCCGAGCTTTTTGCGTCCGATCCTGATTTTCGCAATATCGGCAGCCGCATCGAGTCCGGCTGGCTGGAGAAGTGGGTCGCCCAGCCGCAGGGGCATTGTCCTTCCGCGGCGCCGGCGCAGGCCGCCGACGTCGCCGCGTATTTGATGGCGCTGAAGGATCCGGCGTGGGCGGGTGAGACTTTGCCGGCCGATGCGAACGAAATCGCCGCAGGCGCCGAGCTCGTGGCCCGCTTACAACTCGACTTCTGGATCGCGCCGCTTTTCCGCGAGCGGAAACATACCGACGCCGGACTCGTCGAATTCCTGCTCCAGCCGGCACTCCATCATTCCGACACTGTATTTCCCGACGTGCGACTGACGCGGACCGAGGCCCGACGGATCGCGGCCTATGTTCGTTCGAAACAGCCCGCGCGGATCGCGGCCTCGGGTCGGGGCGAGGCCCCCCTGGGTGCGACGGTGGTGGCGCGGGCGTGCGTTGCGTGTCACGCGCCATCGCCCGGCCCGGCTTCCGCTCCCAACTTGGAGGAAATCGCCCGCATCGATTGGACGGTTAGGGGCTGCGTGGCGGAAAATAGGGCCGGTGCCCCGGAGTTGCGTCTCACGGCTCAACAGATCGCGCGGCTGATCGCCTTTCGAAACGCAGATCGTGACGTAGGGCTGCAATCGCTGCGACGCTTCGCTCCCGCCGAATATGCCGCCCACCAGGTGCAGACACTCAACTGCGCCCAGTGTCATTCCGGGAAGAACAATTTCCCCGACCTCGCCCATGCGGGGGAAAAGCTCGATCTCGGCTGGTTGACGGATCTCCTCGCGGGCCGGCACCCGGCGAAAACGCGGCCGTGGTTGGAGGCGCGGATGCCGGCATTCGCCAGCCGGGCGGCCAATCTCGCGCTCGGACTCGCCATTCGGCACGGCGTCCCGCTCAAAACCGGCCAGCCGGGCCCCGCGCCCGAACGGGTGGCGGCCGGGGCCGCGCTGGCCGGGCCGGGGGGATATTCATGCGTGACCTGTCACGATGCGGGCGGGCGCAAAGCCCTGCAGGTATTTGAAGGACAGGGGCCGAATCTCCGGCTTTCCGGCGAACGGTTGCGGCATGATTATTTTCTACGCTGGATGCATCATCCGCAACGGATCGCGCCGGCGACGATCATGCCGCGTTTCACGCAGAATCGCGATCAGGCCGTGTTGAAAACCACGTTCGAAGGACGCGCCGGGGAGCAGTTCGACGCGATCTGGCAGTGGATGGGCAGCCTCGAGGACGGCCCACCGTAATCGTCAGATGGTTCAGCCCGATCATCCAAGCCGAAGGGGGAATTCCCCGCCTTCGGAATTGGAAGGTGAATCCGGCGGCCCGAACCGGGCTCGTTAATCCCGGACGATCCGACGCGGTTCGTTCAAGAGGACCCCGGTAGTACGAACATCAGCACCGCGACAAGGTGGCACGAGGTGCCGCCGAGGGCAAAGGCATGCCGCAAGACCTGATGATAGCGCACGTTTTGCCACAGGTGGAACACCGTGCCGCAAACGTAGCAGCAGATGCCGGCGAAGAGGAGCCAGAGCGCGCCGTTGGGCAGGGCGGCCATCAGTGGTTTGATCGCGACGAAAGGTACGAGGCCAACCAGCACGTAGGCGACGGTTGAAACGGTTTGCAGCCGGCCTGTGGCGAAAAGACGGAACAGCGCGCCCATGACGCAAAGCCCCCACACCACGCCAAAGAGGCTCCAACCCCAGGCGCCCCGCAGCCCGACCAGGAGAAAAGGCGTCGCGGTGCCCGCGATGAGGGCAAAGATCGCGACATGATTCCGCCGGGTGAAGGGGGGGCGTCCATGACCGGCGCGGGTTCGCTGAAAATTGATGAAAGCCACGTAGCCGAGCACGAGCGTGAGACCGAAGATCACGCAACTCACCACGCGCGAAGCGCCGCCGTAAGTCGCCGCCGCCGTCGCGAGCAACACCATGGCCGCGATGCTGCCGGCCAGACCGATGCCGTGGGTCAGATAGTGCGCGACTTGTTCCCCTCGCGTATAAACCTCCGCCTTGTCGCTGGCAGTTGATTGGGCTTGGGCGCGGCGTTCCTGCACGACCTGGTCGGTTTTTGCATCGCACCAGCGGATCAAGGCGCAGGGGCGCGGGCTGGTGAATTCAGCGGGCGTCCACTCCGTGCCGTCGGTGTAAAGGGTCTTGGGTAGGATGAAGGTGCCCAACACCCAGTCGGCCACGGGCAGGGTGAAGAATCCGGAAATGGCCTCGTTGCAGTCGATGACCGCGTGGTGGCGAAGATGGAAGCTGTAGACCTTCCGCCAGAACCAGCCGAAGCGGGCATGCTCGATCATCGGGGACCAGCGTTCGAAGGACCAATGCTCGACGGCGTGAAACAACTCGTAGAGCAGCACCGAGCCCGCCACGGCGCTATAGCCGGCGAAAAACCACGGCAGCGAGGGTACCAGGAGCTGGGCGATCAGCAGCAGCGGAGTGAGCGCAATCGTGAACACCGCCAGCGTATACCAAGGGAAGAAGGAGGCCTCGCCCTGTTCCGGTTCTGTAATCGGATAAATATTCTCGACGAACGGCACCTCGCGACCGCCCGGCGTGCGACGCCGGGCGATGCGCGTCAAGTTGTGATGCAGCGTGTGCTGCTTGTAGAAACGGCTGAGGAACGGGATCACGGGCTTATGCAATACGTAGCGATGGAAGCCCCATTCCATAAAACAGTTGAACATCGTGACGGCCAGAAAGGCGGCGCCGAATTGCCAGAAGCTCGCCGAGATTTGTGACTGCCAGATTGCGTCCGGGGCGGAAAGCTTGAGGAGCGCGCCCAAACAGGCGAACGAGGCAACGACGGTGAAAAGGAAAAGAGGGAGCGAGAAATGCTCCTCGACACGGGGCCGTCCGGTGGCGGGTTGGGACATACCATCAGTTGTCAACGGTTGGCGCCCGATAGCAATCGTGGAAACGGGAAACCTCGTGGTGGGCGCTGGCTGGAAATGGACAACCCCTCTCCGACTCTTTCTGCTCCTGCGGGTGGACGATTGGCCGATATTCGACGTTTCCGTATTACCGGTGGTTCGCGACTGCCCGGGGTGGAGCGTCCGCCTCTGGATCCACGGGCCGTTCGACCGGGTCGGCGCGAGTCCAGCCGTTGTCGGTGGGCCCGCCCGGCGACGACGATAAGATAAAAGGGCAAGCGTTATGCCGTCGGCTGAAACCCCCCATCATCAGCGATTGAAAGCCCTGGCTTTGAGTTGGGCGCGAATCAACGGCTTTGCGATTGGCGGGCTTGAGGTGCGCATTCCGCGGAGCGGCTATCGGGCGGATGTGGCCGCTGGCGGGCGGAGCGCGGACGCTCCGACCGCCATTTTTGAATGCAAGCAGGCGAGGTCTGACCTGCTCAAGGATGCCCATGCCGAGGCGGCTACCCGGGCGCGGCTGGCCGAACTCGTGGACCGGCGTCGAAAACTTGAGGCGATGTTTACGGTCCACCGGCCCGACTTGCGCCGGGGCGAAGCGTTGTTTCCGGAATTCGACGCCTGGGATTTTTCGGGCCTGGAGCATCGCGCGTATCGCGGCGTGTTGAACGAACTGGCGTGCCTGCGGCGGCGGCTGGTGCGCGGGACCAAGTTTTCGAAAATGTTCCGGTATCGGTGTGCGGATGTCCTTTACCTGGTCGTGGAGGAAAACATTTTCGCCGAGGCCGAGATTCCGGCGGGTTGGGGGCTGCTCGTCCGGCGGGGAGCGGGGCTGGAACTCGCGCGCCGGCCGGTGGGGATGGCCGCCAGCACCGAACAGCGGGTTGCTTTGTTGGCATCGATCGCGCTGGCCGGCGCCCGCACGACCGGGCGGGAAGGCGGCCACTCGGTGGTGGCGGCGCGACCGTCGGCCGCCGGGGCCGGAACAGGTTGAGCGGGTGAACAATCGCAAACCCCGGATGGACAATTGCGCGTCCCTTGCAACCTTCCGTTTTATGCCGGAAACGACACCGCCCAACACCGCCGACGCCGGACTCGAAGTGCGCACCGACTTTGTGCGCGGACGCAACGCCCTGGTGGCGCGCGCCAGCTTCAGCGAACTCTTCGTGGACTACTACCTGCACTTGGGGGCGAATCAGATTCGCCTGGCTTCCGAATCCGACGCGATGTTCAAACGGGCGCTCGCCGCTTTTACGCTTCATTGCGCCTCGCGGCCTTGGAACGAGCTTACGGCCTGGACCATCAATTTCCAGTCTCCCCTGGTGAACCTTTTTCTCACCGGGGACAACGGCACGGGTGCGGTGACGGGGCGCGTCTTTGAGGGAAACGTCAAGGAAGGGCCGGCGAGTTTGTTCTTTGCCGATGTCGTGCGCGGCAACCAACCCAAGCGCCGCAGCGCCGTGACGTTTACCGGGTCTGATCCGATGGCGGCGGCGGAAAACTTTTATGCGCAGAGTGAGCAGCGCGGCGCGCGTTATTTCCAGCTCGATGCGGAGGAGTTTGCGCTCGTGACGGAGAATCCCGATTGCGACCTCACGTGGTTTCACGGGCTTACGGCGGAAGGCGTCCGTGGTTTGGTCGGGGCGGAAGCGCTGGCTCCGCTCGAGCGTCGGATTTACCGGTGGCATTGCGGCTGCAACCAAACGCGCATGATGGAGGTGCTCGCGCCGGCGTTGCAGGATGACCCCGACGTGCTGTTTGGCGGGGAACCGAAGCTCGAAATCCGCTGCCCGCGCTGCGGGGCGCGGCATGCGATCACTCGCGCGGCGCTGGAGGCGTTCGTCACGAGGAGTTGAGGAGTGGCAGCTTGCACGTGGGGCGGCGCTGCGCCATCGCTACCGGCCGGCGCGCGCGCCGGGCTCCGACATGAAGGAAATCTTCCACAGTATCTGGACGGGACTCACGACGGCCTCACCGCTGGATCAACTCAATCTTACGCTAGGCGTGGCCGGTGTGGGGCTGATGATTCGACGGACTTTGTGGGCATTTCCCGTCGGGCTGCTGGCGGTGATGGTGCAGGGCGTGCTGTTCTTCCGGGCGCGCATTTATGCCGATGCGACACTGCAGATATTCTATTTCGTCGTCCTGGCTTGGGGTTGGCGGCACTGGGTGCGTGATCGCGGTGCGGCGCCGGAACTGCCGGTGACGACCCTGGCCTGGCGCACTCGTGCCCTGCTGGCGGGCGCCGCCATCGTCGTCACCGCCGGCTGGGCACTGGCTTTGCAGGCGTGGACCAACGCGATCATGCCGTGGCGCGACGCCTTGATTGCGGTGCTGATGGTTGTGGCGCAGGTGTTGCAGGCGCGGAAGAATATCGAAAACTGGCCTCTCTGGATCGTCGCGAACGCCGTCGCCGTCGCCGCCTATTGGAGTGCGGCGCTCGCTTACAGCGCCTTCCTCTATGCCATCTATCTTCTGCTGGCGGTCGTAGGCTGGCGCGAGTGGCGGCGAGCGATGGCTGGAGCCGCGGCACTCCCGCCGCGGGAAGGCGAACGCGATGAGGGCATCGCGTCCCCCACTAAAACATGACGACTGCGCCAAGACGCATCGCCATCTTCGGCACCGAATCGACGGGCAAGACCACGCTCGCGCAGCGACTGGCGGTGCATTTCCGCGAGCCGTGGGCGCCCGAGTTCGTCCGCGAATTTTGGGATTTGCGCGGGGGCACCATTGGGCCCGGGGATCTGGGGACGATTGCGCTGGGACAGATGGCCAATGAGGATTTTGCCGTCGGCGGGGCGCGACGCGCGGCCTTCTGCGATACAGAACTTATCACTTGTACCCTGTGGAACGACGTGCTGTTTCCGGGGGCGTGTCCCGCCTGGGTTCGAGAAGAGGCGGACGTTCGGGCGCGAGGTTTCGCGCTGTATCTGTTGTGCGATGCTGACGTGCCGTTCGCGCCGGATCCGCAGCGTTGTTTCCCCGCCGCGCCCGAACGCGAACAGGCGCGGCAGCGCTGGAAGGAGGCGCTGGTCTCGCGGCGTCTGCCGTTCGTCGAGATTCGCGGCGCCTGGTCCGAGCGCGAGCGCGCGGCAATCGACGCGGTGGAGAAATTATTGGCCTCCCCACCGGACCGGTAGGCTGCGATCCTCAGACCGCGGATTCCAGTATCCCCTTTAATTCTTCCGGCGTCAGGGGGATGGGATTCGCTTTCATGCTGCTCGCTTTGGCGGCCGCCGCTATGATCGGAGCGAAGTCTCCGGGCGAGAGGCCGTGGCGGCCAAGCGCCGGAATCCGCAAGTCCGTCACGAGCCCGGCCACCCAGTGCACGCCTTCATCGGCGGTGGCGGTTGCATCGCCCGATAGCAACCGGGCGATTTCCTCGTAGCCACGCAACGCGGCGTGGCCGGGGGCGCGGAGGCGAAGCGCCGCAAGATTGGCGGCCATGACGTGGGGCAACAGGGCGGCGCAGATGGCCCCGTGCGGTGCGGAAAATGCGCCCCCGATCGGAGCGGCGAAGCCGTGCACGGCGCCCAAGCCGGCGTTGGCGAGGGCCAGTCCGCTGCATAGACTCGCGAAGGCCATGTCTTCACGTGCGGTCGTATCCCATCCGTCGGTGAAGGCCCGGCGCAGAGACCGCGCCGCCCGCCGGATACCGGCGGCGCAAAGCGCATCGGTGAGCGGATTGGCCCGGACTGAAACGTGCGCCTCAATGAGCTGGGTCAGTGCGTCGAGTCCAGTGCTGGCGGTCACGGCAGGAGGAAGTTCGCAGGCGAGCTCCGGGTCGACCCACGCGATGCGCGGCAGGAGGTGCACACTGCGTAAACTGACTTTCAAGCGATGCGCGGGCGAGGTGAGCACGGCGTTACGGGTGACTTCGGAACCGGTGCCGCCCGTCGTGGGAATGGCGATGCACGGCGCTGCGGCGCGGACGAGCGGCTGTGCACGTCCGATCACCTCGAGGTAGTCGGACAGTTCGCCGCCGTTGGTCAGCAGGGCAGCGATGGCCTTGGCCGCGTCGACCGCGCTGCCGCCGCCAAAACCGATCACCAGGTCGCACCCGCCGGCCCGCGCCACCGCGGTGCCGCGGGCGATGTCGTCCGTCGTCGGTTCGCCGGCGATCGCGAAGTCCGTCACGGCGACGTCCACTGCGGCGAGCCGTTCGCGAAGTCGCGTCGCGCGCCGGGGATCGCGGCCCGTGACGACGAGGGCATGGCGGCCTAGTTCGCGGGCGGCGGGGCCGATCTCGGCGAGTTTCCCGCACCCGAAGACGATCCGCGTCGGCGAGGCGAATTCGAAGGACATGGCGTCTTGGCCCTTCGGTTTTCCTACCAGCCCGCGTCGTCGGGAAAGAGGCTGGAGGATTTCACGCTGGTCCGCGGTTCTGCCATCAACGGGGCCACGGCGTCACGCCATGCCGCATAGTGGGCCGTGGCCTTGTGCAGGGCCGGAGCTTCCGGCGTGCGGTAGGCTTCGATGAGCACGAAGCGCGTGGGATCGTCGATCTGTTGCACGACATCGAAACGGGCGATGCCCGGTTCCTGCCGGCTCGCCCGGGCGTTGGCGAGCGTCGCCGCCTTGAAAGCTTCGATGCCGTCCGGTCGCACGTGAACCTGGACGTGAACGACGAGCATGAGGTTGGGCGCGGCCGGAACCTTACAGCTTTTTCACGGCGTACGCCATCGCCTCGGCGATTTTCTCCAGCTGTTCGTCGGTGTGTTTGGCGGAAATCGCGGTGCGGATCAAATCCTTGCCGGCCGGCACTGCGGGCGCGATCGACATGACCGTGAACACGCCCTTGTCCATCAGCGCGCGCCAGAACGGATAGACCCGTTCCTTCGATCCCAACACGATCGGCACGGCGGGCGTTTCGCTCTCCCAGATGTCGAGCCCGAGAGACTTGAGCATCGCCTTGTACTTTTTCGTGTTGGCCCAGAGGCGCTCGAGATGCTGCGGCTCGGCCTGCATCAACTCGAGGGAGGCCTGCGCGCAAGCCGCCTGGCTGGGGCTGATCGCGGCGGAGAAGATCGTCTGCTTCGAGTGGCTGCGGAGATATTCGATGATCTCGCGCGAGGCGGCGACGAATCCGCCCGTGCTGGCGAGCGATTTCGACATGCTCCCGCAGAGCACATCGACCTTGTCTTTGAGGCCAAAGTGATCGGCGGTCCCGCGGCCCTGCCGGCCGAGCACGCCGAAACCGTGCGCGTCGTCGAGGACCGTGAAACAGCCGTTTTCGTCGGCGATTTCCGCGAGCTCCGGCAGCCGGGCGATGTGGCCTTCCATCGAGTAGACGCCCTCGATGACGAGCATCTTCGTGGCGTCGGGACTGACGGCCATGAGGACCTCGCGGAGGTCGTCCGGATTGTTGTGCGAAAAGCGTTCCACCGTGGCCATCGACAGGCGGATGCCGTCCCAGAGGCACGAGTGGATGTTCTTGTCGGCGAAAATGACGTCACCCTTCTGCGCGAACGATGCGACGCTCGAAAGGCAGGACAGGTAACCGGCGACGTGAATGTGGCAGGCTTCCTGGCCCAGGAACGCCGCGAGCTTTTCTTCCAGCTCCACGTGATAGGCGCGGGATCCGTTGGAAGTGCGGGCGCCGGTCGTGCTCGTGCCCCATTTCAACATCGCGGCGCGCCCGGCCTCGATGACCTTCGGGTGAAAAGACAGGCCCAGATAATCGTTGCTGGACAGCATGATCATCTCGTGGCCGTCGAGGCGCACCGTCGTATCCTGCTGCGCCTCCATGGCGTGGTAATAGGGCGCATACTTCAGCCGCATCTTAGTGACGTAGTCGTCGCGACAACGCGCCAGCAGGGCCTTTTTGTTTTTCGTGAAGAAAGATAACGCCATGTCAGCTTGGAACCGTGGTTAGCCACCTAGTTTTTGGCAAATGGAAACCGGGTAATGCGGCGGCCGCGGGCGCATCTCGGTATTCCGATGTGGGTGGGTCGCTCGGAGGACCGCCGTCTCGCTCGTGGCTGCGTCTGTTGCGATCGGACCGGCGCGGAGTTATTTTCCGGAAGCGAACGATCGAGCGGTGGACCGACGAACGCGCTCAGGCGTGATGCGGAAGCTCACGCAGCCATTCGCGCAGATCGGCCGCGTAGCTCTCCCACGAGCGAAACGGACGGGCGAGCGCTGCGGCCTGCAACGCCGCCAGCCCGGCTGGATCGGCCAGTAAATTCCGGACCGTAGAAGCCAGCTCGTCCGCGCCGACGCGTTCGAGGGCGATGCAGCCGCCGTCGCGGGCCGACTCGCCCACGGCGCCGCGCGCGGAACAGATGCACGGCTTCCCGCGCGCCACACTCTCGATCACCGGCAGGCCGAAACCTTCCATGATCGAAGGATAGACCGTGAAGGCACAGGCCGCATACGCCGCTTCCAATCCAGCATCGGTGGCCGGTCCGTCATAGCGCAGCGGACGCCCGCGGGCCTGCAGTTCACGGATCCGCGCCAGGGCCGTTTGACCGGTCTGCGGATGCGCGAGGCCGATCAGCTGGAGCTGAAATTCCAGTCCGGCAGTCCAGAGTCGTTCGCAGGCTTCCAGGAGCGCGAGGTGGTTTTTGCGGCCCTCAATACTGCCGACGGAGAGGATCACGGGTAGGGACGAGTTCGGCGCGTCGCGTTGGACCGGGGGAGGAGGCCGGTCAATGCCCAGTGCAACGGTGCGGACCGGCGGCGTGCGGGCCACGCCGAGCCAGCGCCAGTAGCCGACCAGCGAATCGCGGGAATCGTCCGAGACCGCCGCGATGCCGTCGAAAGCGAGCAACTCCTGCAGGTAGGCCGGGAAACGGGCCACGGTTTTGGAGGGCGTGAGCTCGGGCAACTTCAGCGGGATGGCATCGTGAAAGACCGCGATGCGCGGGCCGCGGGTGGCGGCAAAAATCGCCGGTAGCGCAGCCGCAACGGTGGGCGAGAAGACCTCGGGCACGACAATCCCCGAGGATGGTTGGGCCGCGAGCGACGGCGTCCGGCCGAGGAGGCGGCCGGTATGGCCCTGCAGCTTTGCGCTGAACGGCCAGTGTGCCCCGCGTTTTCCGGCGGTGGTGTCAGCCTGCAAGTTGGCCTGCTCCCATGGCTCCAGTGGCCGCCAGGCGCGCAGGTACGGGTCGTGCGTGAGCGCGATCGCGTTGGCGCCCAGCGCGGCATGCAGCGAGCGTGTGACGCGCTGGATGCCGGTGCGCGCGCGCGTATGGCTGGTGTGGGTCAGGTCGAGAAAAATAGGAACCGGCATGGTGGCGGTCATGGTTTTGCCAGCGCGAGCTCCGGATCATAAAGCGCAAATGCGAGGCGGCGTGAGCCTGGGGCCTGGCTCTCCGGCACCGGTTCCGCGGGAGTGGAAAACTCCGCCGTCGCGCGGCCCGCCGCGACCTGAAGCTCGACCGTATGACGTGAAAGCGTGGTCGTGATCTCGGCCCGGCCGATTTCTCGGCCGTGCTGAAGGATGGTTATCGTTCGTGGAGCCAGGCTCCGTAATGCGAACGTGAGTCGGAGCTTTGCGTCGGTTTTCGGCCAGGTCTCGATCGCGACGGTGGCCTGTTGCCCTCTGGCCCAAAGCCAGGCGTGTCGGCCGTGCGCCTCGCGGCCGGACCAGCCTTCGCCGGCGGTTGCCATCACCGCCAGCCCGGATTGTCGCAACGCTGCGACCTCACGTGGATTCGAAGGCATGTCGCGCAGGGTCAGCAGGCCGGCGAAGACGCTGAGATTGCCGAGGAGCAGCCATGCGAACGATGCGCGCGAGCGGTGGGCCTGCACGTTGAATGCGAGACTCAGCGGGAGCAGGACGCGCGTTGCGGCGCCCGGGAACCCCTCCCATACCGCCGTGCCGAGGCACAGCATCAACCCGGTGTAAGCGGCGCCGATGCGCCACCAGCGATCCGCGGGATCGCGCCGCACCACAAAAAATGCCGCCTGCACTGTGAGGCCAAGCGTCGCGAGCAGGGTCGTCCATGCGAGCGGCCGATCGTCGACGGTCGAAAGAGCCTCGATCACGGCGTGCCACTTTTCGAGCAAGCCTGTGCCGGGCCAGGTGAAGTTGGACCAACCCTGATCGGCGGGACCGGCGCGCCAGCGCACGTAGGCCAGCCATGCGCCGAGGGGGACCGCGACCACGAGACCGCGGGCGACGTTCTTTTTCGAGAACCACGGTGACTGGCACAGTCCCGCCACGGCGAGCAACGCGGTTTCGCGGGCGAGGCCCGCGGCGGCGAGCCCGGCAGCGGCCAGGCGTCCGCGCCCGCACTCGGCGGCCAGCAACGCGCCCGCCAGGATTCCCAGGGCGACCAGATCGGTCAGGGCGAGGCGGACGCTGCCGAGCGCGCCGGCGGAAAAAAGTACGCCGGCCCACGCAATCCACCCACGAAGGTCGCGGACTTCGAGCAAACGCCAGAGCACGGCGGCGAGGGCGAGCCAGGCTGCGACATTGAGCAACGCATAGGTGTGAATGATCGCCGCCGGCTGGCCTGCGCCCAGCACCCACGCGAGCGCCGGCGGCAGGATGCGGCGGGCGCGATACGCAAAGTTGTCCATGGCCGGCGGCAGCGCGGGATCGCGTAGGGTGGGATCCTGGGCGATCTGCGCATAGTAGAGTCCGTCGTAGCCGCCGGTGTCGCGATGCACGTAGACGGGCAGTTCGCGGAAGGCGGCGATCTTCACCCCGTCGTTCGAGGCATCGAGCTGGAAAAGCGCGGTGAATCCGTAGACCGGATGCCAGAAGCGCGCGACGAGTCCCAGGAATACGACGACCGCGACGATTCCGGCGGCGCGCACCTGCCAGCGGGGAGACGGAGCGACAGGAATCATTTCGCGGCGGTGGGGCGGGCGTCTCGCAGTTGCCAAAGGCCGACGTTGGCGACGGTGCTCAGGCGGATCCAATCGCCGGGGCAGTGCTTGCGGAGCGCTTCCGCCTCCTCCCAATCGAAGATCAGGGCGAAGATCGGGCGGCCGGCGGCGCGGGCAAGCGCGGCGTAGCGGGCGAATGCGGGCGCTTCGATTTGATCGTAACGCAGCACGGCGTTTTCGTTGTAATAGTAGAGCGCGCCGCTGAAGGCGCAGGCGGCGACCAAGGCGTCCTTGGGGAGCGGAGTGCGGGCGGCGACGGCCGCATCGGCGTAGGCCTGTTCGTAGCGCGGAACGAGGAAAACATTGAGATGGCGGGTCCAGGCCCAGCCGTTGGCGATGGCCCAGACGGCGAGTGCCGCCGCGGCCACAGCCCGGAGGCGGGGCGAATGACGGGTCAGGTGGTCAACCCCAAGCAGGGCGGCGAGGAGGAGGGCGGGCACCGCGGGGAGGATGAAACGCAGACACCACCATACTTCATGCGAGATTTCGTAGAACGCGTAAAGCCCGGTGATGGCGCCGAAGGCGAGAGCGAGGGCGAGCAGTTCGCGCCGGCGGTCGGAACGCGCGAGCGCGGCCAATGGGAGTGCGAGCACGACGGCGGGCAGGAGCAGGGCGAGCCATTTCGCGAAATGCAGGGCGGTGGGGGCGCCGTAAGAAAGGGCGAAGGCGGAAAAGATGTCGCCGTAGCCGGAACGGAAGACGCTGCCGTAAAGCGAGTGATTGTAGAAGGCGAGCCACGCCGCGCCGGGGATGCCGCCCACGGTGAAAAAGGCGAGGCGGCGCATGTCGCCACCCAGCAGGACGAGGAGCGCAGGCGCGAAGAGAAGATTTGTCGGACGCACCAGCACGGCGAATGCGAAGGCAGCGCCCGCGGCGAGGGCCCACGTGCGGTGTTGCCGGGACCGGAGCGCGGCGTACCACGCGGCCAGCGTCACGGTGGTGGCAAGGGTGTCGCTCAGCGGCTGCAGCGATGTAAAAAGGAAAACTGGAAACGTCGCCAGGATCGTCGCGCCGGCGATGGCCAGCGGGGGCCCGAGCCCGAGTTCGCGGGCCGACGCATAGCAGAGCCACACGGCGCCCAGGGCGGCGAGCACGGCGATCGCGAGGGGGCCGGCATCCCAGCCGAGCAGGCTGCCCGCGAGCGCCAGCAGAAGCGGAAATCCGGTGGGGTAGGTGGGGGCGTAGCGGGGCTCGGTGGCATAGGCCGTGAAGCCCAGCGGTTGAAAGTGGGACCGTTCGATTTGTCCGGGGGCGCCGAACTCGGCGGGCACGCGCATGTCGACGAGGAACTGCCCGGCGGCGAAAATCCGGGCGCTGTTGAGATACCCCGAAGAGTCGGAGCCGCCGGCGACCGTTTTGGCGGTGAGCGCGATAAAAAGAGCGTAGGCAGCGAGGGCAAGCCAGCCCATCCTCGTGAGCCAGTGCGCCGCGGTGGACGCGGCGGCGGGGGGATTCGGATTTGACATGGTACGCTCGCGTTCTGTGATGCGGTAAACTGCCTGTGACAATTTTGGAAGACAAGCGCCCGCGTTGCCGCGGTTTGCCCACGCTGGTGCCGGGAGCGCACCGGGCGAAATGAACGCGCCCGTGACGCCGGCCCGGGGTGGGGTTCTCCAGCGACTGTTCGGCGCCAGGATCCGCGTGGCATTCCTGCTCTGCACGGTGGGCTTCGCGTGGACGGTGGGGCAATTTTATCAACCCACGACCGGTTTCACGAGCCTGCTAATGATCGGCGACGCGATGGAGGCGAACCAGGTGACCCGCCTGCGCGAGGTGCCGCACTACCGTTACAAAGACTCCGTTGGCTACGATGGCGCCTACTACGTCCAGCTCGCGCTGTATCCGTCGCTCGACAATCCCGAGTTGAGCCAGGCCATCGACAACCTGCCCTACCGGGCGCGCCGCGTGCTTTTCGGCTGGGTGGCCTGGCTGCTGGGTTTGGGGCAGCCGGCGTGGGTCGTCCAGGCCCAGGCGTTACTCAACGTCCTTTGCTGGTTCGCGCTGGCGTGGGTCTTGACGCGGTGGTTTCCGCCGACGACGGGGGGAAATTTTTTGCGCTGGGCCGGCATCCTGTTCTCGCACGGGGTCTGCATGAGTGCGCGCGATTCGCTGGTCGACGGGCCGGCCCTGCTGCTCGTGGCCCTGGCGATGGCGTGGATCGAGGACGGCCGGCGCGGGCGGGCGGTCGCGATGCTGGCTCTCGGTGGATTGGGGAAGGAAACGAGCCTCCTGGCGGCCGCGGGTTTGGCGGACGGCTTGCTTCCGCCGTCGCGGCGGGCGTGGTGGCGGTTCGCCGGGCTCGGTCTCGTGGTCGCCCTGCCGCTGGCGGTTTGGATCGGATACGTGCGTTGGAAATTCGGTCCGGTCGCCGATCCGGGGTACGGCAATTTCACCCTGCCCTTGATCGGGCTCGCAGAGAAGTGGGGGGCGGCGCTGAGCGACCTCACCGACGACAGCCGGTCGTTCATGATTTGGGCCACCTTCCTCGCGGTGCTGGGCGTCACGGTGCAGATGATCTTTATCCTGGCCCGGTGGCGGCCGCGCGAACTCTGGTGGCGGGTCGGAGCCAGCTTTGCGGGGATGGCGGTCTTCCTCTCCAAGCCGGTGTGGGAAGGCTATCCCGGGGCCTTCACTCGTGTGCTGCTGCCGATGGCGCTGGCCTTCAATTTCCTCGTGCCGCGTGGCCGCGCCTGGCTGCCGGTGCTCATCGCCGGAAACCTGAGTGTGCTGGCCGGGTTCAACGAATTCTCCCCACCGGCCCGGGAATTTTTCCAGGTGCACGGCGACTCCGCGATCGTGGCGAAGCTGCAGGTCCGGGCCGACGGCTGGCACGGCTTGGAGAACGCGGGGGGGCGCCGGTGGCGTTGGAGCGCGGGATCGTCGGTTTTGGTCGTGCGCAATCAATCCGACCGCGCGGTGGCGCTCACGTTCAGCGGAAAGTTACGGGGCGAGCGGGCGGGTCGGGCCCTGCGCATCGCGATCGGAGCGCAGACGCTGTGGTCCGGCACGCTAACCGAGGACCGCGTGGAGGCCGGCTTTGGCTGCGTGGTGCCGCCGGGCGAGACGACGCTCGCCTTCACCACCGACCGGCCGCCGAATTTCATCGGGGTCGATCCGCGTCTGCTGGCCTTCAGCCTGACAAATTTGGCCATCGTCGTGGCGCCGGTTTCCGACCAACGCTGAAGCGACATGGGTTTC
>CANEVO010000005.1 GCA_947442255.1 Opitutia bacterium
TCTAGTTCAAGCTCACATGTGGTGGAACATCGCTGGAGCGAAAGGCAACGAGGGCGCCAAGAAGAATTTGGCGGAGGTCGAAAAACAAATGTCCTCCGAGCAGAAGGCCGAAGCGACGATGCTGGCGCGCGAAATGTTTGCTCGGCTGGAGAAGAAGTAGGCTTGGTCAGAAACGCGTCGCCGAAGCAATCGCTGGCAACAGTCGCCCGACGCTGCCCCATGTGCTTCGATAGTTTTTCGATGCCGGAATCTTCAGCCACTACAAAACGACTCCGATACGCCGCCGGCTTTCTAGCTTTAGGCATGCTTGTTGAGGCTTCCGATGAATTGGAGTCGATTGAAGGCGACCACCGACTCTCCAACGAGGTGCTGATCCTTCGATCAGACCTCTACATGCAGGCGAAACAGTGGGACCTCCTTGAGGCCATGGCGCGGGAACTAGCTCAGCGCGATCCAAGCTATGAGAAGGGCTGGATCGACCGAGCCTATGCGCTGCGTGAAATGGAGCGAGTGCCAGCGGCCAAAGCAGTCCTGCTGGAAGCGGAACCGATCCACGGCAAAGAGAGCGGCGTCTTGCACTACAACCTCGCCTGCTACCATTGCCTGCTCGGAGAGCTTGAGGAGACGAAGACGCGATTGCGCCGAGCCTGCCAGTTGTCTGAGGAGTTCTACGAAAGCTACCCCGAGCGCGACGCCGGCGTTTATGCCGATGAGGCGGGATGAAGGTGCCGTGGACGGAATTATTCCGCCCTGATCAAGGCGGGAACACGAATTTCAAGATCGTGAGGGCGCGCACGCGGCCGACCGTTTCCCAGTGGCCCGACAGGTGTTTTTGGAAGGCGCCGGCATCGTCCACTTCATAATTCATCATCGTCGCGTAAAGGGGCCGACCAGCGACCCGGTCGACGGGATCGACCCGAAACCGAGTTACCCGTTCCCATCCCGCCCCCATCACGCCGCGATCTTCGGGCGCTGGCGGCCGATGCCGGTGGCGTGTTCGAACTGGTGGGCCATCCGCAGTACCTCGAAGTCCGCGCGATAGCGGCCGACAATCTGGATTCCCACCGGCAGGCCGCCCGTCGTGAACCCCGCCGGTACCGAGATCGCGGGATGATGCGTCGCGCTGATCCAGTACGCCGACTGCATCCACGCGATGTAATGCTCCATCTTCACCCCGGCGACCTCCCGGGGCCAGTCGATGGCCGCGTCGAACGGCGGCACCTGGTTGACCGCGCACAGCAGGAACTCGTACTTCTCCTGAAACCGGCGCAGGCGCTCCATGATCTCGCTCTGCCCCATCATGGCGCGCGACACCTCGGGCCCCGTGAGCTTCGCGCCGAGCTCGGCTTCGCGCACCGCCTCGGGCTTCATTTCCGCGCGATGCGCGGCGAGCAGCGGCGCCAGCGTCGTGTGCGAGCGAAAGGCACGCAGGGTGAGAAACACCTCGTCGACCCCGCTGAGATCCGGACAGGCGTCCTCCACGATGCACCCGAGCCGCTCGAAGGTTTCGCGCCGGGCCGCGAGCACGCGGCGCACTTCGGGATCGAGGGGCAATCCGCCGAGGTCCGGGCACCACGCCACGCGCACCCCGCGCACCTCGCGGTCGAGCGGTTGCACGAAGATCGACGGATCGGACGGATAACATCCGGGATCGCGCGGGTCGGCCCCGGCCATCACACTCAGGAGCAGCGCGGTGTCGGCGACGTTGCGCCCAAGCGGGCCCTTCACGCCCAGCCCGACGAACGGCAGCGAGGTGGGCGCCATCGGCACGAGGCCGACGGTCGGACGCAAGCCTACCACGTTGTTGAAATTCGCAGGATTGCGGAGCGAGCCGCCGGTGTCGCTGCCGTTGGCCACCGGCAGCAGACCTGTCGCGAGCGCCGCGGCCGCGCCGCCGCTCGAACCGCCGGCGCTCCGGGTCGGATCGTAGGGGTTGAGCGTCGTGCCGTAGACTTTGTTGTAAGTGTGCGAGCCGAGGCCGAATTCCGGCACGTTGGTCTTGCCGATGAGGATCGCCCCGGCCCGGCGGATCCGCTCGACGACCACGTCGTCCTCGGTGGGCATCCGGTTGCGGTAAATCGGCGAGCCGGACGTGAACGGAAACCCGACCGCGGGATCGAGGTCCTTGATCGCGGTGGGCAGCCCGTGCAGCGGCCCGACCGGTTCGCCGCGGGCGAGGCGCCGGTCGGCCTCGTCGGCCAGCGCGAGGCATTTGTCGTCGTCGAGCTTGGCGACGATCGCGTTGATCTTCGGATTGATCCGGGCAATTTGCGCGAGATGCGCCGCCATGACCTCGCGGGCCGAAACCGTTTTCTCGCGAATCATCCGCGCAAGATCGCGGGCCGTCGCAAAGCAAAGATCGGCGCCGGGCGGCGAAGGGGAATTTTGAGCGTTCATTGTGGAGGAGAGCAGCGTCGTCGCGGCAAGGGCCACGCCGCTTTGCTGGAGGAATTCACGTCGCGTCGGGGACATGGCAGGGGACGTTGCGTAGCGGCGGATTCGAATCACGTCCCGCGCCCCGCCGCAAGATCCGGCTGGGCCGCGGCGCACGAGTGTGATGCCTGAGGACGGCCGGGGCGACCCGCGCGAAACGTGGCGCGGTTGGAGCCCGGCGGGAAACCGGCGGCCAGGCGGAAACGTAGCCCAATCGTAACCGGCGGGCCGTTGCCCGGACCGGTGAAGCGCGCGAGCGGTGGCGGCACCGCTTTCCGCCATGCTCGAATCGCCCTTGAATTCGCCGCCTCCCCCCGCACCGGTCGGGCCGGCTCCGGACGGCGTCCGCAACTACTTCACCGCGCCCGCGGCGGCGGCGCGCTACGCGGCGGGCCGGCCGAGCCGGCATTCCCGGGTGCTGGAAATCGTAGCGGAGTCGTTGCGCGAATTCCTGCCGTTTGCGCAGGCGCTGGATGTCGGCTGCGGCACCGGCCACTCCACGGCGGCCCTGCTCCCCTACGCCACCCGCGTGGTCGGCCTCGACTCGTCGTCCGCCATGCTCGCGCAGGCCCAGCCCAATCCGCGAATCGAATACCGCAAGGGCTATGCCGAAGCGCTCCCGTTTCCGGGCGGGCACTTCGACCTTGCGACCGTGAGCACCGCTTACCATTGGTTCGAGCACGACCGCTTTTTGCGGGAGGCCGCCCGCGTGCTGCGACCCGACGGCTGGCTGGTGCTCTACAAGGCGGGCTCGATCGGCCGGCCGGAACAGCACCCGGATTTCGAATTCTGGCTGCGGCAGGTCTTGCGCGTGCACTACCCCAAGGTGGCCCGCAACAGCGAGGCGCTTACCGCCGCGAAGGCCGCGGAGTTCGGCCTCACGGAGGCCTGGTGCGAGACGACCGCCCACCGGCAGACGCACAGCAGCGTGATCCGGGTGGTCGACGGCGGACAAGAGTCGGCGGCACGCGCCCGGGCCTGGCTCCGGCACGAACTCGAGCGCTTCTTCCCCAGCGGAGAAACGGAATTCACCCACGAGGTGCGGATCCACGCGCTTCGCCGCCGCCGGGACGCCGGGGCCGCGCCAGCGTGAAGCCCGGCAGACCCCGCCGGCTTCCTGTGGCCGCAGTGGATCAAACCGCCGCGGTCTTTCTCGCCATCTTCGCCCGAGTAGGGCGGACGCAACGATGTCGCCGGGCCGCGACGACGGCGGCGCCAGTCCGCCGTTCGCGTGGCCGGCGCCGGCTCGACAAGCAGCACCGGTAGGGCAATTTTGCCGGAACATGCCGAGGGCCCCCGCACGCCTCCCAAAAAGCCTCTATCAATCGCGGGCGACGCGGCTGCGGGCCCGCCTCACGCAACTCCAGGTCGAGTTGAAGCATGCCCCGTTCAAGGTCCTGCTGATCATCGCCGGACCCGAAGGTGCGGGCCGTGGCAGCCTCCTCCACACGCTGGCCGAATGGCTGGATCCCCGGGGAGTGGAAACGTTCTCGTACCATCCACCGACCGAGGAGGAGCAGCAACACCAGCACCAATGGCGGTTTTGGCGCAGTCTCCCCGGAATAGGGCGCATCGGACTCTACGCCGGATCTTGGTATACGGAAACGCTGCGGGATGAGGCCCGCGGCGAACGCTCGTCCAGTCACATCGGGCAGGAGGCGGACCGCATCCGCGCTTTCGAAAAGCTCCTCGCCGACAGTGGCACGCTGATCATCAAGGTGTGGCTCCAGATTTCCAAGGCCGCCCAGGGCCGCCGGCTCCGGACCCTCTCCGACGACCCGGTGACGGCCTGGCGGGTTTCCGAGGAAGACTGGCACCACCATAGCCACTACGACCGCCTCGCCGCAACTGCGCGCCTGATCCGCACGAAGACCGACCGGCCCGGAGCCCATTGGACAATCGTGAATGCCGAGGATGAGCGGGCGCGCGATCTTGAGGTCGGCCAGTTGCTCCTGACG
The DNA here is from genome assembly GCA_947442255.1 of Opitutia bacterium. Next base: position 4,392 of record CANEVO010000005.1, read on the forward strand.
CGGTTCCGGCAGCAGCGCGCCCGGTTGTCCCGGCTCGCGCGATCGAATGCCGCCGGGCCGGTCATCCCGCTGCGTCCCTCCGGCCTGCGGCGGTTGCAGGCGCTGCCGCTCGACCAGGAGCTTTCCGAAAAGGACTATCGCGCCGCGCGGGAGAAATGGCTTGGCCGATTGAACTGCTCGATCCGGGCGGCTTTCGCCGCCGGGCGCCCCGTGGTGTTTGTCTTCGAAGGTTGGGATGCCGCGGGCAAGGGCGGGGCCATTCGCCGGCTGACGAGCGCCATCGACCCGCGCGACTACCGCGTGATACCCGTGGCGAAGCCGACGGACGAAGAAAAGCACGCGCATTACCTCTGGCGCTTCTGGCGCGATCTGCCGCGCAGGGGGCGCATGGCGGTATTTGACCGCTCATGGTACGGCCGCGTCCTGGTCGAACGGTTGGAGGGATTCTGTCGCGAGGATGAATGGCGGCGCGCCTACGCGGAGATCAACGATTTCGAACGTCTCCTCACCGATCACGGCACCATCGTGATCAAGTACTGGCTGCACATCTCGCATGCCGAGCAGCTCGCCCGCTTCCGCGAGCGCGAGAACACGCTTCACAAGCGGCACAAGATCAATCACGAGGACTGGCGCAACCGCCGCAAGCGAACGGACTACGAGGTGGCGGTCGGCGATATGCTGGCGTTGACCGATCGTGGCCATGCCCCGTGGCATCTCGTGCCGGCCAACAACAAACGCTACGCCCGGCTTGAGGTGCTGCGCCTGGCCAGTCGCCGCCTCGACGAAGCGCTGGGGGAGTGAGCCGTCGCCCGGGACTTTGGCGGGCATAAGCGGAGTCGTGTCGACGCCATGGCCGCCGGCGAAGACTCCGGCATGGCGGCACTCATTCGAGGAGGCACGCCGGCGGGCCCTGCCGCAAGATCCGGCCGGGCCGCCCTGCGCGAGCAACGTCTGGAGCGCGGCCGGGGCGACGCGCGGTAATCTTTGCGTCGAACCGGTGGCGGGCTTTGATTGCGATCATGGCCGGCAACTTTTGGGACGAACGCTACGCGACGGAGCAGTATGTCTACGGCACCGCACCGAACGATTTCGTCGCGGAGATGGCGCACCTCATTCCGGACGGGCCGACGCTTTGCCTCGCCGAGGGCGAGGGCCGCAACGCTGTCTTTCTCGCCCAACAGGGCCACGCGTCCACGGCGATCGACGCGTCGGCGACCGGTCTCACCAAGGCTCGCGCGCTCGCGGCGGCCCGCGGCGTGACCATTGCGACCGAGGTGGTCGATCTCGCCGATTTCTGCATCGCACCCGGCGTGTGGGCCGGGATCGTCGCGACGTGGGCGCACCTGCCGCCGCCGCTGCGCCGCATGGTAAATGCGAGCATCGTCGCCGGCCTGCAGCCCGGCGGCCTGTTCATCCTCGAAGCCTACACGCCGGGCCAACTGGCGTTCGGCACGGGCGGACCCAAGGACCCCAACCTGCTCATGACGCTCGCCGCCCTGCGCGAGGAACTGGCCGGGCTCGACTTTCTCATCGGCCGCGAGTGCGAGCGCGACGTCGTCGAGGGCTCCGGCCACACGGGCCGCGCGGCGGTCGTCCAAATCTGCGCCCGCCGCTCCGCCGGCACGATCAAATAGCGCGGTGCGCGCCGACACGACCGCCGTTCGCTTTCGCATCGGAACGCACGTGAGATTCGGTCCGGCGGCTCCGTCTCCTCCCGCGATGAAACACTCACACTCCTTTCCGACCCCAGAGCCCAGCGGCTCTCCCAGCCACGACGACCCCGCGGAGCAGAGCCAGCACGCCCACGGTGCGGCGCGCGGAGCCGGTGAAATCTCTGCGCGGAACGAGATCGTCTACATGGGCCTGCCGCACGAACGTTACCTGCGCCCGCGGTTCTGGGTCGCGCTGATCCTCGGCCTGCCGGTCATCGTGCTCGCAATGGGGGAAATGATTGCGCCGCATTTCTTCCATCGCTTCGACGCCCGCGTCCTCGCGTGGCTCCAGCTCGCCCTCACGACGCCCGTCTTCTTCTGGGCCGGCGCGCCGCTGAACCGCCGCTGGTGGATCTCCCTGCGCGAATGGGACACCAACATGTTCACGCTGATCGTGACCGGCACCGGCGCGGCGTATTTCTACAGCGCCGCCGCCGTGCTGTTTGCGGACTCGTTTCCGCCCGCGCTGCGCACGGCCCACGGCGTGCCGCTCTATTTCGAGGCCGTGGCATTCATCACGACGGTCGTGCTGCTGGGCCAGATCCTTGAGCAACGCGCCCACGCGCGCACAGACGCGGCGATTCGCGCGCTGCTCGATCTCGCCCCCAAGATCGCCCATCGCCTCGGCGCCGACGGGCAGGAAGCGGATGTGCCGGTCGACGCCGTGCAGAAGGGCGACCGGCTGCGGGTGCGGCCCGGCGAACACATCCCGGTCGACGGCGTGTTGACCGAGGGCACGAGCGAGATCGACGAATCCATGCTCACGGGCGAGCCGCTGCCCGTGGCCAAGCGCGCGGGCGACCGGGCCAGTGCCGGTACGCTCAACACCACCGGCTCGTTTGTGTTCCGCGCCGACCGTGTCGGCCGCGAAACGCTGCTCGCCCAAATCGTCCGCCTCGTGGAGGAAGCCCAGAACAGCGAGGCGCCCATCGCGCGCCTGGCGGACCGCGTGTCGAAATGGTTCACGCCCGTCGTCATCGGCATCGCGTTGCTCACGTTCGTGGGCTGGTTTTTCCTCGGACCCGCGCCCGCGCTCCCGCACGCGCTGCTCAACGCCGTCGCGGTCCTGATCATCGCCTGTCCCTGCGCGCTCGGCCTCGCCACCCCGGTCTCGCTCATCACCGGCATCGGCCGCGGGGCGCAGGTGGGCGTGCTGGTGAAGAACGCGGCCGCGCTTGAACGGCTCGCAGCCGCGAACACGCTGCTGATCGACAAGACGGGCACGCTCACGGCGGGCACGCCGCGGGTGGTGCGCCTCGCGGCGGCGGACGGCTTCGACGAATCGACCTTGCTGCGATTCGCCGCCAGCGCCGAGGCACCGAGCGAGCATCCGCTCGCCCGCGCCCTCGTCGCGGCGGCCAACGAGCGCGCCCTCGCCCTCGGCCGCGTAGAACACTTCTCCGCGATCTCCGGCGTCGGCGTTGAGGCCCGGATCGACGGCCAGCTCGTGAAAGTCGGCCGGGCCGAGTCCACAACCGGCGAGCCATCCACCGCCACCGTTGTGGCGGTCACGGTCGACGGCGTCGGCGCCGGCACAATCGCGCTGGCGGACACGATCAAGCCAACCACGCCCGCCGCCGTACGCGCGCTGCAGGATCTCGGCTTTCGCGTCATCATGGTGACCGGCGACCGAGAGGAATCCGCGCGGGCGGTGGCGGATACTCTGCACCTCGACAGCTTTCACGCGGGCGTCACTCCGGCGCGGAAGCAGAAACTCGTGCGCGAGTATCGGACGAAAGGCGCTCGCGTCGTCTTTGCCGGCGACGGCTTGAACGACGCCCCGGCCCTTGCCGCGGCGGAGGTGGGCATCGCGATGGGCACCGGCACCGATGTCGCGATTGCCAGCGCCGGCATCGTCCTCGTGCAGGGCGATCTTGCGGCCCTTGTGCGCGCAGTGCGGCTCAGCCGGGCGACCCTCCGCAACATCAAACAGAACCTGTTCTGGGCGTTCGCGTATAATTTTGCGGGGATTCCCGTCGCCGCCGGCCTGCTCTATCCGTTCACCGGCTGGCTGCTGAATCCGATGCTGGCCGGCGTCGCGATGAGCCTGAGTTCGATCACCGTCATCTCGAACGCACTCCGCCTGCGCCGCCTAGCGGTTTGAGCGCATGAGGCGGGTTATCGCCTTCCGCCTGAGCCCGACAGTCGGGGCTTAAACAGGTGGAATTCATAGCCGGTTCAGCCTCTCGTCCGCCGTTCAACGCGCCGCCGCGCGCAGCGGGGACGGCAGGCCGAGAAACGCGGCGGCCGGAGACCGCTCCACGCCGACGACATCGCGCGGATGGATCACGAAGCGCGCGAACATGCCCTGGCGCATGTGCTCCGCGACATGGCAGTGAAAGAGCCAGCTGCCCGGATTGTCGGCGACCAGATCAGCCACCTTCATCGTCGCCGGGAGCAGTTCGACCACATCGGTGCGCCGGCGGCCCTCCTCGACGACGCGCAGCCCGTGCCAGTGCGCGGTGTGAAAATCCTGCTCCGAACCGAGCGCGAGCAGATACCAGCGGACGCGCTCGCCGGCATTCGCCTGCAGCGCCGGCAGGTTGCCAAAGACGAAGCCGTTGATCGCAAAGCGCGAGCCTTCCTCGATCAGTTGCCGGGTCGAGGCCCAGTTCATGCCCGCCGCCGGGCTGCCCGCGGGCACGGGATCCTCGTCCTCGTCCGCGTTCTCCTCGGCCAGGCTCTCGTTGAAAATCATGAACAGCGTCGCGAATTCGCGATCGACATCGGCCGGCGTGCCGTCGGGCCGCGCCCGTTTGGGATCGGTCACGATGAGGCAGCCCACGAGTCCGAGATTCGTCTCCGCATCGGCCCGCACGTGGCTGTGATAGAGCCAGACCTTGGAACTCGGCTCGCCCGGCAGCGGACCGGAGTTTTCGTCGAGCTGCCAGACGTAGGTGAAACGCGCGCCGGGCGCCACCGCCGCGCCGCGGCCCGGACCCGGTTGATAGAAGGCGCCCTCGCTGTCCTTGTCGTAGTGCACGCCGTGCGGATGCATCGACAGCGGCTGCGAGGCGCGGTTGAGGAACGTGATCGCCAGATACTCGCCCACCACGCCGCGCAGCACGGGCCCGAGGATGCCCAGCGTCGGGTTCGCGGCCACGCGGGTGCGGAAAGTGTCGTCGGTATACTGCACGTAACGCACCTTTTCACCCGTGGCATTGAAGACGACGGCGGGCGGCAGCGGCAGGCCGCACACCTCGTCGCGCCGGGCGGGGACGAAATCCCAAATCGCCGGTTCCGCGGCGACGCAGTAGCGGCGCGTCTTTTTCGGATCGGGTTTCTGGCCGAAAATCGTGCCGCCCAGGTCGCCGGTTTCCACCGTGCACGTCGGCTTAACGGGGGGGCGGCAGCTCGACCGCGCCGACGCGCGGCGCCGGCAGCAGCGTGGCGGCGAAGGCGAGCAGGAAGGCGAAGGAAAATTTCATGAAGGCGCTAGACCGTGGCGGCGAGCTGGCCGCACCCGGCGGCAATGTCGATGCCCCGACGCTGGCGCACCGTGCTGGGCAGGGCAAACTCGTCGGCGAGGATGCGCTGGAATTGCTTCGCCGCCTCGCCGCGCGTCGGCGCGCCCGCGTAGCCGGCCGTGGGATTGAGCGGGATCAGGTTCACCTGCGCCGGCATGCCGTGGAGCAGCCGGCCGACGGCGCGGGCGTGGTCGGGCGAGTCGTTTTTGCCCTCGATCAGCGTCCACTCGTAAAAGATGCGGCGGCCGGTCGTCGTGCTGTAGGTGCGGCACGCCGCCATGAGCTCGTCGAGCGGCCATTTCTTCGCGGCGGGGACGAGCGCCGCACGCTCGGCCTGCGTCGCGGCATGCAGCGAAACCGCGAGGTGCATCGGACGCTTTTCCCGCGCCAGCCGCAGGATGCCGGGCACCACGCCGACGGTGCTCAACGTGATCCGCTCCGCCCCCAGCGCGAGCCCCGCTTCGTCGCGCAGGATGTCGATCGCATGCATCACGGCATCGTAGTTGTGCAACGGCTCGCCCATACCCATCAGCACGACGTTGCGCAGGCGGGCGAGCGGCCTCGCGGCCCGGTCAACGAAAGCCGGCCGCCGTGGGTACGTGGCGCCGGTCGCCGACGTCCGGAGCGCGCGGGCGACGTGGACGGCTTGGGCGACGATTTCGCCGGGCGTGAGGTGGCGCGTGTAACCCATCTGGCCGGTGGCGCAAAAGACGCAGCCCATCGCGCAACCGACCTGGCTGGAGACGCAGGCCGTCACGCGGCCGGTGAAATGCATCAGGACGGTCTCGATCTTCTCCGCGTCGTCGAGCGCGAGCAGGTATTTGCGGGTGAAGCCGTCGGTCGATTCGCTTTCCAGCGCAGTGGTCAGGACGCCGATACGGGTGTCCGCGATCAGCCGCGCCCGCGCCTTCGGCGGCAATTCGGACATCGCCTCGAACGTGGCGGCGAGTTCGAGGTAGAGATAGTTCCAGAGCCGCGCCGCGTGCACCGGCGACAAATCCCAATGGACGAACTGCGCCCGCAGTTCGTCGCGGGTCAGGTCGTAGAGATTGATCCGTGCGGCGGGCGATTTCATGGGCACGGCAAGTCAACCGCCCTTCGGCCAAAATGCGAGCGGCACGAAAAAACCACGCGTGAACGCGCCGCCCCACTCCGACGGCAGCGCAGGGGGAAAATCGCCAAAGGCCCTCCGCGGTTCAAAAGAACGTGTAGTATTTCCCCTGTGCTAGCCGCGAGATCAGGAGCGCCAGCTCGACCGCGTGGTAGTCGCCCCACATGCACGCCTCGCCGCACGGCACCTTGCGCCCTGGGGGGATGTAGTCCCAGCCGTTGGGCCGGTGATACACGCTGTGCAGCAGGAGGCCCTGATGCTTTTTGTCGGTGGACAGATAAGGCTCGTCGAAGAGCGTGTCGGCAATGGTCAGGCCGGCTTGGAAATAGCGGCTGCCCGCCGCCGTCTTGCCGCGCGCGGTCAGATAGGTGCCGAGCCGCAGAAGTCCCTGCGCGGCGATCGCGGCGGCCGAGCTGTCCACCGGCTCGTGGGAATTGAACGGATCGGCCGCGCGTTTCGTGAAATCGCCGAGCCGGTGCGTGTTGGCGGCATTGCTGTCCCAATACGGCACGCCGTCCCGGGCGGAGTAGCCGTCGATGTAATAGTCGCTCGCGGCACGCGCGGTTTCGAGAAAGAGATCGGTCACGGCGGCCCGGCCGCCCACGGCGTCGAGGTCCGGACCCTTCACGGTGTCGAGAAACTCAAGCTGCTCGGCATAACCGCAGATGATCCACGCAGCACCGCGCGTCCACGTCGTGAACGGCGAATACCCCTGCTGGGAGCTCGGGCAGCGGAACTGCCCGTCGTTGCGGTTGAAAACCGATTCGTGCGCCACGCGGCCGCGCATGTCGTAGCTGTCGCGGCCCTGCCCGAAGAACACGTTGAAGCGCGCGGTCGTCGCGGCGTGCTCGATCGCGCGGTGGAGGAGATTCACGGGCTTGTCGCCCTCGCCCATCAGCACGTGGCCGAGCTGGTGGCCGACCGACAGCGAGCGCAGCGAACGGATCGTGTCGGCGAAGAGCGAATGAGGACCGTTGAAGGAGTAGATGTACCCGCCCGGGGCGACGCCGGTGCCCGCCGGCGCATCCGCCAGCGGCGACCAGGGCTGAGTATACGCCGTCCGGACATGGCGCGCGGCCTGCACCGCACCGGACACCTTCAGGGCGACTTCCGTGTAATCGAGCTCGCGCTGGTCGGCGGGGATTTTCCCCTCGAGGATGAGCCGGCGCAGGTTGCCGTAGGTGGAGATATTGTTGAACCCGTGGTCGTGCACGCCGACGTGCGAGACGTGCGAAGCCATCAGCTTCAGGGTCTTTTCGCGGCCGAGTTTCAGCATCGCCGTATCGCCCGTGGCGTCGAAGTGCAGGAACGTCATGCCGAACTGAAACCCCTGCGTCCACTCCGTCCAGCCGCGGGAGGTGTAACGCCCCTTGATGGTGAACACCGGCGTGCCTTTCGCGGGATCCCACGCAGCGTCGATCGCGCGGATCTTCTGGCCGGCGAGTTCGAACAGGCGGGCGGTTTTCTTCTGTAACTTCCGAGGCGTCAGGCTGGCGTTGATCTTCATGGCGGCGGGAAAAAGAAGGCTCGACGTTGCTCCCGGACGGGCGGCAAGCCAAGGGTGAAAGGCCGACGGAGCGGCCGGCTGCACCGCTCGACGCCCGGCGCTGGACGACCACCAAGGCAATCGGGAGGCCGCCAGCAAGCACTCATTCATATCGGAAAACTGAACCGCACCCACCAGCGACGAAACTGCGAACATCGCCTCGACGGGGTTTGCGCCGTCCCTCAGGGTGATCGCATGTGCGGAGCGATCGACCCCAGCGGGCGGGCGGCGATTTCAAAGATCGTCTCCCCGTTGCTCGCCGCCGGTGCCGTGGCCCTGATCCGGCAAGGCGGGGCCCGCTGAGTGGCGAAAAGCCCCACTCAGCCCGGCCGAAACCCCCTTTTCCTCATGCTCATCCTCCACGATCCCCGCTGTGTGGACTACGGCTCGGCGGTCCGGCCCGAACAACCGGCGCGCATCACCCGCACCGTGGCTCATCTTAAGGCCAGTCAGCCCGGCTGGACCTGGCGGGTTCCTGAAACCGTGGTGGATGACGCCCTGCTCCGGCAGGCGCACACGATGGCCCACGTGCGCCGGTTGGAGGAACCGTACGACTTCGACCCCGACACCCCGTTTTTTGCGGGCATCGGTGACCACGCGCGGCGTTCCGTAGCGGGCGCGGTGGACGCGGTCTATCATGCGATCACCCGTGGCACGCCGGTGTTTTCGCTCATGCGCCCGCCGGGGCATCATGCGAAGACCGATGCCGCGATGGGGTTTTGCTACCTCAACCAGATCGTCCTCGCCACCCTCGCCGCGCAGGGGCAATTCGGCGCCAAGCGGGTCGCCATCTGGGATTTCGACGCGCACCACGGCAACGGCACCGAGGCAATCCTGCATGGGCGCGAAAACGTTTTCTTCGCCTCCGTCCACCAGCATCCGGGTTATCCCGGCAGCGGGACGCACGACCTCGGACCCCGGACGCGCAACTGGCCCGTCGCACCGGATGCCCCCCGGACCGTCCATATGGCGGCACTCCGGGCCTCGCTCGACGCCGTGGTCGCGTTTAAGCCGGACCTCATCCTGGTTTCGGCCGGTTTCGACGCCTACGCCCGGGATCCCATCACGATGATGACGCTGGAGCGGGAGGATTTTGCCACGCTGGGGACCTGGCTGCGCGAAACGCGGCTGCCCGCAGCGGCGATCCTCGAGGGCGGTTACAGCAACGAGCTTCCTTTGTTGATTGAAGCTTTCCTGGCGGCGTGGGAAAACCCCTTCCCGACTGTATGATTTCGCGTTTTATTCCGCCGCAGCTCCGCCGTTTGCTCGGCGTAAAAGTGACCACCCAACCGCCTTCCTTCCAGCTTCTCGACCAGCCCGGCTCGCTCGACCCGCTGTTGCATGCGCTGGAACGCGTGGAGGAAGTCGCCCTCGATACCGAGGCCGACAACATGTACCATTACGGGACGCACGTCTGCCTCCTCCAGTTTCTGGTGAACGGCGATGTCTTCCTGGTCGACGTGCTCGCCCCCGGCCTGAAACTCGAACCGCTGTGGAAGGCGCTCGCGACGAGGCATCTGGTGATGCACGGCAGCGACTTCGACCTGCGGCTGTTGCACGACCACTGCCGGTTTCGCCCGAAGAGCCTCTTCGACACGATGCTCGCCGCCCAGCTCCTCGGCCGGGCGCGCGTCGGACTCGCGGGACTGCTGGCCGACCATTTCGGCGTGGCGCTCGACAAGGACGGCCAGAAGGCCAACTGGTCGAAGCGCCCGATCACGGCCAAGCTGCTCGACTACGCGGCGCTCGATGTCTGGCACCTGCCCGGGTTGCGCGACATCCTGATGCGCGAGCTGGTGAAGCTGAAGCGCGTCGACTGGCTCGAGCAGCAATGCCGCGCCCAGATCGAGTCCGGCTTTGGAGGCTTCGCCCCAGCGACGGACAACGACTGGCGCATCGGCCGGAGCGAACGTCTCCGCGGACCCGGGCTCGGCGTGTTGCATGCCATCTGGCACTGGCGCGAAGCGCAGGCCGAAAGGCTCGACACCCCGCCCTTCAAGGTCTGCGGCAACACCCTGCTACTCAAAATCGCCGAGGGCGCCGAAGCCGGCGAAGCCGAAGCGACCCTGCTCGCCACCGTGCATCTGGGCAAACGTCACGACCGGATCTTGCCGTCGCTCGCCGCCGCCGTGCGCGCGGGCTTCGCGCGCGATCCGAAAACGCTGCCCCGGCGACCCGGGCGGGATCCGAATCACGTTTCACTGACGCAGGCCGAGATCGAACTGCAGGACCGCGTGCGGGCGGATCGCGACCGCGTGGCCAAGAAGCTCAACATCGAGGCCACGTTGATCGCGAACCGGGCGCAGCTCGCCTTGATCGTGCGCTCGCCGCAAAAACTCGATGAGATCCTGCTGCCTTGGCAGGCGGAGTTGCTGCGCAACGAACCCTCGCTGAGGGGAACTTGACGGCATCGCGCCGGCGCGACGGCTGGACACGCCGCGCTTGCGAAACCCCGGTGCCCGGCCCAGCTTTGCCACCCACCCCATGAGAACCGAAGCTGTCCCGCGCGAACGCGCCTATGGTAAGCGACGCCGGCGAGCCGTTTTACTTTTTTCCGCCGCGATCTTTTCGAGCCTGGGCGGTTGCGCCACGCACACCACGGCCAGCGGCGGCAAAGAGACCTCGGTGCTGGGCGGGGCGGTCGCGGTCGCAACCCAGTCGTTCCAACCGCCGCCGCCCACGACGCTGAACCTCGACACGTCGAAGATGATCGGCAACGGCACGCCGTCGGGCAACAGGGTCTCGCTCTTCTGGGGCTTGATCACGTTGCACGATTATTGAGCGGCGATCGGGCCCGTCGGCCCGCGGATCGTTGCCCGCGGAAGCGGGTTTTCCTTTGCCCCGGCCGGCGATTACACGCGAGGCTCGGGGCGACCCGTGCCAACGCCTCCCGCCAATGCCAATATCGCGCGCCATCTCTCGCTCATGGCCGCGGCGCAACCGACCGGCCTGGCGCTCAAGGTTCCCCGCGGCCGGACCCGTGGCGGGGAGATCGACTACCTCGCGCTGACCTTCGCCGAACTCGACGCGGAGGTCGCCGCGTGGAGCGCACGGCTGACGGCCGCCGGGATCAAGCGCGGCGATCGCGCGCTCGTCATGGTGCGCCAGGGGCTGCCGCTCATCGCCGCCGCCTTTGCGCTCTTCCGGATCGGGGCCGTGCCCGTGATCATCGATCCGGGCATGGGGCTGGGAAATTTTCTCCAATGCGTGCGCCGCTCTAGGCCGCGCGCGTTGGTGGGTATTCCGGTGGCGCGGCTCGTGAGCCGCCTGTTTCGCGGAGCGTTTCGCTCGGTCGATGTTCGCGTGCCGGCGAGCGCTTCCCTGACGGCCCGCCTGATCCAGGGCGGCATCGTTGCAGCGCCCGGCCTCGAAATCGCCGCGAACCGCGCGGACGATGCCGCCGCGGTACTTTTCACCTCCGGCTCCACCGGCGCACCCAAGGGCGTCTGCTACGAGCACGGCATGTTCGACGCGCAGGTGCGGCTCATCCGCGAGACCTACACGATCGAGCCGGGCGAGGTCGATCTGCCCTTGCTGCCGATTTTCGCGCTCTTCAATCCCGCCCTGGGGATGACCACGATCGTGCCCGAGATCGACCCGCGCCGGCCCGCCACGATCGATCCGGCGAAAGTCGTCCAGGCGATCCAGCAGGAACGCGTGACGAACTCGTTCGGTTCGCCCACTCTCTGGCGCAAGATCGGCGAACACTGCGTCGCCCACGGCCTGACGCTCCCCACCCTGCGCCGCGTGCTCTGCGCCGGCGCGCCCGTGCCGGCCTCGCTCTGGAAACAATCGCGGGTGTTTCTGCCCGGCGGCCGGCTGCACAGTCCTTACGGGGCCACCGAAGCGCTGCCCGTCGCGAGCGTGGCGGCGGACGAAATCGACGTCACGTCCACGCGGGGCGCGTGCGTCGGCCAACCGGTGAAGGAGATCGAAGTCCGAGTCGTGGCGATTCGCGACGAACCCATCCGCACGCTCGCCGAGACGCGCGAACTTCCGGCCGGCGAGATCGGCGAAATCATCGTGCGCGGGCCGGTCGTCACGAAAGTCTACGACGCCCAGCCCGAGGCGACCGCGCTCGCCAAGATTTCCGATCCGTCACCCCTGCCCCCGGACCAGCCGGCCGGCGGTGCCCCGGCACCGGTCTGGCATCGGATGGGAGATTGCGGCTACCTCGACGCCGCCGGCCGGCTCTGGTTCTGCGGGCGCAAGGCCGAGCGCGTGGAAACGCCCGGCGGCGTGTTGCACACCGAGCCCTGCGAACAGGTATTTCGCCTGCATCCCCGCATCGGGCGCTGCGCCCTCATCGGCCTCGACGAACGTCCTGCCCAGCGGCCGGCGATCGTGGTCGAGGCGAAGGTGCGCGACTCCCGGGCCGCCCGCGCCTTCGCCCGTGAACTGCGCGAACTGGCAGTACGCCACCCGCACACGCAGGCGATCAAAATTTTCTACTTTCATCCCCGTTTCCCGGTAGACGTGCGTCACAACGCGAAAATCCACCGCCTCACCCTGGCGAAATGGGCGGCGACCGCGAAGAGTTTTCGGTCCGAACCGAAGCGCTGAGGCGCCCAGATTTTTTCGTTTGGAATGGCCTGCATGGAAACGCGGCGCCCTGCCGCGTTTCGACCCGCACCCCGCGCCGAGGGCGGCGCGGCCCAATTTTGCCCAAGACAAAACCGTGGGGCAGAAATGAGGCCTGAAACGCCGTAGGTGACACGAGCCGGAATTCCAGTTTTTCTGCCGTCCGCTTGGCTCAAACGAACAGTCTCACCTCGCCCTTGCCGGTCCTCGTGACGGGCGGCACCGGCTTTCTTGGCCGGCGCCTCGTCGAGCGGCTGCTCGCCGCCGGCCGCAGCGTCACGGCGCTCGGTCGGACGCCGGCGCCCGACCTAGAGGCACGCGGGGTGCGCTTCATCCGCGCCTCCCTCGATGACGCCACCGCGGTGCGGGCCGCGTGCGCCGGCGCCGCCACGGTCTTCCACGTCGCCGCGAAGGTCGGAGTCTGGGGCCGCTACGACGATTTTTTCCGAATCAACGTCCTCGGCACACGGGCCGTGCTCGAAGGCTGCCGCACCCACGGAGTGAGCCGGCTGGTCTACACCAGCACGCCAAGTGTCGTCTACAACGGCCGCGATCTCGCCGGGGCCGACGAGTCGCGGCCGCTGACGAACGACTGCCCGAGCCCGTATCCGCTGACCAAGGCGATCGCCGAGCGGGAGGTACTCGCCGCCAACTGCCCCACCCTCCGCACCGTGGCCCTGCGTCCCCACCTGATCTGGGGCGCCGGGGACCCGCACCTCGTGCCCCGCATCCTCGCCCGGGCGCGCGCCGGCCGGCTGCGGATCGTCGGCGGCGGCCGCAACCGCGTCGACATGGTCCACGTGGCCAACGCTGTCGACGCCCACCTCCTCGCCGAAGCCGCATTGACGCGGGGTCAGCTCTCCGCTGACACCGCGGCCGGCGGCAATCGCCCCGACGGGCGGGCGTTTTTCATCACGAACGGCGAGCCCGTCGTACTGTGGGACTGGATCAACGGCCTGCTGCGCGCGCTCGGCGAGCCGCCGGTGACGAAGCGGATTTCGCTCGGCGCCGCGTTCGCGATCGGGGCGTTCTGCGAGGCGGCGTGGCGCGTGCTACCGCTGCAAGTTGAGCCGCCAATGACGCGTTTTGTCGCCGCCGAACTCGCGAAGGACCACTGGTTCGACGTCAGCGCCGCCCACCGCGACCTCGGCTACGCGCCGCGCGTGAGCATGGCGGAGGGCATGGTCGAACTGGTGGCGGCTCTGCGCGAAACGAACCCTGCCCGCGGACGCCAGAGCGGTTTAAGATAAAATTATAGCCGGTTTGGAACGCAGCACCCAGCCGCCCCGGCGACGCAGCCGGGCGTGTTTGTCACGAATCACGTGACAAACGGGATTGAATTTTCTGGCTACAGGAAAAATTAAACCGCGCTAGTGGCGCTGCCGCACGGCTTCGAACAGCGTGATGATCGTCGCCATGGCGACGTTGAGCGAATCGGCCTGGCCCGCCATCGGGATGCGCACGGTGGCGTCGGCATTCTTCAGCCAGAAATCGCTCAAGCCGTATTGTTCGCTGCCCATGACGATCGCGAGCGGGCCGCGAAGATCCGCCGCGGTGTAGAGCGTCGGCGCGGCCGGGGTCGTCGCCACCGCGCGGATCTTCCGCTCCTGCAGCCACGCCCGCACGCGGGCGCTCTCCTCGACGACGAGCGGCACGGAAAAAAGCACGCCGGTCGAGGCGCGCACGACGTTGGGATTGAAAATATCCGTCACGGGATCGCACACGATCACGGCGTCGCAGCCGGCCGCATCCGCGCTGCGCAGGATGGTGCCGAGATTGCCGGGCTTCTCGATGGCCTCGACCACGAGAAGCAAGGGCGCCGCCGGCAGCGTGAGATCGCCGAGCGCTTGTTTCCATTGGGGGGCGACGGCCAGCAGGCCATCGGGCCGTTCCCGGTAGGCGACTTTGGCAAAAGTCTCCTTGGAAAGCTCGAAGAGCTGCGCACCGGCGGTTCGGGCCGCCTCCAGCAACGCCGGTTCGTTTTCGCCCAGAAACCAATCGGGCGCAAAATACACCTCCTGCAGCGCCACCTGCTTTTCCAGCGCCCGACGGATTTCCCGGTAGCCTTCGACCAGAAACACGCCCGCTTCGTCGCGCGGACGCCGGTCGCGCAGCTTCACGAGTTGCTTCACGCGGGGGTTTTGGAGGCTGGAGATTTTTTCGGGGAGACCCACAGGCCACACGGAACACACGGAAAACGGCCAAAAGACAAAATCCTTTTCCTCGCCGCCGCCATTTCCGTGTATTCCGTGTGTGCCGTGGCCAAAAAGAAAACATTCAACGACCTGCCCTTCGCCTACCATCAGGAGATCGAGCTGGAGATCGCCACGCTCACGAATCTCGGTCTGGGGCTCGGCCGGGTCGCGCTGCCGGGAGAGAACGAGGCGGAGCCCGGCCTCCGCAGCCCCGGCGGAGGCGGCTGGGTCGTCATGGTGCCGTTCACGCTGCCCGGCGAGCGGGTGCGCGTCCGCGTGTATCGGAACCACAAAAATTTCTCCGAAGCCGATCTGGTGACCGTGCTGACGCCCTCGGCCGATCGGGTGAGCCCGACGTGCCCGTTGTTCGGCCGCTGCGGGGGCTGCCAATACCAGCATCTGACCTACGCCGGCCAGCTGGCCTGGAAACAACGCCAGGTTGCCGAGCTGCTAAAGCACATGGCCGGGATCGAATTCCCCGTGGCGCCGGTCATCCCCTCGCCCCGCGAACTCGGCTATCGCTCCAAGATCACGCCGCACTTCAACGCCCCGGCCCCGCGGTTTCGCCGATCCACGCCAACGCCCGCCGCGGGCGAGCCGGTTTCGACCGTCCCACCACCGGTCTCAGTTGAGACCGCCCCACCCCTCGCCATCGGGTTTTTGCGGCAGGGCACGCGCTTCGACATCGTGGACGTCCCCCACTGTCCGATTGCCACGGATGCCATCAACGCCCGCCTCGGCGCGGTGCGCGACTCGGTCCAGGCGCGGGCCGAAACCTACACCCGCGGCGCCACGCTTCTCCTGCGGGAGGCGAGCGGCGAAGTGACGACCGACTTCGACGCCATCGTCACGGAGACGGTGGGCGACTTGAAGCTGCGCTTCCTCGCCCGCGATTTTTTTCAGAACAACCCGTTCATCCTGCCGGCGTTCACGCACCACGTGCGGGACCAGGCGGCCGCGAGCGGCGCGCGCTTCCTGGTCGACGCGTACTGCGGGAGCGGCCTGTTCGCGCTGACCGCCGCGCCCGCGTTCGAGCAGGTGGCGGGCGTCGAGATCAGCGAAAGCAGCATTCGCTTCGCCCGCGAAAACGCCGTGGCCAACGGCCTGGCGAACGTTACGTTTCGCGCCGGCGACGCCGGCGCGATCTTTGCGAGGCTGACCTTTCCCGCGGCGGAGACCGCGGTGATCATCGATCCGCCGCGCAAGGGCTGCGACGAAAGTTTTCTCCAGCAGCTCTGCGCCTATGGCCCGCGCGCGGTGGTCTACGTGTCGTGCGATCCAGCAACGCAAATGCGCGACCTGAAGCATTTCCTCGCCGCCGGCTACACGCTGACGGCTGCTCAGCCGTTCGATCTTTTTCCGCAAACCCGCCATCTGGAGTGCGTGCTCACGCTGGTGAAAGCTCCAGCCAACGCGTAACGCCCGACCACCTGCCGGCCGGTACGGGTCGCGCATCGCCGCCAAAAGGATCTTTCGCCGCGCCGCCGGAAACGCCAACGTCCCCCTGCATGCAGCTCAACCTCACCGGACAAACGGTCGCCGTCTTTGGTTCCTCGAACGGCATCGGGCGCGCCATCGCCGAGGGGTTTGTCGCCGAGGGCTGCCACGTGCGCGGGTTCGACCTCACCGCCCGGGAGGGACTCGACACCATGGCGGGCGACGTGACGTCGTTCGATCAGGTGCGGGCATTTGCCGCGACGTTCGAGGCCATCGATCACGTCGTGTTCTCGGTGGGCGCGGGCTCGGGAAAATTCGGCTTTCCGTTCTGGAATCTCGATCCGGGCGACTGGGCGCGCGTGCTGGAGATCAATCTCATCGGCGCCGTGAACGTCGCGCATGCATTCGCGCCCAAGCTGCTCGCCCGCGGGGGCGGCTCGGTCCTGGTGCTGACCTCCGTCGCGGGCCAGATCGGCTCGCAGTCCGATCCGCCCTACAGCGCGGCGAAGGCCGGCCTGATCAATTTCATGCAGTGCGCGGCGAAGGATTTCGCGCCCCACCGCGTGCGGGTGAATGCACTCTCGCCCGGCATGGTGCAGACCGCGCTCAACGAATCCGTCTGGGCCGCCGGTCAGCGCCTGTTGCCGGAGGCGCAGCGGCAGAACTACGCGACGTGGGCGGAGGCGAAAATCCGTGCCATCTCGCCGCTCGGCCGGTGGCAAACGCCCGCGGAGTACGCGGCGATGGCGGTCTTCCTCGCGTCCGAGCACGCGAAGAACATCACCGGCCAGACGCTCAACATCGACGGCGGCCAGGTCATGCACGCCTGAGCCGGAACGACCGAGAAGGTGGAAATCAGGAAATCATGAACAAGCCGTGCAAGCGGGCTCTTGGGCGATCAATTTCTTTTCCTGATTTCCTGATTTCGACACTGGCTCATCCTGGTTCGCGGCCCTCTTTCTTCATCCCATGAAAGTCATCATCACCGGCGGCGGCGGCTTCCTCGGCTCGCAGCTCTGTCAGAAATTGCTGCAACGCGGCGACCTCACCGGACCCTCGGGCGCGCCCGAAAAGATCCGCGAGATCGTGCTGCTCGACGCGTTTTTCCACCGGCCGGCCGAAGACGCGCGGGTGCGGCAGGTCAAGGGCGACATCAGCGACCGTGCGACCGTCTTCGCTGCCATCGGCACCAACGCGGCCACGGCGATCTTTCACCTCGCCTCGATGGTCAGCGGTGAGTGCGAAGAGCGCTTCGACGACGCCCTGCGCGTGAATCTCGACGGCGGGCGCAACGTCTTCGAGGCGGCCCGCGCCGCCGCCGGCCGGCCCCGGGTCGTCTTCGCGAGCAGCATCGCCTGCTACGGCGGCGAGGCGATGGCGGATCCGAACACCGACCTGACCAAGCTCACGCCGCGCACCACGTACGGCATGACGAAGGCCATCTGCGAATTGCTGATCAACGATCACTCGCGCAAGGGCCACTTCGACGGCCGCTCGGCGCGCCTGCCCACGGTCATCGTGCGCCCCGGCAAGCCGAATGCCGCCGCGTCGAGCTGGGCGAGCGGGATGTTTCGCGAACCGTTGGCCGGCGAAGCGTGCCTGCTGCCGGTACATCGCGACCAATCCCACCCCATGACGGGCTACCGGACCGTAATCGATTCGTTCGTCGCGCTCCATGAGGTGCCGGAGAGCAGCCTCGGCGGGGATCGCGCCTATGTTTTGCCGGCCCATCGCGTGACGCCGAACCTCGCGGCCGCGGTCATCCGGCAGGTCGCGGACGAACGCGGCCTGAAAATCGGGGCGATCGTCGATGCCCCCGATGCACGCATCCAGGGCATCGTGAGCAACTGGCCGGTCAGCGTGGATGGCGCCCGCGCCGTGGCGCTGGGATTGCCGCAGCCGCCGGCGCTCAAGGTCATCGTCGAGCAGTACCTCGCCGATTTCGGGCCCGCGGTGCGCCGGTAGGCAACGGGCAACCGAGCCAGTCCGGTGGCCCGCGCGTTGTCCGGGCCAAAGATACGCCCACTCACACTTCTTTTATTTCGAAACCGTCCTAAGCTCCGAAGCGATGAATGGCAAAAATCCGCTCGCCGTGCTGCTCGCCACCCTGTGGCTGACCGGTGCCGGCTGCGCCACCAAACTCCCGGAACTCAAGGCCACCCGCACGATCCCGGTCGAGCTGGACACAGCAAAGAAATTCACGGCCGTAACGGCCCAAGTCGCCACGGAGTTGAAGCTGGAACTCCCGCCGGTGAAGGTCGCGGGTTTTCGCTGGCAGGTCTTCGCCCAGGACACCCACTTCCTCAAACAGACCAGCGAAGTCACCCCGACCCCTGGCGTGCCCGGAGGCTCATCGGTCAGTTTTCTCGTGATCAACCTCGCCCAGCGTCCGACGAAAATCCGTTTCCTGCTGATCAAAGAAGCGAACGCGAAGGAAAACAGTCCCGTCGATGTCCACGACGTGATCGTGACCATCGATTAACGCTGGCGTTCGCCGCTGCACCCTCCTGAGCGGCGAGGAGTCAAATTAGACCGCGGCCCATCCCCCGACGCCGACGACCTCCTCCACCTCGGCCGTCTCGTCCGGCAACTCGTTCAACGGCGCGAAGCGTTCCGACGAAAAACCGAGTTCCTGCTCACCTTGGTGAAAAGGGTCGGGCGGGTTTTTCAGCTCGTTCAGCAACAGACCGACGGTCGCGGTGTCGCCGCCCTTCACGATTTTCTCCCGGCCGAGAAACACCTCCCGCACCGTGTAAACGGTGTCCTTCACCGGCAGCTGCTTGTAGAGCGCGCGGATCGTGAGCGTGAACGTATCGTTGATGCAGACGACTTTCTGACCTTTGAGCATGGCGAGGCGTAAAATGTGGAACCAGGAAGATCCGGAAGCAAACCCGGATCAAACGCCCGGAGGTCGCGCGCAGCTCTCAATCCTGGCGCGACGCTTTACTCAATTCTGCCCTCATCGAAATCCATCAGGTCGGGCACGCTCTTGATATCGTCGGCGCGATCGGCGCAGCCCATGGCGGTGAGCGCCTCCTTGATGAATTCGCGCCCCGCCGGGCTCATGCCCATCTGCACGTAGCGGCGATTCCACGCCCCGGCGCGAACCTCCGCCGGCAGGAGCTGCTTCAGCTTTACCTCGATTTCGTCGTCGGAGGCCGACTCGAATACGATTTTCTCCACGTCGGCCGGGTCGATGCCCAGGTGCTGCGACAAAAACCGGTCGCAGCCGCGCTTGTAATTCTTCGCGTAGCTCGGCGGCAATGCCCCATGGGCCTTCACATACTGGCACTTCGCGAGAAATCGCGGCAGGTGCAGCAGCCTGGTGCCCGGGTGGGGCACGTAGGCCGACGGCAGCGAGGTCAGCACGTCGCCACTGGAGCCGGGAATCGGTTTGGAGGGCATGGGCGGACGCGATTCCGGCGGAATTTCCTCGGACGACAACCCTCAAACCAAAACCAAGCCGCCGCGCTTACGGCAGATCCGTGTACCCCATGAGGAAGCGGTCGCACTCGCGCGCGGCGCCGCGGCCTTCGTTGATGGCCCAGACCACGAGGCTCTGACCGCGGCGGCAGTCACCGGCGGCGAAAACGCCCGGGATGCTCGTCGTGTATTTTTCGTGCTCGGCCTTGATGTTCGAGCGCGCATCGGTCTCGACGTTGATCTCCTTGAGCAGGGCCTGCTCGGGCCCGAGAAAACCCATGGCCAGCAGCACGAGCTGCGCGGGCCGGGTCTTCTCGGTGCCGGGCTGCTCCTTCGGGATGAACTGACCCTTCTCGTTCTTCTCCCACTTGATCTCGACCGTCACGAGTTCCTTGAGGTTGCCCTGAGTGTCGCCGATGAACTTTTTCACCGTCGTAAGGTAGACACGCGGGTCGGCGCCGAATTTCGCGGCGGCCTCCTCCTGGCCGTAATCCAGCTTGTAGGTCTTCGGCCATTCCGGCCAGGGATTGTCCGCGGCGCGGTCGAGCGGCGGCTTCGGAAGAATTTCAATCTGCACCAGGCTCTTGCAGCCGTGGCGCATCGACGTGCCCACGCAGTCGGTCCCGGTGTCACCGCCGCCGATCACGACGACATCCCTGCCCTTGGCGTGGATCGCCGCGTGCTCGGCGCCGCCGTTGAGGACGGCCTTGGTGTTGGTGGTGAGAAACTCCATCGCGAAATGCACGCCCTTGAGACTGCGGCCCTCGATCGGAAGATCGCGCGGCTGCGTGGCGCCGGTGCAGATGACGGTGGCGTCGTATTCCTTGAGGAAGATCTGCGGTTCGACGTTCTCGCCGACGTTGGCGTTGCAGATGAACTTGATGCCCTCCTGCTCCATCAACTTGATGCGGCGCAGCACGACCTCCTGCTTGTCGAGCTTCATGTTCGGGATGCCGTACATCAGCAGCCCGCCGGGACGGTCGGCGCGTTCGAAGACCGTGACGGTGTGGCCCGCGAGGTTGAGCTGGGCGGCGGCGGAAAGGCCCGCCGGACCGGAGCCGATGACAGCCACCTTCTTGCCGGTGCGCACCCTGGGTGCCTCCGGGACGACCCAGCCCTCCTCCCAGCCCTTGTCGGTGATCGCGGCCTCGATGTTCTTGATGGTGACGGACGGCGCATTGATGCCGAGCACGCAGGACCCCTCGCACGGTGCCGGACAGACGCGGCCGGTGAACTCGGGGAAATTGTTCGTCTTGTGCAGCCGGTCGAGCGCTTCCTTCCACAGGCCGCGATAGACGAGGTCGTTCCACTCCGGGATCAGGTTGTTGATCGGGCAGCCGCTCGCCATGCCGCTGATCACCTTGCCCGTATGACAGAACGGAACGCCGCAATCCATGCAGCGCCCACCCTGCTGGCGGAGTTTCTTCTCCTCCATGTGATGGTGAAACTCCTTCCAATCGCGAACCCGCTCGGACGGCGGACGGTCGACGGGCAGTTCGCGCAGGTATTCGATGAAGCCGGTTGGTTTACCCATGGAAAAGGGGTGATTTGAAATTTGAGCTTTGAGATCGCGGGGCGACGCGCCGCCTAGTTCCCGCCGACGCGCGACAGGTCGCGGGCGTTTTCCTCGAAGGCGGCCATGATGGCTTCGTCCCCGGTGAGGCCCTGGGCCTGGGCGCGCTCGATGCAGGCGAGCATGCGCTTGTAGTCCTTCGGCATCACCTTGACGAATTTCGGCACGAACGTTTTCCAGGCCGCGAGAATCGCCTGCGCTCGGGCGCTGCCGGTGTAGGCGAGATGCTTCTCGATCATCGTGCGCACCTCGGCGATCTCCCGGGCATCCTCGAGTTTCTCGATGCCCACCATCTGGGCGTTGACGCGCTGCGCAAAGGTGCCGGCCTCGTCGAGAACGTAGCCGACACCGCCCGACATGCCGGCGCCGAAATTGCGGCCCGCCGGCCCGAGCACGACGACGCGGCCGCCGGTCATGTACTCGCACCCGTTGTCGCCGATGGCCTCGACGACGGCGTTGACGCCGGAATTGCGCACGGCGAAGCGTTCGCCCGCCATGCCCCGCACGTAAATCTCGCCGGCCGTGGCGCCGTAGAGCGCGACGTTGCCGATGATCATGTTTTCCTCGGATTTGAACGTGGCGGCCGCCGGCGGATAGACGATGAGCTTGCCCCCGGAAAGCCCCTTGCCGAAGTAGTCGTTGGCGTCGCCCTCGATGGCGAGCGTCATGCCGTGGGTGACGAAAGCGCCGAAGCTCTGGCCGGCGGAACCGGTGAACTTGAGCTTGATGGTGTCCTCGGGCAGGCCCTTGGCGCCGTGCTTTTTCGTGATCTCACCGCTGGTGATCGTGCCGGTGACACGGTTGACGTTGCGAATGGGCAACTCGGCGACGACCTTCTCACCGCGCTCGATGGCCGGCTGGCAGATCTTGAGCAGCGTCGTGATGTCGAGCGAGCGGTCGATGCCGTGGTCCTGCTTCATCGAGCAGAACCGGCCGACCTCGGGGCCAACGTCGGGCGAATAAAGGATATTCGAGAAATCGAGTCCCTTGGCCTTCCAGTGCGAAACCGCCTTCTTCGCCTCCAGCCGGTCGACGCGGCCGATCATTTCCTCGATGGTGCGGAAACCGAGCGAGGCCATGATTTCGCGCATGTCCTCGGCGATGAACTTCATGAAGTTCACGACGTGCTCGGGCTGGCCGGCAAAGCGCGCGCGGAGCTGCGGGTCCTGCGTCGCGACTCCGGCGGGACACGTGTTGAGATGGCACACGCGCATCATGATGCAGCCCGTGGCGACGAGCGGCGCCGTGGCGAAGCCGAACTCCTCGGCGCCGAGCAGCGCGGCGATGACCACATCGCGGCCAGTTTTGAGCTGGCCGTCGGTCTCGACCGCGATGCGCGAGCGGAGATTGTTGAGCACGAGCGTCTGGTGGGTCTCGGCGAGGCCGAGTTCCCACGGGAGGCCCGCGTGTTGCAACGACGTCTGCGGGGAGGCGCCGGTGCCGCCGTCGTAGCCGGAGATGAGGACCACGTCCGCATGCGCCTTCGCGACACCCGCGGCGACGGTGCCGACGCCGACTTCGGCGACGAGCTTCACGCTGATCCGCGCGTTCTTGTTGCCGTTCTTCAAGTCGTGGATCAGCTCGGCGAGATCCTCGATGGAATAGATGTCGTGGTGCGGCGGCGGCGAGATGAGGCCGACGCCGGCGGTGGTGCCGCGGGTCTTGGCCACCCACGGGTAAACCTTGGAGCCGGGCAACTGCCCGCCCTCGCCCGGCTTCGCACCCTGCGCCATCTTGATCTGGAGTTCGCGGGCGTTGACGAGGTATTCGCTCGTGACGCCGAAACGGCCGGACGCGACCTGCTTGATCGCGGAGTTCTTTGAGTCGCCTTTCTCGTTGGTCCACGTGAAGCGCGCTGGATCCTCGCCGCCCTCGCCGGTGTTGGATTTGCCGCCGATGCGGTTCATCGCGATGGCGAGCGTTTCGTGCGCCTCCTGCGAGATGGAGCCGTAGGACATCGCGCCCGTCTTGAAGCGCTTCATGATCGCCTCGGCGGACTCGACCTGGTCGAGCGGGACCGGGTCGTTGGCCTTGAAGTCGAGCAGGCTGCGCAGCGTGCAGAGATTCTTCGACTGGTCGTTGATCAGTTTCGCGTAGGCGGCGTAGGCGGACTTGCTGTTTTGGCGGACCGCTTTCTGCAACGCGTGGATCGACTCGGGCGTAAACAGGTGCGCCTCGCCGCTCGCGCGCCACTGGTAGATGCCCCCGACGGGGAGCACATGGCCGTTGACCTGACGCTCCGGATAGGCGGCGCGGTGGCGCATGAGGACTTCCTGCGCGATCACGTCGAGGCCGATGCCGCCGACGCGCGACGGCGTCCACGTGAAGTAGTGATCGATCACATCCTGGCGGAGGCCGAGGGCCTCGAACACTTGCGCGCCGCGGTAGGACTGGATCGCGGAGATGCCCATCTTGGACATGACCTTCACGACGCCCTTCGACCCGGCCTTCACGAAATTCTGGCAGGCCTTCTTGTGGTCGATGCCCACGAGGATGCCCTCGCGGATCATGTCATCGATGGTCTCGAACGCGACGTAGGGATTGATGGCGCTGCAGCCGTAGCCGATGAGCAGGGCGAAGTGGTGCACCTCGCGGGCGTCGCCGGTCTCGAGCACGAGCGAGACGCGGGTGCGCAGGCCTTCGCGGATCAGATAGTGGTGCAGGCCGGCCACCGCGAGGAGCGACGGGATCGGCGCGTAGTCCTTAGTCACGCCACGATCGCTGAGGATGATCACGTTGACCTCCTCCTCCTCGATCATGCGGCGGGCGATGATAGAGAGTTCCTCCATCGATTTGGCGAGGCCGCGCTCGCCCCGGGTGACGCGGAAAAGGATCGGGAGGACGCCCATGCGAAGGCCGGGCAGATTGGTGCGACGGATCTTGGCGAACTCCTCGTTGGTGAGGATGGGCCACTTCAACTCGACGCGGCGGCAGGCGGTCGGCTGCGGGTTGAGCAGGTTGCCCTCGGAGCCGAGGCGCGTCTCGGCCGAGATCACGATCTCCTCGCGAATGGAGTCGATCGGCGGGTTGGTAACCTGCGCGAAGAGCTGCTTGAAATAATCGTACAGCAGGCGCGGCTTGTCGGAGAGCACCGCGAGCGCGGCGTCGTTGCCCATCGAGCCGATTGCCTCCACGCCGTCCTTCGCCATGGGCGTGATGATGACGCGCTCATCCTCGAAGGTGTAACCGAAGGCAATCTGGCGCTGGAGCAGCGTGGCGTGGTCGGGTTGCTCGACCGTCGGCGCCTCGGGCAGATCGCTCAGGTGGACGAGGTGTTCCTTGATCCACTCGCGATACGGCCGCTCGGTGGCGAACTGCTGCTTGATCTCCTCGTCCTCGATGATGCGGCCCTGCTCGGTGTCGACGAGGAACATGCGGCCGGGCTGGAGCCGGCCCTTCTGGAGAATCTGATCGGGCGGAATGTCCAGCACCCCGGCCTCGGACGCCATGATGACGAGGCCGTCCTTGGTGACGCAGAAGCGCGAGGGGCGCAGGCCGTTGCGGTCGAGGATGGCGCCCATCTGCTTGCCGTCGGTGAACGCGATCGAGGCGGGGCCGTCCCACGGCTCCATCAGGCAGGAGTGGTACTGGTAGAACGCGCGGCGGTCGGGATCCATCGACTCGTGATTGGACCACGGCTCGGGAATCATCATCATCATCGCGTGCGCGAGCGGGCGGCCGGCGAGGACGAGGAGTTCGAGCGTGTTGTCGAACATCGACGAGTCGGAGCCGTTTGGGTTGATGATCGGCAGGATCTTCTTGATGTCTTCGCCGAAGAGTTCGCTTTCGAACAGCGCCTGGCGCGCGTGCATCCAGTTGATATTGCCGCGGAGCGTGTTGATTTCGCCGTTGTGCGCGAGATAGCGGTAAGGATGCGCGCGCTCCCAGCTCGGAAAGGTGTTGGTGGAAAACCGCGAGTGCACGAGCGCGAGGGCGGTCTCCATCGCGGGGTGCTTGAGGTCGGGGAAATACTGGTCGACCTGCTCGGTGGTGAGCATGCCTTTGTAGACGAGTGTCTTCATCGACAGGCTCGCGACGTACCAGTACTCCGCGCCGGCCAGCGTGGATGTGCGGATGTCGGTGTAGGCGCGCTTGCGGATGACGTAGAGCTTGCGCTCGAACGCGAGATCGTCGGTGACGCCGGCGCCGCGGCCGATGAAGATCTGCCGCATGAACGGCTCGCACGAACGCGCGGTGTCGCCGAGCGGTGCGCTGTTGGTCGGGACCGTGCGCCAGCCGAGGACGATCTGACCCTCGGATTGGATCAACTGCTCGAAACGCTCCTCAATTTTGCGGCGGAGGGTCGGGTTGCGCGGCAGGAAGACGAGGCCGCAGCCGTATTCGCCGGCGGCCGGGAGCGTGATGCGCGAGCTTTTGCAGGCCTCGACGAAAAATCCATGCGGCATCTGCAACAGCACGCCGGCACCGTCGCCGGTATTGACCTCGGCACCGCTGGCGCCGCGGTGGTCGAGGTTGCGCAGGACCTGGAGCGCGTCGGCGAGGATCTTGTGCGATTTGCGCCCGTGCATGTCGACCACGAAGCCCACGCCGCAGGCCTCGTGTTCGAACCAGGGATCGTACAACCCCTGCTTCGGCGGCAGGCCGGGCGAACGGACGGGAAGGGCGCTGGGCTGATCGCGATCGCTACTGCTGTTCATTTGGTTCGAAGCGCGTGGTTGTGCAAAAGTGAAGGAAGCGAAGGAGAAGCGGATTTCAGACCGAACGGAGGCGGCAAGGTGGCGAAGGGCGTCGAAAAAAAGGGCCGGTCTCGTTCTGTGCGAGAGCGGCCCGGGAGTGTTATTTGCGGAGAGCGCTCAGCGTGGTTTAGAAGAAGCGGATCGTTTTGGTGGCCATCTTGGCGTGCTCGTCGTCGGAGCAACCCGCATTGGTCGGCACATCCGGCGCGACCTCGTTCGGTTTCACGAGATCGTTGCTGAGCAGATAGTTTTCCACCTCTTCGCCCGAGATGTCCGCCAGCATCACGCCGTCGATTTCGACGCACGGCGAGAGGGGCTGGCCGGACTTTTGCACCATTTCCGAGTAATTTGCGCGGTTGTTGATGATGTCGATGTCCTCGAACGGCAGGTTATGCTTCCGCAAAACGGCGCGGACACCGTTGGACCAGCCGCATTGCGGCTTGAGATAGGCTTTGATCTTCATTCGGTGAGCGTATGCGGAGGCAAAAGTGTCGCAAGGTAAAGGGCAGCGATTTCGGCAATCAAGCACAGTCTTCGCCCCGTTCTCACAATTTTCGGGATCGTCTTCCGCAGGCGGAACCGCGGTGCGCGCCACACCTGCCGCGATTCCAGCCTTTCCGGTCGGCCGGCGCAGTTTCCGCTAGCCGCCCCGCGCGCGTTACCCTATCACGCGCAAGATGAAAGTCCTCGTAACCGGCGCCGCCGGTTTCATCGGTTACCACGTCGCCCGGCGCCTGGCGGAAACGAAGCGCTGCGAGGTGCTGGGCGTGGACAACCTGAACGACTACTACGACGTGGCCCTGAAGCGAGCCCGGCTCGCGGAACTCACGTCGCGGGAGGATTTTCGCTTTTTGCAGGCCGATTTCGCCGACGCGGAGAAATTCGCCGGCCTCGTTGCGCATTTCAAACCCGACTATTTTGTCCATCTGGGCGCGCAACCCGGCGTCCGCTACAGCATGGAGCATCCCGCAGCCTACACCCGGTCCAACCTGGAAGGCTTTGCCAGCGTGCTCGAGGCCTGCCGGCGTACCCCGCCAAAGCACCTCGTGTTTGCCTCCAGCAGCAGCGTTTACGGCGCTGGCGCAAAGCCTCCGTTCCACGAGGACGACAACACTGACCAGCCCGTTTCGTACTATGGCGCGACCAAGAAAGCCAACGAGCTCATGGCGCACAGCTACGCGCTGAACCACGGGCTCAACGTCACCGGCCTGCGCTTTTTCACCGTCTACGGACCCTGGGGTCGGCCGGACATGGCCCCCACGCTCTTCGCTCGCGCCATTCTCGAGGGCCGACCACTCAAGCTCTTCAACCAAGGCAAGAACCTCCGCGACTTCACTTACATCGACGACATCGTCGATGGTGTCGTAAAGGTGCTGCTTTACCCGCCACCTGCCGTGAGCTCGTCGAGTCCGGCCGACTCCCCCACCCCGCTGGCCGTGAGCACGTCGAACCGGCCGCCGCGCATCTTCAACCTCGGCCATCACCGGCCGGTCGAAACCGTGCTGTTTGTCCGCATGCTCGAGGAACTCCTCGGCCGCAAGGCGCAGATCGAACTGCTACCGCCGCAGCCGGGCGACATGTTCGCCACGTGCGCCGATCTCACGCGGATCCAAGTGGCGATCGGTTTCACGCCTAAGATGCCGCTGGAGGAAGGCCTCCGGCGCTTTGTCGACTGGTTCCGTGGCTATTACCGCGTCTGAGCCGCCAAGGGACGCGGGACGTGGATCCGGACGCGCGTGCCGATACCCACCTCCGAGGCAATCCAGCAGCGTCCGCCGAACTGTTTTGTGGCGAGAAACGCCTTGGTGAGGCCGAAGCCGCCGCCCATCGTGCGCACGTTGCCGACGTTGCTCGCACGCCGGCCGAATTCCACGACTGCCGCCCGTTCGTCCGCGGGGATGCCGCGGCCCGTGTTTTTACTCGTGGCCGATCCGGGGCCCGCTTGCTTCGGCCGCGCAAGAGGCTTGACGTGTTCACCTGAACACGTCATGTCCGATTTCCGTAAGGTCGCCCTTGCCTCGCCTTTCCGCCGGCCCACGCTGGCTGCCGCGCCTCTTTATTTAAACACCCACCCACGTCCTTATAACCGTCTCCGCCATGTCCAAAGCCGCCGCCGAAACCAAAGCCACCTCACCCGCCACCAAGGGCCGGGCCGAACCGCCCGCCGCCGTCGCCCACGCTCGCGACAAGAACATCGAGCTGGCGCTCTCCTCCATCACCAAGCAGTTCGGCGAGGGCTCGATCATGCGCCTCGGCAGCAACTCCAAGATGAAGGTCGAGACGCTCTCGACCGGCTCGCTCGCCATCGACCTCGCGCTCGGCGTTGGCGGCCTGCCCAAGGGCCGCATCATCGAAGTCTACGGCCCAGAATCCTCGGGCAAAACCACCTTCTGCCTCAGTGTCATCGCCGAGGCGCAGAAAAAAGGCGGGCTCGCGGCCTTCATCGACGTCGAGCACGCGCTCGACCCGAAGTATGCCCGCATCGTCGGGGTCAACCTCGATGACCTGCTCGTTTCCCAGCCGGACAGCGGCGAGGACGCGCTCAACATCATGGAGACCCTCATCCGCTCGAACAGCATCGACGTGATCGTGCTCGACTCCGTCGCCGCCCTCACCACCCGCGCCGAACTCGACGGGCAGATGGGCGACATGACGATGGGCGCACAGGCGCGCCTGATGTCCCAAGCCATGCGCCGCCTCACCGCCGTCGTCAGCAAGACGAATTGCGTGTGCATTTTCACCAATCAGATCCGCGAAAAAATCGGCGTGATGTTCGGCAACCCCGAAACCACCTCCGGCGGCCGGGCGCTGAAATTCTTCTCGTCGATCCGCATCGACATCCGCCGCAAGGATCAGATCAAGACGCCCGAGGGCAAAGTCATCGGCAATCGCACGAAGATCAAAGTCGTGAAGAACAAGGTCGCCCCGCCCTTCACCGAGGTGGAGTTCGACATCATGTATGACGAGGGCATCTCGAAGATCGGGTCGCTCCTCGATCTCGGCCTCGAACACAAGATCCTCGAAAAGAAAGGCGCTTGGATCGCCTACGAAGGCAACCTCGTCGGCCAGGGCCGCGATGCGGCCAAGGCCGCGCTCAAGGAAAAGCCGGAGCTCGCCGAGAAAATCAAAACCGCGATCCTGGAGAAGGTGCACGTGACCGGCGGGGCCGTGATCACGGGCGAAGCGGAAGCGTAATTTCCACCGGTCATGGGCCGCGGCGGAAGCCGCCGGGCGCGGTGCTCGTCCGGTTCCATGAATTTTCGTCGTACATTTTGGCGGCGGGGTTGCACGATCGATCGCCGTCGGTTTTCTTGCCGCATGCCCTCGGGCCTGCATCGACTCGCCGCAAAGAACCGGCCGACTTGGATCGGCCGGTCCGCCGTTCGATGGATGACCCCGGTCGTTTGCCTAATGCTGGCCTCAGCCGCCGTTGCCGCCGACCGCAAACCAGACAAAAAGGACAAGGAGCCGAAGGATTCTCCCCCTGTTCTGATGTCACGCACCGGCGGCGGCAACAGCTGGGCCGACGTCAAGGAACTCACGGCCGCCGCCGAAAAGGGTAATCCGAAGGCGAAGGCCCAACTCGGCGAGCTGCTGCTGCGCGGCGATCCCGAACACAAAGTGACGCAGGATCGGCCCAAGGCTCTCATTCTGCTGGAACAGGCCGCGCGCGCGGGTGAGGGCTCGGCCGCCTTTCGCATCGGGATGCTGCTGGACGACGGCGACGGCGTGAAGCAGGACCGCACACGGGCCCTCGCCTATTTCCGCGCCGCAGCCGCCGGCGGCGTGTCCGAGGCCTTTCACAACCTTGGCGCCGCCTATGCCAGCGCCCGCGGCGTGAAGCGCGATTACGCCGAGGCGCTCTGCTGGCTGGTCCTCGCGACCAAGCGCGGTGCCGACGCCCAGGCCGAAACCGCCCTGCGCCAGCATATCCAAACGATGAAACGCCCGGAGTGGACCGTCGCCGGCGAACGACGGGCGACGGAGATTGAGCAGGAGTTTGCCCGCGGCAAGGTCGCCGACTTTCTTCCGCCCCCGGAGCCATTGCTGTCCGTGCAGCCCCCGGCAGCCCCGAAGCGCTGATCGGCTGCGAATGGCGATACCAAACTTGAAGCACTTAAGTTTAACCGGAAAGACGCAGAAGAACCAACCGCTAATCCACGCTAATAAAGGCTAATCAATTAAATGCGTTCGAACTTCCGCAACCAGCCGCTTCACCTGATCGGTGAAGCTGAAAGCTTCGATGAATTTATTGCATCAGCTTTTTTAGCACCGATTAGCGAAGATTAGCGGTTAACCAACTGCGGAATTTGAGTTCAAACCGCTTTACCGCCGGCGCCACCGCGAGGCGCTCTGCAGATCGTTCGATCCGGTGAAGGCGTTCGACCCGAAATGGTTTGTCGATTGCGGCCCACCGCGGGGTTCAGTTTGCTTTCCGTTCTCCGCCATGTCCGCATCCGCTGAAATCCGCCCGTTGCCAACCGCGGCGGTTACCGTGCGCGAACCGGTGTTTCACGTCCGCGGACTGGCGCGCGTTTACGGCGAGGGCTCGGCCGCCGTCACCGCGCTCGCCGGGGTCGATCTCGACCTGTACGCCGGGGAATTGATCGTGCTCCTCGGAGCGTCGGGCAGCGGAAAATCCACCCTGCTCAACCAGCTCGGCGGCCTGGATTCGCCCACGGAGGGCACCCTGCTCTACCGCGGCGCCAACCTCGCGGCGTTCGACGAACCGGAGCTGACGGTCTTTCGCCGGGATGCCGTGGGCTTCGTGTTTCAGGCCTACAATCTGATTCCCAGCCTCACCGCGCGCGAAAATGTCGCACTGATCACCGAGATTTGCCGGGCGCCCATGGCGCCGGAGGAGGCGCTCGACCTCGTCGGGCTCGCCGATCGCATGGATCATTTTCCCGCCCAACTCTCCGGCGGCGAGCAACAGCGTGTCGCCATCGCCCGGGCCATCGCCAAGCGGCCGGACGTGTTGCTGTGCGACGAGCCCACCGGGGCCCTCGATTCGCGCACGGGGATCACGGTGCTCGAAGCCATCGAGCGCATCAATCGCGACATCGGCACCCTCGCGGTGATCATCACGCACAATGCCATCCTCGCGGACATGGCCGACCGGGTGTTCACGCTTTCGGACGGCCGGATCGTCAACCTGCGCACGAACCAACAGCGCGGTTCGGTGCGGGCGCTCGCGTGGTGAAGTCCCCATGAATCGCACCCGCGCCGGTCGAATTAACCGCGTTCGATGCCGTCCCGCGCATGGCGTCCTGCCCATGTCGATGCAGATGACCGCGCAGCGCATCCCGCGTGCAAAAATGCGCCGATGAGCCTGCTGGACCGCAAACTTCTGCGCGATCTGCGGGCGCTCAAATCGCAAGCCCTCGCGGTCGCGCTCGTAATGGCCTGCGGCCTCGCGATGATGGTGATGACGCGCTCGTTGATCCTCTCACTCGCGACAACGCGAGACACGTACTACGAGCACCATCGCTTCGCCGAGATTTTTGCGCGCCTCAAACGCGCCCCCGAAGCGGTGCGGTATCAGCTCGCCGCGATTCCCGGCGTAGCCGCCGTGGAAACGGGCATCGCCGCGCAGGTCACCCTGGACGTGCCCGGGCTCGCGGAACCGGCCGTCGGGCTGATCAACTCGATTCCGGAGCGCGGTGCCGCCGTCCTGAACCGGCTCTACGTTCGCAGCGGCCGGCTGCCGCTGGGCGGCGCGGCGCGGCGCGAAATCGCCGTGAGCGAGGCGTTCGCCGACACGCACGGGCTCAAGCCGGGCGGCGTGGTCGCCGCCGTGCTCAACGGCCGCAAACAAACCTTTCACCTGTCCGGCATCGTGCTGTCCCCCGAGTTTGTCTTCGAGGCCCCGCCTGGAGCCGCGCTGCCGGACAACAAGACCTACGGCGTGTTCTGGATGCCTTACAAGGAACTCGCGACGGCTTTCCAGCTCTACGGCGCCTTCAATTCGGTCGCCCTCACCCTCACCCCGGGGGCATCGGAACGGGAAGTGATCGCTGCGGTGAATCGCGTGCTCGCACCCTACGGCTGCCGCGGCGCGTACGGACGGATCGACCATCCCTCGAACCGCCGGGTCGACGACGAAATCCGTGTGTTGGAAGGACTCTCGATCGCGTTTCCGCTCGTGTTCCTGAGCGTCGCGGCGTTCATGACGAACTCGGTGATGAGCCGGCAGGTGGCGCTGCAGCGCGAGCAGATCGCGATGCTGAAAGCGTGCGGTTTCAGCAATGCGGAGGTCGGCGCGCACTATTTCAAATTTTCCCTCGCCATCGTTGGCGTCGGCGTCCTCGTCGGCGCGGTCGGCGGCACGGTGCTCGGGCGGAAACTCGTGGAGATGTACCATCTTTTTTTCCGGTTTCCCCAGCTGGATTTTCTACTGGATACGCGCGTACTGGTCTCAGCCGCCATCGTGAGCGCACTCGCGGCCTTCGCCGGGGTTGCCGGGGCCGTGCGGCGCGCCGTCCGCCTGCCGCCGGCCGAAGCGATGCGCCCCGAGGCGCCGGCGAGCTACCGGCCGGTCTTTGTCGAGCGCCTCGGGATCGCCCGCTGGTTCAGCGCCTCGTTTCGCATGGCGCTCCGCAACATCCAGCGGCGGCCGGTACGCAGCGGACTCACCTGCCTTGCCCTTTCCCTCGCCACGGGAATCTTGATCGTGCCCAATTCGTTTCGCGACGGGATCGACTACGTGATCGATTTTCAATGGGACGTCGTGCAACGGCAGACCGTCACGCTCTCCCTGGTCGAACCGGAGGCCGCGCGTTCGCTCGCTGATTTCAAGCATCTGCCCGGAGTCGTGCACGCGGAGCCGTTTCGTTTTGTGCCGGTGGAACTACGCGCCGGCCCGATCACCCGCCGGCTGATGATCCAGGGCTTGCCGGAACGCGGCACACTCAGCCGCGTCATCGACGCGCAGCCCCGGCAACTGTCGCTTCCGCCGCGCGGCATCGTGATGTCCGCCAAACTCGCCGATGTACTACAGGTGCGACCCGGCGACCACGTCATCGCACGCGTGCTCGAAGGACGGGAACGCGAGCTGACCGTGCCCGTGGTCGGCCTCGCCGAGGATTTTGCGGGCACCGCCGCCTACATGGAACTGCACGCGCTCAACCGCCTGCTGCTCGAGGGCGACACGATCAGCGGCGCCCACGTCGTGGTCGAGGCGGGCCGTTGGAGCGAATTCCTCAAGGCAGTCAAGAACACCCCGCGACTCGCGGGCTGCGTGATCAAGAATTCAATCCGCGAAGGCTTCCGCAAGACCACGGGTGAAAGCATCGGGCTGCTCCAAAAAATGTACATGATGTTCGCGACGATCGTGGCCTTTGGCATCATTTATAACAGCGCCCGCATCTCGCTTTCGGAGCGCGCCCGCGAACTCGCCACGCTCCGCGTACTTGGATTCAGCCGCGGCGAAGTGGGCGCCGTGCTCGTGGGCGAACTCGTATTGCTGACGCTGGCGGCCCTGCCGCTTGGTCTGGTGCTGGGCTCCGGGTTTGCGCGGGGCATTTTGCAGGCGGTGAACACGGAAACCGTGCGCCTGCCCCTCGTTCTCACGGTGTCCAATTATGCCTTTGCCGTGCTCGTCGTCGCGGTCGCGTCGGCGCTTTCGGCGTTGTTTGCCGCGCGCAAGCTTGCCGATATCGATCTGGTCAGTGCGTTGAAGGCGCTCGATTGAAGCCGTTTCCGCCATCGCGAACCCTCCACGCAATCCGGCCTGATCCGCGATTCCTCCCTCCTTCATGAAACCCTTCCCCCCTGCCCCGCCCACCGCCAAAAAATTCGCTGCCTCCGGCTGGCGCCGGCGGTTGCCGTGGTTGGGCGGAGCGGTCCTCGTCGCCCTGATCGTCGCCGGGCTCTGGCCGCGCGCCGTGCCGGTGGAATCGGGCACGGTGAAACGCGGGCCGCTCGTGGTCACGGTCGATCAGGAGGGCATGACCCGGGTAAAAAATCGTTACGTGGTGTCGGCACCGGTGGCAGGCCAGCTGCGACGCATCGAATGGAAAGCGGGCGCGGAAGTCATCGCGGGGAAAACGGTTCTCGCCGTGCTCGAGCCCGGCAACGTGGATTTTCTCGACGCCCGCTCGCAAGCGCAGGCCGAGGCGCGGGTACGGGCCGCCGAGGCCGCCCGCGACGCCGCCACCGCACGTTCGGCCCGGGCCACCGCCACCGCCCGGATGTCGACCGCTGAATTCGATCGGACAAAACGACTCCGGGAGCAAAAGGTGCTTTCCGCGCAGGAATACGAGGCCGCCGAGATGCGGGCCGAAACCGCCAGTCAGGATGTGCGGGCCGCCGAGTTTGCCCTCAAGGTCGCGGAGTTCGAACTCCAGCAAGCGCAAGCCCTGCTCATCCGGGGGCAGCCAGTTTCACCGGGATCGGACCAGCCGCGGAATTCGGGCGCGGAGCCATTGGTCCTGACGTCCCCCGTCAGCGGGCATATCCTCCGCGTGTTGCAAGAAAGCGCACGGGTCGTGCCAGCTGGTTTTCCCCTGCTGGAAGTGGGCGCCGCCACGGATCTGGAATTACGCATCGAAGTCCTCTCGCGCGACGGCGTGGCGATCCGCCCGGGTGCGCGCGTGATGCTGGAGCAATGGGGCGGCCCGGAGCCGCTGGCGGCGCGGGTGCGGCTCGTGGAGCCGTCCGCCTTCACCAAGATTTCCGCGCTGGGCGTCGAGGAACAGCGCGTTTACGTGATCGCCGACTTCACCGATGCCATCGAGCGGCGCCCCACCCTCGGCGATGCCTATCGCGTCGAGGCGCGCGTCGTCACTTGGGAGAATCCGGCGGCCCTGCAAGCGCCGTCCGGCGCGCTGTTTCAACGCGGCGGAGCCTGGCAGGCCTTCGTGGCCGAAGGCGGCCGGGCCCGGTTGCGCACAGTTACGCCCGGTCGCGGCAACGGCATCGCCACCGAAATCCTCGACGGTCTGCGGGAGGGCGACCAGGTGGTGGTTTACCCCGGAGACAAGGTGGCCGATGGCACCCGGGTTTCCCCCCTGGTGATTAACGCCCGCTGAGACGCGCCGCACCCGCGGGGAGACGCGGCCCGCCGAAAGGGCACGGCGTGCGGGGGCATTTGACTTGCCCGCACGAGGCCGGAAGGGTTTCCGGTCCCCTCCATGCCGCACCATGCCGACACGATTGCCGCCCTCGCCACCCCGGTGGGCACGGCCGCGCTCGCCGTCCTGCGCATAAGCGGACCGGATACGAGTCGGATCACCGCGGAGATTTGTCCCTCGCTCCCACCCCGGCAGGTACGCCATGCGGATTATCGCGACCGGCACGACCGGCTGGTGGACGACGTGGTCGTCACGTTCTTCCAAGGACCACGATCGTACACCGGGGAGGACGCGCTGGAGATTTCCTGCCACGGCAACCCGTTCATCGCACAGCGAATCCTTGAGGACCTCTTTGCCCGCGGCTGCCGGCCGGCCGAGCCGGGGGAATTCACGCAGCGGGCCTTTCTCAACGGCCGGATGGATCTCAGCCAGGCCGAGGCGGTGATGGACTTGATCCATGCCCGCAGCGAGCGAGCTCTCACCGCCGCCCAGCAACAGTTGCGCGGGGCCCTCGGCCACCGCATGAATGCCCTGGTGGAGGCGCTGCTCGGCGTCCTGGCGCGGGTGGAGGCCTACATCGACTTTCCCGACGAGGATCTGCCCCCGGAAGACCAGGGCGCCGTCGCCGCCGAGATCAAGCGGATGGCTCGTGAATCCGAACGCCTGCTCGCGACGAGCCACTATGGGGAACTCCTGCGCGACGGCATCAAGACCGTGATCGTCGGCGCACCCAACGTGGGCAAAAGCAGCCTGCTCAACCGACTGGTGGGTCGCGAGCGGGCGCTGGTGAGCCCGGAGCCGGGCACCACGCGTGATTTCATCGAAGAGCGAATCATCGTGGGGCCGCACTGCCTCCGCATCATTGACACCGCCGGTCTGAACGCCTCCCCCGCCCCGCTCGAAAAACTCGGCATGGATAAAACGCTCGAACGGCTGGCGGAGGCTGACCTCTTTCTCGTGGTGGCCGACGCCACCCGGCCCGCCGACGCGCTGCCGGAGGAATTGCTTTCCTGGATACGACCGGATCGGACCCTGGGGGTTCTGAATAAAATCGATGCGGCACCGGCGGCCCGGCCGCCGGAAGCCCTGCCTGGGGCGACAGAATGGGTGCGTGTATCGGCGATGACCGGCACCGGGATCGAGGAGCTCATCCGCCGTATCGTCGCCCGGGCCGACGCGTTTCAGCCGCTCGTCGGAGATGAAGTCATCGCCATCAATGCCCGCCATGCCCATGCCTTGCGCGCGGCGCAGGAAGGGCTTCAACGCGCCCTCGCCAAAGTCGAATCCGACGGGCCGGTGGAGCTCCTCGCCAGCGATCTCCGGACTGTGCTCGCGGCTTATGAGGAAATTCTGGGAAAAGTGGACAATGAGCGGATGCTCGACCAACTCTTTGCCTCTTTTTGTATCGGGAAATAGGCGAAGAGCGATCGCTTCAGCCGCCCAGATAAAGATTTATAACATTGATTTACAACGATTTAAAGTTTGATGTCATCGTCTGCGGCGCGGGCCACGCCGGAGTTGAGGCCGCATTGGCAGCCGCACGGATGGGCGCCTCTACCCTACTCCTGACCGGCAATATCGATTCGATTGCCCAGATGAGCTGTAACCCGGCCATTGGTGGCCAAGCTAAGGGGCAAATGGTCCGCGAGATCGATGCGCTCGGGGGCGAGATGGCCATCAACACCGATGTCACGGCGATTCAATTCAGACTTCTCAATGAGTCCAAAGGCGCAGCCGTTCAATCGCCGCGCGCCCAATGCGACAAGAAAGCCTATCAGTTCCGGCTCAAACATACGCTGGAGCTGCAAGACGATCTTCAGGTATTCCAAGCCTTGGTCACGAGCCTCATTTTCGAACACAATCGGGTTGTTGGTTGCCGGACAAATCTCGACATCGAATTTCGGGCTCCGGCGGTGGTCGTTACCACCGGGACATTTCTACGCGGCCTGATGCACATTGGTCAGAATAAAAATGAAGGCGGACGTTTGGGCGATTTCAGCGCAAAGACCCTCTCAGCAAGCCTGCAGGAGGCCGGCATAGAACTTCGCCGATTGAAGACCGGAACTCCGCCACGGTTGCTCGGGCGAAGCCTCAATTTCAGCAAGATGGAGGAACAACGCGGCGATCCGGACCCGACATTCTTTGCCTTCCACGATACCCGAGACCCCGAGAATCTGTTCCACGTGGAACATACCGGCGAACAGCGCTTGGGATGGAGCCCCGGATGTGAACAAGTTTCGTGCTGGATGACTTACACAACGCAAGAGACGGCTCAGATCGTCCGGGACAACCTTCATCTCTCGGCAATGTATAGCGGTGAGATTGAGGGCGTGGGGCCAAGGTATTGCCCAAGTATCGAGGATAAATTCGTTCGCTTTGCCGACAAGCCCCGGCACCTGCTTTTCCTCGAACCCGAGGGCCGGACGACCAACGAATTTTATGTGAATGGCTTGTCAACAAGTTTGCCGTTCGACGTT
Organism: Opitutia bacterium; assembly: GCA_947442255.1. The sequence continues at coordinate 41,685 of CANEVO010000005.1, forward strand.
CAGCTCCGCATGGTCCACAGCATCCCGGGCCTTGAAAAGGCCGTCTTACTGCGGCCGGCCTATGCCGTCGAATACGACTTTGCGCCGCCTACGCAGCTTTATCCCACGCTTGAGTCAAAGAAGGTCGAGGGGTTGTTTTTTGCCGGACAGATCAACGGCACGTCAGGCTACGAGGAAGCCGCCGTGCAGGGCTTGGTCGCGGGCGTAAATGCCGTAAATAAGGGGAGGGGAACGGCTCCGATGCTGATCCAGCGGCACGAAGGCTACACGGGCGTCCTCATCGACGACTTGGTCACTAAGGGCACAAATGAGCCCTATCGGATGTTTACCAGCCGGGCCGAACACCGGCTGCTCTTTAACCACGCTAGTGCCGAACTCCGTCTGGCTCACCATGCCGAGAAGCACGGGCTCGTTTCGAAGCCCCGGCTCGAGCGTATCGCGGCCAAAAGAAAAGCGATCACCGATTGGATTAAACGGCTGGAAACCACCCGGGGCCCAACTGGAACATGGGCGGAAATGATACGACGAGATCGAACCACCATCCTTCCACAAGATTTTACTGAACAGCCACGGGCCGTGCGCGACGAGGTGATCTATCGTGTCAGTTACCAAGGCTATCTGGCACGCGAGGAGCGGCAGATCGAGAAGCTTTCACGGATCGAAGGGATTCGAATACCGAAATCGCTTAATTTTCTATCTATAAGTGGCTTAAGAAAAGAAAGCGCCTTGAAACTCACTGATATGCAACCGATGACGCTCGGCCAGGCGAGTCGCATTAGCGGGGTAAATCCAGCCGACATCATGGTCCTGTTGATTACCATTGAAGCGGGCAGGGGAAGAGAGGCGACCTAACGTGGAAGAGGGCACCCCCAGTCGGGAATATCTCGGCATCTTGGCTGAGCGCCGAATGGCGTTGGCCCGCGAACTCGACGCCGCATTGGACGGGGCGACCGAGTTCGTCTGGGAACTCGGCAGCGGCCACGGCCACTTTCTCGCCGCCTATGCCGCCGCTCATCCAACCGTGTGTTGCATCGGAGTCGATATTGTCAGCGAACGGATCGAACGGGCGCGCCGCAAACGCGATCGCGCCCGGCTTACCAACCTTCATTTTCTGCGAACGGAAGGCCGGCTCTTCCTCGAAACCCTGCCGCCCACGACGCGAATCCGTGATGCCTTCATTCTTTTCCCCGATCCATGGCCGAAATCACGGCACCACAAGCATAGAATAATACAACAATCTTTTCTTCAGCAGCTTGCATCACACGCTACTTTTGATTGCCGCTTGATTTTCCGCACCGATTTCGCGCCGTATTTCGAGGCGGCCCGAGCGACCGTGACCGCGAATGATCAATGGAAATTGACCGACGAACCCTGGCCTTTCGAGGCAGAAACCGTGTTTCAGAATCGCGCCCCAACTCACCATTCTTTGGTCGCCCGCCGGAGGCCGTCATTTCCACCGGCCATTAGCCCTCCCGCCCAAAAAGACGTTGAACCTTAATTGATCAGGGGGCCAAAGCAGCCGGCCATTTCCAAGGTTGACGGGGGGGCGGGGGGTGGCCTTTCCTCCCCGTTCCTCTTCTTTTCACTTGCATCGCGCGCGCATGTCACGGGTCACCAAACTCGCCACTCTTTTTGTTTTTCCAGCATTCAGCGCTTCTGCGTTTGCAGCTGAGTCGCATGGGCTTTCCGCCGCCGCGCAGGCCTTGTTTTATATAGGCCCATTGCCGGTAACAAACAGCATGGTTACAAGTTGGATCGTGGCTCTCGCTTTGGTCGTCGTCATTCGTATCGCGATCAAGAAACCGAAACTCGTTCCAACCCGCGGCCAAGCGGTCGTTGAGAACCTCGTGGAAGGCATCCTCGAACTTACTGCGCCGATTGTCGGTTCCAAAGTCGCGAAGCACACCTTTCCGCTACTGGTCGCGCTCTTCACGTATATTTTGATTCAGAATTGGAGCGGCCTGTTTCCGGGCGTCGGCACGATCTACTTTCACGGTCACGAACTCGTTCGGCCGGGGAACGCCGACCTCAATGGAACCATCGCCCTGGCGGTTGTTTCGATCGTTGCTTGGTTCTATTTTATCATGCGCTACGCGGGACCGACGCTGGTCCTGAAGGATATCTTCGGCAATAAGGCCGACAAGAGCGACGTGCCCGGCGTCATTTACTACCCGCTTTTCCTCGTATTTTTTGCCGTCGGGCTTATCGAGGTCATTTCGATCGCGTTCCGGCCAATTTCGCTTTCGTTTCGTCTTTTTGGCAACGTGTTTGGTGGTGAGAATCTCCTCCATTCCATGTCGGCGATCACGCCATGGATTTTGCCGGTGCCGTTCTACTTTCTGGAACTCCTGATCGGCTTCGTACAGGCCCTTGTTTTCACCCTGCTAGTCAGCGTCTACATCGGGCTGATCTGCAATCACGGCGACGAGCCTCACGACTCCACCCACGGCCACGGCAAAGACGCGCATTGAACCTTTCCCGCCGGGAGCGTGCCACGCGTGCGCACGGCGGCAATCCAACCAACAACATAATAAAATCACATGATCACAGTCATCGCTGAAATAAGCGGCAGCATCCAAGGCGCTTTCGGTTGCCTCGCGGCGGCCATTGGTGTCGGTCTGGTCGGCGCCAAGGCCGTCGAAGGCGTCGGCCGCAATCCAGGTGCGTCGGGCAAGATCCTCGTCCAGTCCATCATCGGCATGGCGCTGGCTGAAGCTGTCGCGTTCTACGCGCTCTTCCTCGGCAAGTAATTCCTCGCGCCGCCGCACCCGGCGGCGCGACCCTTTTCCTTCCTCAACGTCCCGCCATGCTATCCTCTCTGCTTGTCCTCGCCGCGGCCGCGACCACGCACGCCGCTGAAGGCGCCCACGGTGAAGCCGCGTCCGGCATCACGAAGATCACGCAGGATTTCGGCATCAGCGTGCCCTTCATTCTGGCGCAGATTCTGAGCTTCTCGATCGTCGCTTTCATTCTGTGGAAACTCGCCTTCAAGCCGGTCCTTGCAACGCTCGACGAGCGGCAGCAGAAGATTGCCTCCGGCTTGGAGTACGCCGAGGAAATGCAGGCCAAGCTGGCCGCCACGCAGCAGGAAACCGCCGCCCTGATCAAAAAGGCCAACGTGGAAGCCTCCCGGATCGTCGACGACGCCCGCAAGACCGCGAAGGACTTTCTCGACAAGCAAACCCACGAAGCCACCGCCAAGGCCGGCGATCTTCTCGCCAAGGCGCAGCAGGCGATCGAGCTCGAGCACCGCAAGATGCTCGCCGACGCCCGCATCGAAATCGCCCGCCTCGTCGTAACGACCACCGAGCGCGTGCTGACCAAGAAGCTCTCCGACGCCGATCGCGCCGCCTACAACGACGCCGCCTCCCGCGAACTCACGAGCGTCTGACCCGGTTCTGGTCCGCCGTCACTTTCCACCCGTCCCTCCGCGCCGCAATGGCCTCCGCCAAAAAACAAATTCAGCAGCTTGCCCGGCAGTTTTTCCAACTGAGTCTGGTCGAGGGACGCCTGTCCACCGATCGCGTGGCCGGCGTGCTCGAATATATCGAGAAGCACCGCCCCGCGAATACACTGGCCGTCCTCAAGGCCTATCGGCGTCTCGCGACCGCGGAATTCGCCCGGGGCCAGGCGGTGGTGGAGCACGCCGGCAGCATGACGGACGCGGCGCTCGCCGCCATCGGCGCCGCCATGACTCAAAAATATCGCCGTCCGGTCGCGCCGATCGCCAAGCCGAACGCCGCGCTGCTCGCCGGTCTGCGCGTTCGCGTCGGCGACGACGTCTACGAATCCTCTGTCGCCGGCCAGCTCGCCACCCTGGCGTCCGCCGTCTGATCCCTTTTAGCCAACTGTATCCCCGTCCGAATATTTTCCGCGATGAGCACCGTCCTCGACCAGATTGAACAGCAGATCGCCAAGCTTTCGAGCAAGGCCGTCAAGAAAAACACCGGCACCATCCGCACCGTCGCTGACGGCGTCGCCAAAGTCGACGGCCTCTCCGAGGTGATGTACAACGAGATGGTCCAATTCCCCGGTGGCACCATCGGAATTGCGCTCAACCTCGAAGAGGACGAGGTCGGTTGCGTGGTCCTGGGCGACATTTCCCAGCTCAAGGAAGGCGACGAAGTCCGGACCACCGGCAAGCTCCTTTCCGTTCCCGTCGGCAAGGCTCTGCTCGGCCGCGCGGTCGATGCCCTGGGCAACCCGGTCGACGGCAAAGGTCCGATCGACGCGAAGGAAACCTACCCGGTTGAGAAAATCGCCCCCGGCATTATTGTCCGCAAATCCGTTTCCCAACCGCTCTTCACCGGCATCATGGCGATCGACTCCATGATTCCGATCGGCCGCGGCCAGCGCGAGCTGATCATCGGCGACCGCGGCACCGGCAAGACGAGCATCTGCATCGACACGATCATCAACCAGGCGAAGATCAACAAGGTCGGCCTCGCCAGCGGCGATCCGAAGTTCCGCCCGGTGTATTCGATCTACGTCGCGATCGGCCAGAAGAATTCCAACATCGTGCGCACGATGTCCGCGCTTGAGGCTGCGGGCGCGCTTGAATTCACTGTGATCGTGGCGGCCCCCGCGGCAGACAACCCCGCCAATCAATACCTAGCGCCGTTCTCCGGTGCGGCGATCGGCGAGTGGTTCATGGAAAACGGCATGGATGCCCTGATCGTTTACGACGATCTTTCGAAGCACGCGGTGGCCTACCGCCAGATTTCGCTGATCCTGAAACGTCCCTCCGGTCGCGAAGCATATCCCGGCGACGTTTTCTACCTCCATTCCCGTCTCCTCGAACGTTCCGCCCGGCTCGATGGCAAGGGCTCGCTGACGGCGCTGCCCATCATTGAAACGCAGGCCGGTGACGTTTCCGCCTACATTCCTACGAACGTCATCTCAATCACCGACGGCCAGATCTTCCTCGAGACCGATCTCTTCAACCAAGGCATCCGCCCGGCGGTCTCCGTCGGTCTCTCCGTTTCGCGCGTGGGCTCGGCCGCGCAGATCAAGGCGACCAAGCAGGTCGGTGGCAAACTCAAGGGCGAGCTTGCGCAATTCCGCGAACTCGCGGCCTTCGCCCAATTCGGCTCCGACCTCGATGCCAAGACGAAGGCCCAGCTCGAACGTGGCGCCCGCATTGTCGAGTTGTTCAAGCAGCCCGCGTTCAGCCCGGTACCGATCGAGCTGCAAGTCGCGATTCTCTTCGCAATGCAGAAAAACTTCTTCGATTCGATCGACATCAAGAAGGCCGTCGCGGCCGCCTCGTCGATGAAGGAATTCTTCGCCACGCGGAAGGACGCGCTCCTGACCGAAATCCGCACGAAGGCCGCGCTCGACAAAGATCTCGAGGCCAAACTCCAGACCGCCTGTGAAGAATGGAAAGCGACATTCACCGCCTGATGGGCGGCGAACCAAGCATCCAGCATCTGAGAGATCCCGCACGACGAAAGCTCACCCATTTGCTTCCGCATTCTGGATTCTGAATTTCTAGAAGTTCTTCCGCATGGCTTCCACCCGCGATATCCGCCGACGCATCAAGTCGGTCAAAAACACCCGCCAGATTACCAAGGCGATGGAGCTGGTGGCCGCTTCGAAAATGAAGAAGGCCCAGCAGGCGACGCTGGCCGGCCGGCCTTACGCCGAGCTGCTCGCGACCATGCTGGCCGCCCTCGCGGAACGCGTGGAGGAATCCCAGCATCCCTTTCTCGCCCGCCGCGAAGTACGGACGCGCGGCATCATTCTCATCACCTCGGACAAAGGCCTCGCCGGGCCGCTCAACGCCAATGTCTTCAAGGCGGTGATCGACATCAAAACGCCGGCGAAGTACGCCGTGATCGGACGCAAGGGCACGCAGTTCATCGCCCGCACCCGGCGCGATTTGCTCGCGGATTTTCCGGCGAACGACCGCGTGGCGTTTGCAGATGTGAAGGTCGTGGCCGAGTTCATGACCAAGCAGTTTCTCGCCGGCGTGGTGGACACGGTGGAAGTCATCTGGCCCCGTTTTCGCAACACTCTCGTGCAGGTGCCAACGGTGCTGCAGCTCCTGCCGCTGTCCAGCGTGCGGGCCGCCATCAGCGGGCTGAACGAAGAAACCGGCCCCTCGCGGGCCGCCGGGCCGGCCAACAACCAGATGCTGTTCGAACCCGCGCCGAAAACCGTGCTCGAGGCCCTGCTGCCGCTGTATATCAACCGCGAAGTGTATCATGCGGCCTTGGACGCCAAGGCGTCCGAACACAGCGCGCGCATGGTGGCGATGAAAACCGCCAAGGACAACGCCACCAAGCTGCTCGGCGACCTCACCCTCGAATACAACAAGGCGCGGCAGGCCGGCATCACGCAGGAAATCCTCGAAATCGCCGCCGCCCAGTTTAGCGCCGCCTGATCACGCCTCTCCAACTTCCGCAGCCCCTTTCCATAAATGAACACCGGTAAAATCGTCCAAGTCATCGGCCCTGTCGTTGACGTGCAGTTCGCGGAAAGCGCGATTCCTCCCATCTACCAGGCGCTCACCATCGAGTTCACCACTTCCGGCAAGAAGGAAGTGCTCACCCTCGAAATCCAGCAGCACCTGGGCGCCGGCGTGGCCCGCGCGATCGCGATGTCCTCTTCCGAGGGTCTCGTTCGCGGCATGACCGTCGTCGACACCGGCGCACCGATCTCGGTGCCCGTCGGTAACGGGGTGCTCGGCCGCATTTTCGACGTCACCGGCACGCCGGTGGACGGCCGGGGTCCGGTTGTGTTCGAGAAGAAATACCCGATCCATCGTCCCGCGCCCACGCTCTCCGAGCAAAACACCAAGGCCGAGATCCTCGAAACCGGCATCAAGGTCATCGACCTGATCTGTCCCTTCATCAAGGGCGGCAAAGCCGGTGCCTTCGGTGGCGCCGGCGTCGGCAAGACCGTCGTCATTCTCGAACTCATCAACAACATCGCGAAGGCGCATGGTGGTTACTCGGTATTCGCCGGGGTGGGGGAGCGTTCGCGTGAAGGGAATGACCTCTATCACGAAATGTCCGAGGCGGGCGTCATCGATCAGAAGGATCTTTCAAAGTCCAAGGTCGCGCTCGTCTACGGCCAGATGAACGAGCCGCCGGGCGCCCGCATGCGCGTCGCGCTCTCCGCGCTCGCCATGACGGAATACTTCCGCGACGAGAAAAATCAGGACGTGCTCCTGTTCATCGACAATATTTTCCGTTTCTCGCAGGCCGGTTCCGAGGTATCCGCTTTGCTGGGTCGCTCGCCGTCCGCCGTCGGTTATCAGCCGACGCTGGCCAACGAGATGGGCCTCCTCCAAGAGCGAATCACTTCGACCAAGAAGGGTTCGATCACCTCGGTGCAGGCGGTCTACGTGCCCGCGGACGATCTCACCGACCCGGCGCCCGCCAACACGTTCGCCCACTTGGATTCCACCATCGTGCTGGAGCGCTCCATCGCCGAGCTCGGCATCTATCCCGCCGTCGATCCGCTCGCCTCCGTTTCCAAGGCGCTGCAATCCGACATCGTGGGTGAGGAGCACTACTACATCGCCCGCGAAGTACAACGCGTCCTCCAGCGCTACAAGGATCTGCAGGACATTATCGCCATCCTCGGCCTCGACGAACTGTCGCCCGAGGACAAGCAGACCGTTTATCGCGCGCGCAAGATTCAGCGTTTCCTCTCCCAACCGTTTGCGGTCGCCGAAGTCTTCACCGGCACGCCGGGTAAATACGTCGCCGTCAAGGAGACCGTCCGTGGTTTCAAGATGATCCTCGATGGCCAGCTCGACGACGTTCCAGAAGGCGACTTCTATATGCGCGGTGGCATCGACGAAGTGTTGGCCGCCGCCAAGAAGGCCTGAAAACTAAAAGCTGACAGCTGATTCCCTCGCACTAGCGAAACTTCCTCAGCTCTCAACCCTTTAGCCTTCGGTATTTCTTCCGCACCATGCCGCTCACTCTCGAAATCGTCACCCCCGAAGCCCGGGTCTATTCCGACACGATTGACACCGTCGTCATCCCGACGGCGGATGGCGAGATCGGCATCCTCCCAGGCCACATTCCCCTGCTCACCCAAGTGGAGCACGGGGAATTGCGGGTGACGAAAAATGGCCAGACCCTGTGGCTCGCGGTCAGCGGCGGGTTCGTTGAGATCGAAGGCGACCGGGTTCACGTTTTGGCCGAACGGGCAATCAGCGAAGAAAAAATCGACGAACATGCCGTCGAGGACGCCCTGAAGCGGGCTGGAGAAGAACTGCGGGCGGCCAGCCACATGGATCCCCAGGCTTACGAACATTTGCAGAGCTTGGTGCGCTACGCGGGCGTTCAGCTCGCCGTCAAACGCCGCCGCCGTTAATCCAGCTACCCTCCATCGTTGATCTCCCCGATGGGGTTGTTAACGAACGCAATGCAATACGACCGCGCCCACTTTTTGGCGCTGAGGTCGCGACACTCCCCTTGGGAAAAGCGTTGGTCGTGTGAATTTCATCCAGCGCCGCCGTTTTGCTTGCGCCGCCGCTGAAACCGAGTCTCAATACGCTTCCACCGAGAGATGAGCCACCCTGTTTCCAATCCGGTTCTGACTTTATGCCAGCTGCCCGCTGGGGCCTTGGGTCGGGTCCGCGAACTGACCGGAGAAGCGGATTTTTGCCAGCGAGTGCGCGAAATGGGCTTCGGCGAATCTGCCTTCGTCACCAAAGTGGGAGGTTCGGGACCTTTCATTTGCCAGGTCAACGGGACCCGTATTGCCCTCAGCCACGGCGCGGCCCGGTGCATCATCGTCGAGCAACTCGGTCGGCGCTGACCACCGCCAGTCCGCGCCGATGAAACTTTCCGAACTCGCCGTCGGCGCGACCGCTGCCATCCGCAGCTTCCCTCCGAGCGGGTCGGCGTTTGTCCGCCTCCGGGAAATGGGGCTGATTGCGGGAACTCCCGTGACGCTTGTCCGGACCGCCCCGCTCGGCGACCCGCTGGAAATCAAACTCCGTGGTTACCACCTCACGCTGAGAAAATCCGAGGCAGAACACATCATCGTGGAACTCTTGAAAGCGGAGCCCTGAAAGCCGGACCCGCCGTCCCACGATGCGTGCACCCGCTCATGTCTTTCAACCTTCCGTCGTCCAATCGTCCTCCGCGGACCGCCGGACCCCGGTTTACGCGCTCGTCGGAAATCCGAACTGCGGCAAAAGCACGCTTTTTAACGCCCTTACCGGCCTGAAGCAAAAAGTCGGGAATTATCCCGGCGTCACGGTGGAGAAGAAGGTCGGCACCGCATACTCGCAACACGGCCAGCCGATCACCGTCATCGATTTGCCCGGGGCTTATTCGCTCGCCGCACGGTCGCCCGACGAAGCGGTCACCCGGGACGTGCTGCTCGGTCGCCGCGCCGATACGGAACAACCCGATCGCATCCTGTGCATCGTGGATGCGACGAACCTCGAGCGGAATCTTTATCTCGTTCATCAAATTCTCGATCTGGGCCGACCCGTCATCCTCGTCCTTAACATGATGGACCTGGCGGCGGAGGCCGGACTCGACATCCGCGTGGCCCGGCTCGAACACGAACTCGGCATTCCCGTCATCGCCTGCGAAGCCGTCCACGGCAAAGGCCTCATCGATCTGAAGCTCGCGATGAGCCGGACCGACCTGCCGCTTTCGCGCCATGCCTGGAACATCCCGGCGCCGATCGCGCCCGCGGTGGCCGAGCTACAAGCCTCTCTGACCGCCAGCGATGGCAAGTCGCCCCTCATCGCCCGCGCCGAGGCCCTGCTCCTGCTCACCGATCAGGACAGCGTGCGCGTCGCCGGCTCGACGCCGCTCAGCGCTCGCACCGGGGAGATTTTGCACGGCTGGCAGAAACGCTGGGCGGGCGAGGGAACCGACTGGGCCGGTTCGCTGGTCAGCTCCCGTTACGACGCCATCGGCCGCATCGCCGCCGAGGTGGTGCTACGCACCGGCAGCACCGGCCCAACCGTTTCGGACAAAATCGACGCCGTTGCCACCCATCCGCTCTGGGGCTGGCTCATGCTCGGCTCGGTGATGACGCTGCTGTTCGTGAGCATCTTCACGCTGGCCGAGATTCCGATGAACTGGATCGACGACCAGACCGCGGCGCTCGCCAACTGGGTCAAACACGCGATGACCGCGGGCGACCTGCGCGATCTCGTCACCGACGGCGCGATCGGCGGCGTCGGCGGCGTGATCAAGTTTCTCCCGCAAATCCTGATTCTGTTTTTCTTCATCGGACTGCTCGAAAGCACCGGTTACATGGCCCGCGCCGCATTTATCATGGACCGGCTGATGAGCCGCGTCGGATTGAACGGAAAAAGTTTCATCCCGCTCCTCAGCTCCTACGCGTGTGCCATCCCCGGCATCATGGCTACGCGCACCATCGAGGATCCCAAGGACCGCCTCGTCACCATCCTCGTCGCCCCGTTGATGAGCTGCTCCGCCCGCCTGCCGGTCTATTTGCTGATGATCGCCGCGCTCCTGCCGGGTGACCGGGTGTCGCTCGGCGCGAAGGTCGGTCTTATGCTGCTAATGTACTCTCTCGGCACGCTCGGCGCGTTCGGTTTCGCCTGGCTGTTCAAGTGCACGCTGCTGAAGGGCGCGCCGCCGCTGATGATCATGGAGCTTCCGCCCTACCGGCTACCGCGGGTGAAGGATGTGGCCATCCATATGTTCGAACGCGCCTGGGTCTTCGTGCGCCGCGCCGGCACCGTCATCCTCGGCATCAGCATCGTGCTGTGGTTTCTCGCCGCCTACCCAAAGGCGCCCGCCGGCGCGACCCCGACCGCACAACTCGCGCAAAGCTTCGCCGGCCGCGCCGGCCACGCGCTCGAACCGGTGATCAAACCGCTCGGCTTCGACTGGCAGATTGGCATCGGTCTCATCACCTCGTTTGCCGCGCGCGAGGTGTTCGTCTCGACCATGGGTGTCGTCTTCAACGCCGAATCCTCCGACGAAAACATCGCCCCGCTGCGTCACGCGATGCTCGCCGCCAAATGGCCCGACGGCCGCGCGCTCTTCACGCCGCTGGTTTGTTTCACGCTGATGATCTTCTACGTCTTCGCGATGCAGTGCGTGAGCACGATCGCCGTCGTGAAACGCGAAACCAACGGCTGGAAGTGGCCGGTCTTCCAAACATTTTACATGACTGGCACCGCCTGGATTGTGTGCTTCATTGTCTTCCAAGCCGGCCGCGCGCTTGGCTTCTAAGATGAGTTCTCAAATCCAAACCTACGTTGCCCTCGCCGTCGTCGCTCTCGCGGCGACTTGGCTCGTACTCCGCGCGATCGCGAAGCGCAAGCATCCCGGCTGCGGCAGCGATTGCGGCGCCGTCAGCCCGGAAATCAAGAAGCTGCAGGCGCACCTCAGGCACCAGCCGTAGCCGGCGTCAGGTTTTTCGTCCGCGCGATGGGCAGGACCGCCAGCGCGGCCATCACGCAAAGCGCCCCGGCCCCAATGAACGCCGGGGCATAGCTGCCCGCCTGGGTGCGAATCGCCCCCGCCGCGAACGCCGCAAACGCGGCGCCGACCTGATGCGCTGCCCCAATCCAACCGAAGACAATGCTCGCGCGTTCGCGACCAAACACCGTGCCGGTCAAGCGCACGGTGGGCGGAACCGTCGCGATCCAATCAAGCCCGTAAAACACGGCGAACACGCCGAGCCCGGCGGCGGGGCCGAGCAAGGCCTGCGGCAGAAACATCAGGGACAATCCCCGCAACCCGTAGTACCCGAAGAGCAGGTAGCGACAATTGTAGCGGTCGCTGAGCCAGCCGGACGCCGTGGTGCCGACGAGATCGAAAAGTCCCATCAACGCCAGCAAGCTGGCGGCCCGGACTTCCGGAATGCCGCAATCGAACGAGGCCGCCACGAGATGCGTGCCGACCAAACCGTTCGTGCTCGCGCCGCAGACAAAAAACGAACCGGCTAGCAGCCAGAAATCGCGCACGCGCGCCGCTTCCACCAATACCGCAACCGCGCGGGCGGCCGGATTTCCGGGATGCGCCGGCGCTTTCGCCGCTGGCTCGACCGCGCCCGTTTCTCCGTACGGACGCTGTCCCACGTCGCGCGGATCGTCGCGCATCAGGAGCCAGATCCCGGGGACCACCGCGAGCGTCGCCGCTGCGACGATCAGCGGCGCGGCCCGCCAACCCTCCGCCGTCACCGCGCGGGCCAGTGCCGGCAGAAAAACCAATTGTCCCGTCGCCGTGCTGGCCGTGAGCACCCCCATGACCAGCCCGCGGCGTTCCGTGAACCAGCGATTGGCCACCGCCGCCCCGAGAACCGTCGCCGCCATACCCGATCCGACTCCGACCACCACGCCCCACAGGAGCACGAATTGCCAATAGGCGGTCACAAACGTCGAGCCGCCATAGCCCGTGCTCACCAGCAGCATCGCCGCCACCATGGTGCGCCTCAGTCCGAATCGTTGGTAAAGCGCCGCGGCAAAAGGGCCGACCAAGCCGTACAAAAAGATGTTGATCGAAATGACCGATGACACCTTCGCCCGGCTCCATTGAAACTCGTTGCCAAAAGGCAGGATGATCACGCCGGGTGTGGCGCGCGCACCCGCCGCGGCGAGCAACGTGACAAATGTTACTCCCGCCACGATCCATGCGTAGTGAAACTTCGGTTGCGTGGTTGCTGCCGCCGGGCTCATGGGTGCGGCCGAAAGGGTGCAGGCCGGCCCAGCCGCCGCAAGCACCGGCCCGCGGCGTTCCCGCAATTGCTGGAATCCCACTTCGCGGCGAGGCCGGGGGCCCCGGCGCCGGTTTCAAGACCCGTTGATCGCACTACGCAGCCAGTTCCAGGCATACTGCACGCCCTCCACCCCAAAGACGGCGATCGCGCCAAAAAAACCCACGGTCACCAGCGTCGCGCCGTGCCCTGCGATGATGAACGCCCCATCGCGCTCCAGCAGCCCGCCGGCGATCAGCAGGATGGCCCAGGCGGGAACCACGTTGCTGAAAGGAATCGGCAGCGGCAGCAACAACATCGCCGCGCAGATCACCACGGAAATTGCATGCAACTGCTCCAAACGCGGCGAAGCCGTCACCCACAGGAAACGGGGCCGCAGCAACCGTTCGAACCAGATCAGAATCTTCTGCGTGACGGCAAAAACCTTTGCGAAGAATTTCGGCGGCAACCGGGTGTCGAGCAACCGGGCCGGCAGCCAGGGCTTCTCGCCGAGGGCCAGCCGGATGCCGATCAACCCAATCACGAGTCCGAACGGGGTCGACAACCCGGGCAACGGGATCGGGCCGCAGAACGGCAGCGCCAGCAGCATCATCAGCAGCATATAGCCCCGCCAGTGCAGCAAACCCATCACCTCGCGCAGCGTCACGGTTTCCACTTCAAACTCGCGCAGGATCATCGCGAACTCCTCCGACAATTTGCGCGGCCGTAGCGGATCGGCCGGCACGATGACGGAGTGGCCGGGCACGGGAACCCGCGACGGATTCTCAGGTTCCGCGCCGGTTGCCATAAAGTTCGAGGTGCAGGCGGTGCGCGTAGCGATAGCCCCGGGCCTTGCACAGCTCTCCCAGCCACTCCGCCCGCCCGAGGATTTTTTCCAGCGTCGTGCCCTCCGGCATCAGCAGCACCTTGTGCCGTGGAACGTCGCGCTTCAGCGCCGCGAGCATGGCCTCGAGTTCATCGACATCCTCCGGCCGTGCGACCACGAACTTGAATTGATAGGGATAGCGATCGATCCAGGCCCGCACCACGTCCGGCTGCCAGCGGGTGGCTTCGTGCTTTTTGCGCCACGCCGCGTGCTCGATTGGATCCGGCGCGGAGTTCAACAGCTTGGGCGACAGCGACGCGAGATCGCAGGCGATGTCGCCCGGCGCAATCGTTGCCGCGGTTTCGATGGTGATATGGCGGCCGCTTTTCCTCAGCTCGGCCGCGAGATCGCGCAGCTCCTGGGCGAGCATCGGTTCACCCCCGGTCAGAACAACGTGGCGCGTCCGGGGATGCGCTTCCACCGCCGCGACGATCTGCGCCACGGTCCGGTGCTCCCCCTCGGGATTCCACGAGGCATAGGGCGTGTCGCACCACGTGCAGCGCAAATTGCAGCCGCTCGTGCGCACAAAAACCGACGGCATGCCAGTGAGCTCACCCTCACCCTGGAGCGAATGGAATATCTCGGCGATCAGCATCGAACAAAGAGAACGAGAACGATTACGAGCAGGAGAACGAGCTGCGATTTCCTCGTTCTCTTAATCATTCTCTTTTTTCGGTTTGGCCGGCAGTAGCGCCAACGAGGCGTAAACCGTCGGATCCACCAGCTCCGCCGCGACAAAGGCCTCCCGCCGTTCGACGCAGGTGCCGCATTTGCCGCAATGCATCGGCCCGCCTTTGTAGCACGACCAGGTGCGCGCGAAATCCACCCCGAGCCGGGTCCCCTCAACCGCAATTCCGGCTTTGTTCAGCGCGATGAAAGGACGGAGCAGCTGTACTTCGACATAGGTGCCAAGCCGCATCGCATCGCCCATCGCCCGCATGAAGTCCTCGCGGCAGTCCGGATAGATCGCGTGGTCGCCGCCGTGCGCTGCGATCACGAGTCCCGCCGCACCCACGCTCTCCGCGAAACCGGCGGCAATCGAAAGCATGATGGCATTCCGAAACGGCACGACCGTCTGCTTCATGTTTTCCGCCTCGTAATGGCCCTCCGGAATCTCGCCACCGCTCTTCAGTAGGTCAGACGCAAACAGCCGGTTCACGAAATCGAGCACGATCACCTCGTGCCGCGCGCCGATCCGCGCAGCGTGCTCCGCGGCAAACGGGATCTCCCGATGGTTGTGCTTTGCGCCGTAGTCGAAGCTCACGGCCGCGACCACCTCATGTCCGGACCGCGCCCAATGGAGCGCCGTCACGGAATCCATGCCGCCAGAGCAAAGCACTACGACTTTCATCGCCGCACCCTGTCGCGGGATTGTCCCGGTTGCAAAATTCTTCTCCGGCCGGCGGCTCCGCTCGAGCGCCCGCCGCCTTGCGGCCCGGCCTACTTCGAAAGCCGGTCGAGGATGTTCTTCGTGATTTGCTCGACGGCCTTGTCCCCGCCGCGCAAGCCATGCGCCCAATCCGTCGTGCCGGCCGTGAAAACCGTGCCGCCCTTGGTGTAGACGCCCAGGCTAGCGGCGCCCGTGCGGCCCTTTTCCCAGCGCTCATACCATTCGCTGTCGTCCGGATGCCAGCGCACCGGACAGGTGCCGAGCACCGTGAACGTCTCCGGCGTGCCGTCGCGATGCGTGGCAAACGGCAGCCCGTCCCGCCATTCGAGTTCGGCGCCGTCCGCTTCGTAACCGACGATGGTGTCCTTCGCGCCAAACACGTCGCCGCGCTTGAGGCCGCTGCCCTCGAAAACCCAGTGTTCGGGCCGGTGCACCGTGAACTCCGCCGGTTCATTCATGAACTGGCCGTGGCTCTTGCGGTATCCGCCCCAGAGGAAGCCGACGCCGGAAAGCTGGTTCTCCGGACGCTTCAAAAGGTGGTGACTCCAGAGCGTGGACAGGGTCTTGAAATCGCCGGTCTGGTAGACGGGGTCGGAATGATAGTTCTGCTTCCAGCAAACCAGCGCCCGGCTGCTGTCTTCGCTGCGCACCTGCCAGCAAATCGAATTGCCGCTGAAAAACGCGACGTTGCCGCCCTTGGCGATGAAAGCCTCCAAGTTGTCGCGCATCGGCGTGCTCCAGTACTCATCGTGGCCCACGCTGAGGACGAGACGGTAGTGGTTGAGCAGCTCGGGACGGACCTCGAGATCGCTGTTCACCGCGTAGTCGAGCGTATAGCCATTGCTTTCCGCCCAAGCGACGAAGGGATGTTCCCACGTGTTGAACTGCGACTGCGGCGGACGGTCGAACGACACCCGGCTGCCCTGATTTTTTCCGAGGCCGTTGAAAGCGTAGAGACTGAAGCCGCCCCAATTATTGTAGGCGTTGTAAGTATTGGCCGAGAGTTGGATCAGAATCTTGGTTTTCGAACCCGGTTCGGCGGCCCGCACCACGAACCAAGCCTCGGCCTCGGCCTTGCGCCGGCCGCGCTGCGACCATTGCCCGCCACGATCCTCGATCCGGAAGGTCGCGAGATAGTAACCGCTGCGCCAGTCCTTCGGGATCGTCACGCGAAACGCCTCCGGCCAGGCGCAGCCGCGCGACGACGCGCTTTCCGGCACCGGGTGCGTGCGGCCTGGAATGTTTTCCTTCGACCAAACCACGTCGCTGGTGGCGCCCACGCGTTTGATTTCGACGGAGAACTTCTGCGCCCCGGTCGACACGTGAAACGTCACGTCCTCCCCGGGGGCCACGCTGAGCTGGCCGGTGTATCCTTCGATAAAGAAGGGCGGAGCTTCCGCGGCCGACCCGGCCGAATGAAAACCAGACGAAATGAGCAGGAGGGCGAGGAGGAAGCGGGGCAGTTTCACGATCGGCGAGCCTGCGCCGCATGCGTTTTGCCGCAACCGCAAATGTCTGGAACTCGAATCTCCACCCCGCTACATCAGCCCCGATATGCGCGCGAAGCGAATGGGCCTGGCGGTGGTGTTCCCGGCGTTCGCCGTGCTGCTGGCCGCGAGGGTGGAAAAGCCCGCGCCCACCAACGTCCTTCCGCCCGGGATGGAACTCGCCGCGCTCCCGCTGGCCGCCCCCGATCCCGTGGACAATCCGATCACACCCGCCAAGATCGCACTCGGCCGCCTGCTGTTCTTCGATCCGGTTCTTTCGGCCACCAAAGACGTGGCGTGCGCCACCTGCCACCATCCCGCCTTCGGGTGGGCGGACGGACGCTCCACCCCGATCGGTGTCGACGGCGCGGGCCCCGGTCCGGCGCGGGTGTTTCGCACGACGAGCAACCGGCCGCTGCTCACCCGCAACACGCCTTCGATCGTCAACGCCGCGTTCAACGGCCTGCTCAGCGGCACGGCCCTGGATCCCGCCAAGTCGCCGATGTTTTGGGACGCACGGGTCGCCGGGCTGGAAACCCAGGCGTTCGTGCCGCTGCGATCGCACGAAGAAATGCGCGGCGATGTTTGTGCGGAGGCGGACGCCGTCGCCCGGGCCGTCGGGGCCGTCGGCTCGATCGCCGAATACCGCGAGCGATTCGCGGTGGCATTCGGCCGGCCGGCGGCCGGCGCCGTGACCGCCGAAACGCTCGCCAAGGCCATCGCGGCGTTCGAACGGTCGCTGGTCGCGCCGCACACACCCTTCGACCGGTTTCAACGCGGCGAGACCGCCGCCCTGGACGTGGAGGCGCAGCGGGGCCTGAAGGTCTTTCGGGATGCCGGGTGCATCCTTTGCCACGGCGGACCGATGTTTTCGGATTTCAAACTGCATTTCATCGGCGTGACCGATGCGACGGCGGGTGGGGGAGGCGCCGTCCGCACGCCCACGTTGCGCAATCTTCCCCGAACGGCTCCCTACATGCATGACGGCAGCTTCCGTTCCCTTGGGGATGTCTTTACTTTCTACGAGCAGCTGGGCGACCGCGCCAGCGAAACCCTGGATGGCGGGGACAAAAGCGCCCCCATCCCGCTCGACCCGTTGCTGCAGCAGATCGACCTCGCGCCGGAGAACTTTCCCGCGCTCGAAGCCTTTCTTCGCGCACTGAACGATGACGGTTACGACCGGACCGTTCCCACCCAGGTGCCCAGCGGTCTGCCGGTGGCCGGGAATTAGAATTCCCCCCCCGCCGGTCTAGCCGGCGAACGTCGTCATCAACTCGGCGTATATCTTCGCACTCGCGAGCAATTCGGACACTTTCGCGCGTTCGTTGACGCCATGGTAATCCACTCCGCCCGGTCCGTAGCCCAGCGTGGGAATTCGCCGATGGTAGGAGAAGAAATGCATGTCGTTGAACCCCGTCGAAACGTTGAAGGCCGCTTTCTCCCGCCGGACCCGGCCGACACAGTCCGCCATCGTCGCGAAAAGCGGACCGGTGGGCGGCGAAAAGCACGCAAAGTTTTCCGAGATCTTGCGCAGCGTGATTTTGCACCCCGAAATTTTCCGCGCGGCCGCCGCGAGGAAGGCCCGCAACTCGCGTTCGGCGGCGGCGTGGTCTTCGACGGGCAATACCCGGCGATCGATCGTGAACCGCGCCAGCGCCGGCACGGTGTTGATCTTGGCCCCGCTGCCACAGTCGAACTCACCCCCGACGTTGATCGTCGGCCGCATCGTCTTGCCTTCCGGCGTCCGCCAGCGGCGGCCGGCCAGCCTTCGCTGGTAGGTTTTGAGGGCCAGGACGAGCGCGGCCATTTTTTCGAGTGCGTTAACGCCGAGTTCCGGCTGCGAGCCGTGGGCCGCGCGGCCCTGCACCGTGACTTCGAGCCAGAGGCAGCCGTTGTGCCCGCAGCAAACGGTGCGGCCCTCGCCACCTTCCATCACCACGGCGTAATCCGGCCGGATGGGTGCATGCGCCACGAGCCAGCCGGACCCCAGGGCCGAATCGGTTTCCTCATCGGCCGTGAATGAGACCTCGATATTGAGCCGCGGCGACCGGCCGGTGGCGCGCAGGGCGCGCAACGCCATCAGGAGGCTCGCGATCGAACCCTTCATGTCGGCGGTGCCGCGCCCGTAAATCCAGCCGCGCGCGATCGCTCCACTGAAGGCGCTGCCATGCTTCCACCGTCCAGAAACGGGCACCACGTCGTAATGCGCGTTGAAATGCAGGGTTTTCTTCGCGCCGCGCACGGCCATCCGGCCCAGCAAATTGAACCGGGGAAACGCGTGCTGCTCCGGCGGGAGCGAGCGTTTCAAAACCGCCGCCGGGATCGTATAACGCTTCGCCCGGAGACCCACCGCTTCCAGTTCGGCGCGCAGCCAGGCGGTGATCGTGTCGTAGTTTTCCCCCGGCGGGTTGATCGTGGAGACGCCGACCAGCTGCTGCAGCCGACCCAACAACTCGTCGGGATTGCGTTCGATGAAATCGGCGGGAGTCACGAGACGGATAAGATCCACGGATCAACGCCAAACGCCAGCCGCCAGCACTTGGGCCCTTCGTGTCAGATGACTTTTGACAGTGCGGGACGGCCTGCCCACCTTGACTTTCGTGCCACTGGCCGAACTCAGAAAAGACTATTCCCTCGCCGGACTCGCCGAAAAGGATCTGGCGCGCGATCCCTTCCGCCAGTTCGAAAAATGGTTTCAGGAAGCGGAGGCGGCCAAGGTGGTCGAGCCCAACGCGATGACTCTGGCCACGGCCGGAAAGGACGGACGGCCTTCCGCGCGGACCGTTTTGCTGAAGGGCGTCGATGGGCGCGGCTTCGTTTTCTATTCGAACTACGAAAGCCGCAAGGGCCG
Organism: Opitutia bacterium; assembly: GCA_947442255.1. Next base: position 60,959 of record CANEVO010000005.1, read on the forward strand.
GGAACTGGAAATCAACCCGCACGCGACCCTCGTGTTTCCGTGGCTCACTTTGGAACGCCAGGTCATCGTCGAGGGGCCGGTGGTCAAAGTCGCGCGCGAGGAGAGCGAGGCTTATTTTCACTCGCGACCGCGCGCCAGCCAGCTCGGCGCCTGGGTGTCGCAGCAAAGCTCGATCATCGTCGGCCGGAAGGTGCTGGAAAGTGCGTTGAAGGAGCTGGAGACGAAGTACGCCGGCCAGGAGGTGCCGTTGCCGCCGCATTGGGGTGGATGGCGCCTGGCGCCGGAAACCGTGGAATTCTGGCAGGGAAGGCGCAGCCGCCTGCATGACCGGTTGCGGTACCGCCGCCACCAAGACGGCTGGTCGGTCGAACGCCTCGCTCCGTGAGCGCCAAAAAGACCTCTTCCTCAGCCGCCTTGCTGGCGGCGGGCCTCCGGGCCCAAAGCGAAGGCGTCTTCATCGCGGAACGCCGCCCGCGTTCGCGGGCGCTGAAGATCATTTTTGTCAACGACAGCTTCTGCGCGATGACCGGCTATACCGCGGCGCAGCTGGTCGGCCGGCCGCACCGTCTGCTGCAAACCGACCGCACCGAGATGGACCGCCTCGTGCGGTCCATTGCCCAGGCTCCGACCGGGTCTCCGGTCAGCGGCGACGGCTTCGTCGTACGCGCCGACGGCAGCACCGTGAGCGCCGCCTGGAATTTCAATTCGATCTGCGATGCGCAGGGCCGGGTCACCCACGTAGTCGCGACCTATCGCGACCAGACCGAGAAGCGCCGGCTGCAGGAAGCCCTGGTGCATTCGCAACGCCTCGACGCGGTCGGCCGGCTCGCCGGCGGCGTGGCGCACGATTTCAACAACCTCCTCTCCGTCATCAACGGATATTGCGAAATGCTCGCCGCGCACGTCTCCGCCAATCCGCAGGCGTTGCGCGAGGTCGCCGAAATTCACCATGCGGGCCGCAAGGCGGCGGCCCTCACCCAGCAGCTGCTCGCGTTCAGCCGGCGGCAGCCGCTCAATTCGCGCGTCATCAATCTGAACGATTTGATCCGCGACAACGCGGAAATCCTGCGCCGCCTGATCGGCGAAGCGGGCCGGATCGACTTCGAGCTGCGCGAGGGGCTTGCCAACGTACGCACCGATCCCGCGCAGTTTCAGCAGGTCTTGTTGAATCTCGTCCTGAACGCCCGCGATGCCTTGCGCGATCGAGGTCGCATCGTGGTCACCACGGAAAACCGCGAAATACCCTCGGATAAAAACCGCCGCGTCACCGACACTCCGCCCGGCACCTACGTCGCCCTCACCGTCGAGGACAACGGCACCGGCATGGACGCCGACACGCAGGCGCATCTCTTCGAGCCTTTTTTCACCACGAAGCCGGAAGGGAAGGGCACCGGGCTCGGCCTCGCCCTGGTCTACGGCGTCGTCCAGCAAAGCGGAGGGTTCATCAAGGTGAAAAGCGTGCTGCTCGTCGGCTCCACCTTCGAGGTACTGCTGCCGGCGACCAGCGCTCCGGTCGAGAAGACGCCGACCCCGGTGGCGCCCCTGCCGTCGGTGCGCGGAAGCGAAAGCATTCTGCTGGTCGAGGAGGACGAGGTCGTGCGCAAGATGGTCGCCGGGATTCTCACCGCGGACGGTTACCGCGTCACGGCCGCCAAAACGTTTGCCGCGCTGGCGCGCGACGACGCGCCAGCTTCGCGCCCGGTCCAGCTGTTGATCACCAATCTCGTCGGGGAAGGGGAAAAATTCGCCAAGCGGCTGCACACTGTCCAGCCCGGCCTCCGCGTCCTGTGCACCGGCAACTACGATTTCAAGATGCCGGTCGACTGGCTCCCGGGCGATCGCCAAGTCTGCCTCAACAAACCCTACGCGTTGAGCGAACCCCTCCGGACCGTCCGCAAATTGCTGGACGCTTAAGGCCCGGTCGGAGAATCGAGCGAAGCCCCACCTCCACGCGTCCCCGCTTCCGCCGGTCATTGTTTTTCCGTCAACCGCCTCTCTCCTGCGATGCTGCTTTATCTCATCCGCCATGGTCACGCCGTCGACCACGCAGACGACGCTGCGCGCCCCCTGAGCCGGCAAGGCCGGGACCAGGTGCGGGCGATGGCGGATTTTCTCCGGGCCTCCGGGGAATTTACGCCAGCTGAGATGTGGCACAGCTCGCTGGTGCGGGCCCGGGAAACCGCGGAGCTCTTTGCCGAGCAGATGAAAAAGCCGCCGCAGTTGATCGAAACGGCCGGCCTGCATCCGGAGGATTCTCCCGATCGGATTCTGACGCGGCTCGCGCACGCCAACGTCGAATCGCTTGCGCTTGTCGGCCACGAGCCCCACCTCGGCACGCTGGCCTCGCTGCTCGTCGCCCGGTCTCCGGAGCCCCGCTTTGTATTCAAGAAATGCACCGTGCTCGCGCTGGAAGGCACGCCGCCTTGGTGTCAGGTGCGCTGGCAAATCTCCCCGGAGCTCCTACCATGAATTCCCGCCCCGGCAGGCCTCGGTCCACGGTCCCACACCCGGTGCGCTCCCGCCCGAATCCATGACGATCTTCCTCGCCGGCGCATCCGGACTGGTCGGATCGGCGTTCGCCCACGCCGCCGCCCGACGCGGGCACCGCGTCGTCGGCACTGTCGGAAGTTTCACCGGCGAGATCGAGGGCGTGGAAAGAAAGCTCACGCTGGATCTCTCGCGCGAAGACGCGATCACCGCCGCGGTGCTCGAGGAACTTCCGGGCGCGATCGTCAACTGCGCCGCCGCATCGGTGTCAGAGGCCTGCGACGCGGATCCGGTCCTGGCGCAGGCGTTGAACGTCGCCCTGCCGGCGATGCTGGCAAAGCTAGCGCACCACGTCAGTGCCCGCCTCGTGCACCTCTCCTCGGAGCAGGTTTTCGACGGGGCGCGTCCGGCGCCATACGCACGGGACGATGCGATTTCGCCCATCAACCTTTACGGTCGCCAGAAAGTTGCGAGCGAACGCGCCGTGCATGCTGCCGCGCCGGACTTCGCCGTGACGCTGCGCGCCCCGCTCCTCATGGGCAACAGCGCAGCCGGCCGACGCAGTCTGCACGAGCGGTTGTTTGCCGACTGGGTGGCCGGTCGCACACCCCGACTCTTCTCCGACGAATTCCGCCAGCCCTGCACCGCCGAGAACCTGGCCGACGTGATGGTGGAATTGTGCGAGCGGCCGGAAATCCGCGGGGTTTTTCATTGGGCCGGGGCGGAACTGCTTTCGCGCCACGATCTGGGCTGCCGGATCCGTGCCCACTTCAAGCTCACGGATCGACCGGCGCCCCTCACGGCCGCGACGCGCGCCGAAGTGCCGGGCGCCGCCGAAAAACGCCACGCCTGCCTGGCGCTGGATCTCACGCCGCTGGTGGGAAAGCTGAAAACGCGTCCGCAAACCATCGCCGAACAACTGCCGGGGTTGGTCGTGCCGGTGCCCTGCCGGGAGTGGTATCGATCGGCCTGAGGCGCCGGCGGCGGTCGCCACGCGCAGGAAGCGGGAGAAATTCTTTCCGAGGTTTGGCTTTTCTCCGTTCCATCGGTTTCCTCCCGAAGAATGGTCCTGCATCTTTTGCCCGAACGCACTGGCGGCGCCGCGGAAAACATGGCGCTCGATTTCCTGTTGCTACAGCGCTACCCGGCCGCGACGCAGCCCCGGTTCCGCCACTACGGTTGGCGCGGTCCGGCGTTCACCTTCGGGCTGAGTCAGAAGCTGGAGTTCGTCCAGACGCAGCTGCCGCCGGACGAAACCTTCGATCTCTGCCGGCGCCCCACCGGCGGCGGCGTGGTGGATCATCGCGCCGACTGGACGTATGCGCTCGTCATTCCCCGCGGACACCCGCTGGAGGAATTGCGCGCCACTCAGAGCTATCGGGTGGTCCACGAAGCGCTCGCGGCCGCGTTGCGCGCGCAAAATGTCGCCGCGGCGACGAAGGAACGGCTGGAGCCCGATCTCCCGGCTCCGACCCCCACCGCCGCCCCGGCGGCCGGCCCCGCGGGCGTTTGTTTTCAACGCGCGGAAATCTACGACGTCATCAACGCGCACACGGGTGAAAAAATCGCCGGCGCGGCGCAAAAGCGCAACAAGCACGGCCTGCTTTTCCAGGGTTCGATCTGGCAGCGGGCCGCCGGCGGCGACGCCGTCGATTGGGATAAATTCCAAGCAGACTTCACCGCGGGACTGGCGGCGGCACTTGGGATGGCGGGCGAACCCACGCCGTGGCCCGATTTCAACGAAGACGAAGTTTCGGGGCTCATCGAACAATACTCGTCGCCCGAGTGGAACGAGCATCGCTGAACTCCCGGCGAAACGGTTCGCCGCCGTCACGACGTCACTCCGGAATCAATTCGGGCACGACGGGCCGGCCAATGTGCCGGCGGATCGACTCCAGGTTTTCGCGGATGAGCGCGCCCATGGTTTCGCAGCGGAGGTAATCCTTGCGGCCGAAGTGGTCGGCGAGCGATTCGCGCAGCCGATGCACTTTTTCCACCGGCGCGATCGGATCGCGCGCCATGTCGTGCAGCAGCAGGCCGAGCCGCTCGGAGGCGAGCGCGGCGCGCTGCAGGATGAGGGTTTGCTCCTCGCGCTCGTACTGCCGGGCGGTTTCCGGGCGGAGATGCTTGATGCAGAAGCGCACCAACGAGGCGTTCTCCTTGAAGAATTGCGGCAGGTAGAACTTCTTCCGTCCATCGTAGCTTTGCTGGTCGAAGTCCATGGCACGGATGCGCAGCTGGGATTCCTCGAAATCAGGCGTGATCACGAAGACAAAATTGTAGGACCGCATGTCGCCGAGCAGCCGGATGAAGCAGCGCTCGTTGAACTTCACCAGTTCCTTGGCGACGCGAATCGGCTTCAGATCGGGCCGGCCCAGCCAGTGCTCGATAAACATGTCGCCGGGAATGCCCGCGACGTGCTCCTCGACGAGCGTGTTACCGTGCGTAATGAAGTTGAGACGGTTCGGCGACAACAGGTGCTCAAGTTCGAGTCCGTAAACCCGCGAGGCGTCGGCCTTCTTGACGTAAAAGTAGTCCTGGTTGTCGTTGTAGGCATTGACGATCCGGATGCGAAAGGGCGTCGAGTTGCCGAACGTGCAGAAATCCACGCGGTCGACGTAAAGATGGCCGACCACCGAGAGGTCGCCATCGACCTTGAGCCACGCGTAAACCTGTTTCAGCGCCTCGTTGAGCGCGGGCATCTCGTTCGCATCGTAGATGACCGTGTCCCAGAGCGTGGGCCGGCCATTGTCATCTGTGAGCGGGATCACTTCCTGAAAGGCCCGCAGCCGCTCATAGGTCACCGGCAGTTCGCGTTCCCGTTTGTAACGGCGCAGGTAACCGCGCAAATCCGGGGCAATCGGAAAACTCGGTTTGCGCTGCGTCGGCGCCAGCTGCGCCGTCACGTAATCGGCCATGGCGCCAAGGCTGGAAATACCGCGGATCGGACGCAACCCCCGGAGCGACCCTGCGCAATGCCCACCTTTCGCACCCAACTGCGCAGGCCTCGCCCACCCCAACCACGTTGTCAATTATTGGTTGACGCCATGATTTGAGTAGCGCTCGCGAGGGGGAGTACCGCACATAAATTCCCTCTGGGGCCTGGAGTTCGCTGATCGGAGTCCGTACGACGCCGGCCGACATCCCTGGCGCTCCGGCTCCCGGCGCCGATCCCCCGAGACTTGCCTCGGATCTCGCGAATAACGACCCTCGGACATGTCGTTCGAATCGCGACTGCGGAAGGAATCCCCGCGCTGGGTCGCGGCAGGAGTCATTTCGCCCGAGCAGGCGGAGCGTCTGCGCGCCCTGCATCCGGAGGCGGACGGAGCCGCGGCCTCGCGCTTCCTGACGATCATCAGCCTCCTCGGCGCGGTGCTCTGTGTCGTCGCGGCGTGGCGCAAATGGGGGGAATGGCGGCGGCTTTCTCAGTGGCTCGTGAACCTTGCGATCGCGTGCATCGCCCTGAACCTGTTCACGCGCTACTTCGACATCTTCAGCTGGATGCTGAACCAGGGGCTGATGTTCCTCGTGAGCGGAGCCGTCGTGCTCGGGCTCGGCTGGTACCTCGAACGCAAACGCCGCGCCCTGCTCGGCGTCATCCGCCGCGGAGGTGCGACATGAACCGCGCCCGCTGGCTTGCCCTCGTCGTTGGCCTGCAGGTGGCGTTGCTCGTGGGCTGGGCGGGCTACCACGAATGGAACCGCCCCACCGCCCCGACGATCCTGCTCGAAACCGTGCCGGTGGATCCGCGCGATTTGTTGCGCGGCGACTACATGATTCTTTCCTACAAGATCAGCCGCGTGCCCGCACCACCCACCGGAGGAGACGCTGGCACGCGGGGACGCGAAATCTGAGTCACGTTGCGGCAAAGCGGGCGGTTCCACGAAGTCGCCAGCGCGTCCTGGACACCGCCGGACACCGGCGCGGCCGGGCGCCAACCTTTGCCGATTGTCAGGCGGTGGCCAGCAGCCGCTCGCAAAGCGCGATGAGGCGGGAACGCAACGGCTCTCCCCGGGCGGTAAACTCGCGCTGCCGCCGTTCATAGTCGGTCCGACCGGCCACTGTCTCGACCGTGATCGGTTCGAACCCCAGTGCGCGCAGGTCGTAGGGACTCGCGCGCATGTCCACCTCACGGATGTCGCGGGCCAGCTCGAAGCCATCCGCCACCAGCTCCGCGGGCGTGAAGGGCGCGAGCTTAAACGCCCATTTGTAGAGGTCCATGTTCGCGTGCAGGCAACCGCGCTGTTCGAGCTGGCCGGCATCCGTCCGCGCCGGCTGCAGGCGATTGAGCGGCCGGGCCGGCGCGGTGAAAAAGCGAAACGCATCGAAATGCGAGCAGCAGATCGCGCTGGATTCGACGATGGCGGCGAGTTCGTCCGCGGCGAAGCGCAGGGGATGGGCATTGTGCCGGGTTTCCGCGACGGTTTGCCGGTAAACCATCGCCCACTCGTGCCACCCGTAACACCCGAAAAAGGCGGGCCGATCCCGCATCGCCCCGAGCAAGCCGTGCAGCCACGCCACAAATTCTCGGCGGCGGGCCGGCAACGCGGCCGGGTCGAGCGCAATGCCACCGGTTGTTTCCCGATAACTCGGCCACCGTAGAAATTCACGCGCCGCCTCGCCGCCGAGCACCACATCCGGCCCCGGATGCCAGCGGCGCAGCCAGGCCGGACGGAACGCGTAATAGGTGAAGAGAAAATCGTAGACCGGATGCTTCTCGCCGCGCGCCGCCCGCGCCTGGTGCGAGTCGGTCCACGCCCGCACGCGCTGCTCGTGCCCAAGCCGCCGGCCGGTCCAGTCCGTTTCGGACAAAATCGTCACTGGCGCGGTGGAAGCTGAAAGGCTCGAGTGCAAACGCCCCAACGATGCAACGGACCGCGTCGCGGGCAAATCTTCTACACCGGCTTCAGCGGGACGATCGCGGCGCGTCCCTCCTGGCGCGGAAAACGCCGGCGTTCAAAAAGTCCGCTCGATCGACCCACCCGGCACCACGGGCCGCCAGGCCGCGCCAAACTCCCGCAGCGCGCCACGCACCCGCTCGAGCTCGTCGGCCGTGATTTCCGGCGGAGGCACACCGCGCCGGCGGCACATGGCGATCAGGTTCTGCGCAAATGCGGCGGGATCAGCCGCACCTTCCCACTGGTTGGCCTGCAGGCATTCGACGAGCGACTCGCTTTGCTGCGCCTGCGTGTTTCTGGCCCATTCGCGATTCTGCGCATGAAGGCGGACGGAGACCTCGGCAAGCGCCCCTCCGGCCGACACCTGGCCCAAAAATGCATCGCGCCAGCCGAGGGTCGACTCGACCACGAAATGAAAAGCGGCATGCGGCAAAATTCCCTGCCGCGGCATCACGTCGGTCGTCGTGCTGCCGTCGGGCCTTACGCACGTCAACGTATCGGCCAGGCTGGTGGGAAGGTTCTTGGTAAACCGGACGAGCATGCGCGGGAGTGAGGGTGTGAGGCTGGCCCGACGCGCACAAGCCGCGCAAGGTTACGAAAAAGTCAAAGTGGCAGACGGGCCAACTTGGCGCCCCCGTTCAGGCTCGCCGCAACAACCGGCGGATGCCGTCGACGGGCGATCCTTCCACGGGAACCAGCGGCAGGTGTGAGGTGGCCGCGAACGCGCGGGTGACAACCGGGTGGGTGAGAATTGGCCCGCTCAACCCCGCTCGCAGGGCCTCGGGGCCAACGCCGGGGAATAATTTTCCCATGACCTGCGTCGCCAGCGTCAGCAGCCCGGCCGTGGATTCGATTACGATCTGATGGGCCACCGCTTCGCCCTCGCCGGCGAGGCGCAGGACTGCGGGGGAAAGGCCCGCGATTTCCCGGTTGGGCTCGGGATGCTGGTAAAAGTACCGCGTGATCGCTGCCGCATCCGCCGTCTCGCCCAGCGGAGTGGCGGCTCGCACCGCCGCAGTGAGTCGCGACAGCGGCGCCCAGCCCTGCAACTCGAGCAGCGCGCAGGCGATCGCCCGGCGCCCCAGATCATAACCACTGCCCGGATCCCCGAACCGCCAACCCAGTCCGCCGGCATAGTGCGTGCTGCCGTCGGGCGCGCGGGCGGCGACAAACGAACCCGTTCCCGCATGGAGCACGAGCCCGGGCTGGCCGTGCGTCGCCAGCTCGAGCACCGGCAAAGCGTCATGGAACACCGCGACCTCGCCGCAACCGGTGAGCAGGCGTGCCACGTCGAGCCAAAAGGAACGGCTGCCCGCCATGTAGAGATGGGTCAGCACGGGCGGCGGCGTTCCCGCCGGCGTCAGGGCGCGCAAGGCTTCGAGCGCGGCCGTGACGATATGCCGGGCCTGCTCGGGACCGACCACGTTGGGGTTGGAGGCCGGCGCGAGGTGACGGGCCACGATCGCGCCGCTTGCATCAAGCAAGACGCACTCCGTCTTCGTGCCCCCACCATCAACGCCGATTTTGAAGCCGGAACTCATGGGGTCGTGACGAGGTGGCAATCAGGAGATCGAGGAACCGCATTATTTTGCCGGCCGCCTTTTCTAATTTTCACTCTTCGCCCGGTTTCGTTCTCACGCGAGCTGGCGGCTGAGGCGCGCTTTGTATTTCTGGCCGAGTTCGCGATTGTACTCGATCGCGCCGGGCAGGTTTTGACTGCGCAGGATGGGGAGCGGATGGCCGTGCGTTTTCAGCCATTCGATGGTGGCGAGGGTCAGCCAGTTGAGGACTGAGCAACCGATCAAGGTGGAGGTCGGCCCGGCCTTGATGCCGTCGGCCAGATCGACGATCGCATCGCCGGGCACCCCTCCGTTATCGAGCACGTAGTCGGCCACCTCGAAGAGCCGCCGGCCGCTCGCATGTTGCGAGGGCGTGACACGCGACATGGCCATGCACGTCAGTGCCACGACGGTCAGGCCCTTTTGCTTCGCGTAGAGCGCCACATCGATCGGCGAGCCGTTTTTGCCGGAATTGGAAATGACCACGATCACCTCACCGGCCAGAAGCTGATACTGACGGTCGTAGCGCTCGACGAGTTTCATGCCGTAGCCCGGCAGGTTTTCGATGAAGCCGCCGGTCGGATCGATGATGCCGGTGATGCAAACGAGGCCACCCGCGCGACCGATGATCTCGCGGGAGACGAGTTCGCTGTGCCCGCTGCCGAAGGTGTGCACGACGCCGCCCCGGGCAATCGAGGCCCCGAGGAGGGGCGCCAGCTGTGCAATGGTCGGGGCGTTGGTCGTCCACGCCTGGGCGAGCAGGTCGTTGGCGCGGGCAAAATAGGCGTCGGCGAGCGAAGACATCGAGGGAGGTTACGCGAGAGGTTGAACGAGCAAAGCCCGAAAGGGATTCCCGCGGGCTTTTACGCCGCCAGACCTACGCGGCGAGACAGCGGACCGCGAGCTCACGCAAAACTTCCTCCTGCTCGTTGGGCCGGCGGATGATTTCCTCGAAAGCGCCAATAAATTCCTGCTGATTGTCGATCAAACGGCGCAGGGTCGGCAGTTTCGCCCCGCCCGCGAGTTTGCCGACATACCAGGGGTTTTGCGTGAACAGATTGAACGAACTTTTTTCCGAGGCGCCGACGAAACGCGCCCCGTAGGCCGCCGCCGCGCGGGGCAGGCCGTCGAGTCCACGCGGCCCGAGGCGCGCGTCGCCCGCATCCAGCAGCGCCCGCACCTGCAGCAGGATGCGGTTGCGATTCTGCAGCGCGCTGATGACGGGCCGGGCATCGCCTCCCGTGAAAAAATGCCGGTGCAGCGCATGGAGCGTCCACTTGAGGTCGCCGCTGAAAAAAGCCTCGGCCGACTCGAAGAAATCCCCCTCGGCGACATTCGGGGTGAGTTCCGCGACATGCGCCTCCTCGATGAGCGCGCTCTCTCCCGCATACGTCGCCAGCTTGCGGGTTTCCTCCACCAGCAGGCGAGTATTGGCCCCGACCCGGGCGAGCAGCAACTCGACCGCCCCCGGGGCAAAGCCGGACCCCAGCGACTTCGCCTCGGCCAGCACAACGCCAGCGAGTGCCTCGCCGCCGCCGTCGCCTTCGCCGGCAACGAGCGTGAAATCGCCCTGCTTTTCGCACCACTTGAGGAACGAACGCCGCCGGTCGACCGGCGCGGCGGTGATCAGCACCGTGGTTTCGTCGGGTTTGACGCCCGCCAAAATCTGCTGGAGGTCCTCGACGAGCTTCAGCGTGCTTTCGGCCCGCCCGGTGACGGTGTCGGCCAGGAAATTCACGTCCTTCAACCACACCACGCGCCGGCCCCCGAACATCGAAACAGTGCTCACCGCGTCACGAAACCGGTTCACCGCGCTTTCCACCTCGCTGACGTTGGCGGCAAATCCGTTGATCGTCTCGCGCGAAAACTCATCGGCCACACCGGCGGCCAGCACCTCGAAGCGCTCCCGTCCCATCCGGCCGACCAGAAAGTCGTCGGAACCGCAGATGAACGTGAAATTCCTGGTCGCCGCCATGAGGGGGGCAATCTGGTGGCGAACGCGGGGCGGGTGCACGAAAAAAATCGCCACATCCGCCGGGCACCGTGACGCTCGCTCGCCCTTCCTCATGCTGCCTCCAAAAAACCCTGTGACGCCCCCCACGGTTTCGTGGCGGAAAGACCTCCTTTTGCTCGCGATGGTGTTCGGTGCCCTGAACTTCTTCGCTCTGGGCAACCACCCGCTCGCCAATCCCGATGAGGGCCGGTACGCCGAGATTCCGCGAGAGATGCTCGCGACGGGCGACTGGGTGACCCCACGGCTCAATGCCGTGCCTTATTTCGAGAAGCCGCCCTTCGTTTACTGGTGCGTGGCCGGGTGCCTGAAATTTTTCGGCCCCGGCGAAGCGTCTGTCCGCCTGACCCCGGTGATCTTCGGCCTCGGCGGCGTGCTGCTGACGTACGCGGCCGCCAGGCGGCTGCACGGGCGCAACGCGGGCCTCGCCGCCGCCGCCGTGCTCGGCACCGGCCTGCTCTACTTTGCACTTTCACGCCTGCTGATCCTAGACATGGCCGTGTCGGTACTGATGTCAGCGACGCTCTATTGCTTTATTCTCGGTGTGCGCGAACCGGGGGGAAACCGGCGGCGCTGGCTCTTCTACGGGCTCTATGCCAGTTCCGCGCTGGCCACTCTTTCGAAGGGCCTCATCGGATTTCTGGTGACCGGCGCCGTGATGTTCCTGTGGCTGCTGATCTTCAACCAATGGAAGCGGCTGCGACCGCTTTATCTGCCGACGGGCGTCCTGCTGTTTCTGGCGATTACCCTGCCGTGGCACCTGCTGGTGGCGCAGCGCAATCCGGGCTGGGCGGAGTTTTATTTCGTCCACGAACATTGGAACCGGTTCACCACGACCGCCCACGGCCGCTACGAACCATGGTGGTATTTCATCCCCGTCGTGCTGCTCGGGCTGTTTCCGTGGGTGGGCTTCCTGTGGCAAGCGCTCCGTGACGGGCTGGCCGGGGGCTGGGCCCGGCGCAAGGAAAACGCCGACGCCTGGTTCCTCGTCACCTGGGCCGCTTTTATCTTTTTGTTTTTCTCCAAGTCGCAGTCGAAATTGATCCCGTATATTCTGCCGGTCTTTCCACCGCTGGCCGTGTTAACCGGCGTCTGGCTGGCGCAGCGTTGGGCGGAAGACGTGACTCCGCGACTGCGCATTGGATTGCGCGTATTCGCGTTTCTTTGCGGTTTGTTTGCGGTGGCATTTCTGGTCGTGGCGCTAAAGCCCGGCGTGTTGCGCGAACCGGGGCAGGCGGACGCCATCCGACCCTATGCGTTCGCCATGGCCACCATCCTCCTGATCGGTGGCGTGGTCGCTCCATGGGCCGCAAAAGTACGCGGAGCTCGCGCTGGACTCGGCACGGTGCTGGCCACCATGGTCGGATTCTCCCTCGTCTTGGTGGCCGGCGTCCCGGAAATCCGCAGCACCAAGGAACTTGCCCTGATCGCCCGCGCGCGGGTCCGGCCCGGAGACCGCGTCTATCACTACCACGCTTTCTTTCACGATTTTGTTTACTACCTGCAGTGGCCCGTCGGCCTCGTGCACTATCAGGACGAACTCGAGCTCCAGTTCCTCGACCCCGCGGAGCGCGCGACTCGGTTCATCGAGGACGACGAGTTTCGCCGCCAGTGGAACGGAGCCGGGCGGGTCTGGATCGTGGCCCGTAAGCACGAGGTGAAGGAACTCCTCGAGGACGCCACGTTTCGTTATCATTTGATCGGCGAGAGCCAGACCCATTACCTCTGGAGCAATCAACCCTGACATGTCCGCTCCTGTCGCTCCCACCGCGCCCTTTCTTCCGCTGACGCGGCCCACGATCGATGAGGAAACGATCGCCGGTGTGGCGGAAGTGCTGCGCTCGGGCTGGATTACGTCGGGCCCGAAGGTAAAGGAGCTCGAGGCGAAGCTTTCCGAGTGCTGCGGCGGCCGCCCCGTGCGCCTGTTCAACTCGGGGACCTGCACGATGGAGATCGCCCTGCGGATCGCCGGCATCGGCCCGGGCGACGAGGTGATCACGACCCCGCTTTCCTGGGTCGCGACGAGCAATGTGATACTCGAAGTCGGCGCGCGGCCCGTCTTCGTCGATATCGACCCCGTGACGCGCAACCTCGATCCGGCGCGTGTCGAGGCGGCCATCACACCCCGCACCCGGGCGATCCTGCCGGTCGATCTCGCGGGCCTGCCGGTCGATCGCGACCGGTTGTACGCCGTTGCCCGGCAGCACAACCTGCGCGTGGTGGAGGATGCCGCGCAGTCGTTCGGCAGCAACTGGCAGGGCCGCCGCATCGGCGCCACCGGCGATTTCGTTTCGATCAGTTTTCACCCGAACAAGAACATCACGACCATCGAGGGCGGCGCGCTGGTGATGAACGACGAACGCGAAGCGAAACTCGCCGAGCAATACCGCCTCCAGGGCGTGGTCCGCTCCGGTTTCGACGGCATGGAAGTCGAACTCGTCGGAGGCAAATTCAATCTCACGGATGTGGCCGCGCGGGTCGGGCTCGGTCAGTTGCCGCGGCTCGAGGAATTTAACGCGCGCCGGCGGGAACTGGCGCGGATCTATTTCGAACTGCTCGACACTGCAGCGGGTCAGGCCCTGGGCCTCGGTTTGCCGCCGCGGGACTTCGCGCAAAGCAACTGGCACATGTTTCAAGTCGTGCTGCCCGAGGAGCGGCTGACCATCCGCCGCGCCGGGGTGATGGCGAAGTTGCACGCGGCCGGAATCGGCACGGGCGTGCACTATCCTGCGATCCATTTGTTCGCCGTCTACCGGCGGCTCGGCTGGAACGACGGCGATTTACCGATCGCGGAGAAAGTCTGCCGGAACATCCTCACGCTGCCGCTGTTTCCCGCGATGACGCGGGATGACGTCGCACGCGTCGTCCGCGAACTCACCGCCGTCCTCGAAGCCCACTGCCTGTCATGAGCACCGCGCCCGAACTCTCCATCGTCATTCCCGTCTACAACGAGGAGCTCAACCTGCCGATGCTCTTTGCCCGCCTGTACCCGGCGCTCGACGGGCTCGGCCGCAGTTACGAGATCATCTTCACCAACGATGGCAGTGCGGACCGCTCGATGGAGTTGCTCCGCGCGCAGTTTACCCGGCGCCCGGACGTGACGCGCGTGATCGATTTCAACACCAACTACGGCCAGCACATGGCCATCATGGCGGCGTTTGAGCGGGTGCAGGGCCAAATCGTGGTGACGCTCGACGCCGATCTGCAAAATCCGCCGGAGGAAATCGGCCAGCTCCTCATCCAGATGGACGCCGGGCACGACTACGTCGGCGGCTACCGGCTCAACCGGCAGGACTCGCTGTTCCGCACCTACGCTTCGAAGGTGATCAACTTCGTCCGGGAAAAAACGACGAACATCGAAATGACCGACCAGGGCTGTATGTTGCGCGCCTACTCCCGGCCGATCATCGACGCCATCGTGCGGAGCGGCGCCATCAACACCTTCATCCCCGCCCTGGCCTACAGCTTCTCGGGCAATCCCGCCGAGGTGGGGGTAAAGCACGAAGAACGGCACGCCGGCGTTTCGAACTACTCGTTCTACAAACTGATCCGGCTGAATTTCGATCTGATCACCGGCTTCTCGATCGCGCCGCTGCAATATTTTACGATGTTTGCCGGCGTGAGTGCCGCGGGCAGCTTCGCGCTTGTCGGTCTGCTGCTGGTGCGGCGCTTCGTGTTCAACCTCGACCGCGAGACCTTCGGGGTGTTCACCCTGCTGGCGATCGTGCTTTTCCTGCTCAGCTTAGCAATGATCGGTATTGGTCTGATCGGAGAATACGTAGGACGAACTTATCAGGTTGTGCGCGCGCGCCAGCGCTATTTTGTAAAAGAAGTGTTGGAAAACAAGTCCTAGCCGTTTTTCCGTTGCTCGCATTCAGCGTATGAGTCTTTCGAAACAACTTTGCCGGCGCGGAACGCCGCCTTCACCATCATCGAGATAATGGTGACCGTTAGCGTCCTGAGCATTTGCATGGCCGTGGTCGTGCCGCGGCTCACCAGCACGAAACGCTAGGCGATCAGCCACGACCGTCGGCAACGACCTCTTGATGAAGTTCGCCGCGGCGTTCGACGTCTAAGCCCAGGAGCGGGGCCAGTTTCCCGCGGAGACGGAGGCCGGCGTCTTCCCCCCTGAAATGGCAGAGCGAATCAACAGCCAAGCCTGGACCCGGATGACCCCGATGGGCGGCCAATACAACTGGGACAACAACCAGACCCACTACGGCACACGTGCCACGCCGCCGTCCTCGCTTCAACGCTCGCATTTTTCCACCGGTCTGCGCCACCCTTGGCGGGAAATGACGACGCCTCGCGTTCTCTTCTTCGGCTACAGTGAGGTCGGCTACGAATGCTTCTCTCTCCTGCTGGAGCGCGGTGCCAATGTGATCGCCCTCATCACGCACGAGGACAATCCGCACGAGAAAATCTGGTTCAAGACCCCCGCCGTGGCCGCCCGCGAGAAGGGCATTCCCGTTTTCACGCCGGAAAAAATGAACACCCCCGAATGGATCACCCGCATCGCGACGCTCCAGCCCGACCTGATCCTGTCCGTTTACTACCGCAACATGATCAGTTCGAAGATCCTCGAACTGCCGCGGCTGGGCGCGTTCAACCTGCATGGTTCGCTGCTGCCGAAATACCGGGGACGGGCGCCCATCAACTGGGCGGTGCTCCACGGTGAATCACGCATCGGCATGACACTGCACCGGATGGTAAAAAGCGCCGACGCCGGCGCGATCGTGGATCAGGAAGGAGTCGACCTCGACCCGCGCGACACCGCCGAACAGGCCTTTCGGAAAGTGCTGCCGTGTGGCCGTCGGGTACTCGCCCGCCAGATCGACGCGCTGCTCGCGGGCAGGGCGCCGGAAATACCCCAGGACGACACCCAGGCCACATATTTCGGCGGGCGCAAACCCGAGGACGGCCGGATCGACTGGCGGCAATCCGCCGGTCAAATCTTCAATCTCATCCGGGCGGTGACCGACCCCTATCCCGGCGCGTTCACCGACGTCGGCGACGCACGGCTGATGGTGTGGTGGGCGGAGCCGGCCGCGCGGCCGGCCATCGGCCAGGGTGGAACGCTCCCGACCCCAGGCACGGTCCTCTCCGTCACACCGGTTATGATCGCGACCGCCGACGGCTCGCTCGAACTCACCCGCACCGAGTGGCGGGGCACGGCGATTCCGAAGTTACGCGTAGGCCAGATCCTGTAGCCCGAACGCCCGGCCCGGCTCAGATTCGTCCCCTCTTTTCCATTTCCCAATCTTGGTATTTCCCGATTCTGTCCGCTCATGCCTCTTCGTGTTCTCATCCTCGGCGCCAACGGCTTCATCGGCAGCTCGCTCACGCGCGCTATCCTCACCAAAAAGGACTGGGAGGTCTACGGGATGGACATCGGGTCCCACAAACTGGACGACTCCATCGGCGATCCCCGTTTTCACTTTGTGGAGGGCGATATCACGATCAACCGCGAGTGGATCGAATATCATGTGAAGAAATGCGACGCGGTCATCCCGCTCGTCGCGATCGCAAACCCGATCCAATACGTGAAGGACCCGCTGCGGGTTTTCGAGCTCGATTTCGAAGCCAATCTCGAAATCGTCCGCAAGTGCGCGAAGTACAAAAAGCGCATCATCTTCCCGTCGACGTCCGAGGTCTACGGCATGTGCCCGGATCGGGAGCTCGATGAAGCCACCAGTACGCTGGTCTACGGCCCGATCGAGCGCCAGCGCTGGATTTATGCCTGCTCGAAACAACTGCTCGACCGCGTGATCTACGCCTACGGGGTGCGCGATGGGGTCGATTACACGCTCTTCCGCCCGTTCAACTGGATCGGGCCGAAACTCGACGACATTCTGGAGCCGAAGGAGGGCAGCTCGCGGCTCTTCACCCAGTTCATCTCCAATGTGATTTTCAAGAAGCCGCTGCAACTGGTCGACGGCGGCAAACAGGGCCGCTCGTTCACCTTCATCGACGACGGCGTCGAGGCGCTGCTGCGCATCATCGAAAACAAGAATGGCTGCGCCTCGCGCCAGATCTTCAATCTCGGCAATCCCAAGAACGACGTGAGCGTCGCCCAGCTGGCCAAGCTGATCATCGCCGCCTTCAGGGAATTTCCCGAGTACCGCGAACACGCCGCGCAGGCCCGGACCGCCGTGGTCCCTTCCGGAAAATATTTCGGCAAATATTATCAAGATATCCAGCGCCGTGTCCCGTCGATCGCCAACGCAAAGAAGCGGCTCGGCTGGACCCCCAAGGTGGATTTGAAACAGGCCATCAAGCTCACGCTCGATTACCACCTCGCGCACAAAGACTATCGGTTGGAGTGAATGAGGCGGGAGGTTTTTGTGCCCCGAAATCCGCCCCCACGCCGTAAGTCGCGCCGTTTGCCGCCCTGCGGGCCAGCGGGGCGACCAAGCCTCCCCGGTCGCCGCGCCGCGCCACCGTTGAACAACCCTTCGACCCGCCCGACCCCAACATGCCCATCCGCCTCGCGCTGAAAGTCGATGTGGACACCGATCGCGGCACGCGCGAAGGCGTGCCGAATCTCGTCCACGACTGCCAGGCGGTGGATGCGCCGGCCTGCTTCCTTTTTTCTCTCGGACCCGACCAGACGGGCCGGGCGATCACGCGCGTATTACGGCCGGGATTTCTCAAGAAAGTCAGCCGTACCAGCGTCGTGCAGCTCTACGGGATTCGCACGCTGTTCAACGGCACGCTGCTGCCCGCGCCCCACATCGGCCGGCGCAACGGCCACATCATGCGCGCCGTGCACGACGCCGGCTTCGAGGTCGGCATCCATTGTTACAACCACTATCGCTGGCAGGATTACCTGTCGCGCATGACGCTCGGGGAGGTCGGCGCGGAGCTCGAGGCCGCGTTCCGCGAGTTTCTGCGGATCTTTGGGCGCCAGGCGGAAACGGCCGGTGCCGCCGGCTGGCAAAGCACCGCGTACAGTCGCGAGATCTACGACCGCGCCGGGCTGCTCTACTCGAGCGATACGCGGGGCACCGCCCCGTTTTTTCCGCGGATCGCGGGCCGGGTTTTTCGCACGCTCGAAATCCCCAGCACGCTCCCGACGTTCGACGAACTGCTCGGCCGGCCGGAGTTTCCCGACCACCAGATCGTGCCGCACTACCTTTCGCTGCTGCGAGCCGACCGGCCCAACGTCTTCACGCTCCACGCCGAGGTCGAAGGCCTGGGCAGGCGCACGCTCTTTCGCGCGCTGCTTGACGCCTGCCGAAGTGCGGGTGTCGAATTCATCCGCCTCGACGATCTCGCGCGCGAGTTGCTCGCCCACCGTGCGGAAATTCCGGTGTGCGACCAGGTGATGGCGGAAATCGACGGGCGTTCCGGCCTGGTCGCGACGCAAGCCGCCTGATCACCCCTCGGCCCGCGCTCGGAACGGATGCGCCGTTGCGACGGTTACCGCTCCATCCGCCGGAACAGCCCCGCGCCCACCGCGATAAACAACAGGTTGGGCAGCCAGAGCAGCAGGTCGGGCCGGAACTCCGGCCGCCCGTCGAGCCACTTCACCATGACGGTCAGCAAATAGTACCCCATGACCAACAGCAGCGCGATGCCGAGATTCGCCGACGTTTCGCGGCGTGAGACCTTGATGCCCAGCGGCACACCGACGAGCGCGAACGAAAATACAGCGAGGGAAAGGTTAAGTTTTTCGTGGAGGATGAGCGACAGTTTCATTTCCTCGCGCGCGCGTTCCTTCGCCTGGGCGGGCGGCCCGGGCGGCCTGGCCGCGAGTCGCGCCTGTTCCGCCCGCAACGGCCTATAGGTCATCCACTCCGGTTTGGCTTTGTTGATCGTCTGACTCAGATAGCGATCGAGGGAGAGGCGCAAAAGATCGTTCCCCGCTTTTTGCACCGCGGGCGCATAAGGCGACTTGGCGAAATCCTCGGGGTTCTCCGTATTCCGCTCCTCGGTCCGCGCGTTGAGCAAATGTGGCACGAGACTGTTGGTCGCCTCGTCGAAGTCGACCCGGCCGGACTCCGCGCGAATGAACCGGGTCACGCGCCGCTGGTCGTCGAGCTCCCATACCCAGATGTCGCGCAACAACCTTCCTTCCTGCTCGCCGACGTAGATCACGATGCCCTTGAAATCGCGGATGAACGTGCGCGGCACGATGAAGCTCAGGGGATTGGTGCGGACCGCGACCGCAAACTCACGGTGATATTGCGAACGCGCCCAGGGGGCCGATTCCAGATTGATATAAAGCGCGCCGATCATACCGAGCGTCGCCAGGATGAAGACTGGCCGCGCCGCCCGCCCCAACCCGATGCCGGCGGCCCGCATCGCGGTCACTTCACTGTCGGCGGAAAGCCGGCCCAGCGTCAGCAACACCCCGGTAAGGATGCCCGCCGGAAGCGCAAACGAAACGGCGAACGGAAAAATCAGCAGGGTCAGCTGCACGGCGGTTTCGGTCGTCAGTTGCCCGGCCAGCAGCGGCCCGACCAAATCCCGGATAACATTGGGCAGCACCACCACGAACGTGAACAGACCCACTGCCGCGACGCAGGTGAACAGCACGCTTTTGAAAATGTGGCGGTCGAGAAGATTCAAGCGGAAGAACCGGAAACGGCGGCAGGTTCATCGCAGACCCGCCGCGCACGCACAAGGTTTCATCGCCAGCGACCGGCGCCCCGGCTTCACAACCCCAGGGAAAATTGAGCGGCGCCCGCGCCGGGCGGCGGCACTTCGACGCGGTCGATACATTCGGGGCCGTCCACTCCCACCCCGTTGACCACGGGCGAAACCGGCCACACCACCATCTGCTCCGCCGGGTAAGGACGCAGCAGGGGGGTCAACCGGGCTGGATCTTCGAAGCGCCGGTCCAGCCACATGTCGATACCGGAACCGTTGAGCAAAACGGGCATCCGATCGTGGACCGTTTGCACCACTTCGTTGGCGGTCGTGGTGATCAGCGCACAGGTCTCGATCGCCCCGCCATCGGGACCGCGCCAGCTTTCCCATAATCCGGCAAACACTGGACCCTCTCCGTCACGGAAGGAAAAATACCACGGTTGCTTCGCCCGACCGAGCGTCTGCCACTCGTAAAAACCGCTCAATGGCAGCACGCAGCGACGCCAGCGCAACGCGTCGCGAAATGCCGGCTTGTCCGCGATACTTTCCGCGCGGGCGTTCGCGTGCCGCGCCCCGGCCGTTGCGTCCTTCGCCCACGAGGGTACGAGGCCCCAGCCCAGGCCGACCGCTTCGCGCGCGGAGCCGGCCGCCGCGCGAATCGCCGGCAGCTTCGACGTCGGCGGAATATTAAACCGGCTCTGAAACTCCGCGAGCCCACGCAGCCCCAATCGCGCCAGAATCGCCTCGAGGTCCTTTCGTTTCAGCACGTAACGGCCACACATGATCAAGCCACTACAGCGCGGCGCGTCGGTTCAGAAAAGCGCCAACTGCTCGCCCGGTTTCCGAAAGTGCGCGGCGGAAAGGGCCAGCGCCTCCCGGTTCAACCCCGCGCGCCGGGCCGACATCTCGAAAAGATCGCGCAACTGCTCCGCGAAAATACCTTCGCCCCGCAGGCGGCTGCCCCACGCGCTGTCGCAGAGTTTCCCGCCCCGGAGTACTTTCGTGCGATCGAGCACCCGTGCCTTTTTTCCCGGCGCATGCGCATCGAGCCACTGGGTGAAAACCTCCTTCACGGCATGCGGCAGCCGCAGGAGCACGTAGCCCGCGCGTTTCGCCCCAGCTTCGGCGGCAGCCGCGAGGATGGCCGGCAGCTCGTGGTCGGTGAGACCGGGGATCACCGGCGCCACCATCACGCCCACCGGAATCCCGGCGGCGCTCAGTTCCCGGATGGCGCGCAACCGGGCCGGCGGCCGCGACGCGCGGGGCTCGAGCTTCCCCGCGAGATCCGCATCGAGCGTTGTCACCGAAATGTGCACGGCGATGCACTGATGGCGGTTCAATTCCACCAGCAGGTCGAGGTCTCGCGTCACCAGCGCGTTCTTGGTGATGATGAAGATCGGGTGTCTCAGCTCGGCGCACACCGCCAGGCAGCCGCGCGTGAGCCGGAAGGTGCGTTCCGCCGGTTGATAACAATCCGTCGCGCCGCTCATCGCGATGTGCTGCGGCTGCCAGCGCCGCGCCGAAAGCTCGCGCCGCAGCAACTCGGGCCCGCGCAGTTTTACCATGATCTTTGTCTCGAAATCCAATCCGCTCGAGAAGCCGAGGTACTCATGGTACGGCCGGGCAAAACAATAAGCGCAGCCGTGCTCGCAGCCCCGGTAGCAGTTCAGGCCGGCGGTAAAACCGAGATCCGGGCTATCGTTTTTCGTCAGCAGGGACTCGGAGGCATCGGGGAAAAACTGCGTGCGGGGGTGCGGTCGTTCCTCCGGGTCGCAATCCGGATCCGGGTCGACCTGCAGGCGCTCGAAGCGATTGGGGGGATTCGACTGCGCCCCGCGCCCCGGGGGTGGCGCAGGCAACGCCGGCTTTTGCGTGTTCATGCGAACACGTTGGCAAAAAACGTGGCGATGCCACTCTCTTTTGTTTCATTGGAGCATGTCGTTCGCCAACGCCCTGCGCACCAAATCGATCAGCCGCATCGAAAACGGCGCGGCCGGAGCCACCCAGGAGGACGTGGTCGCCGCCGAGGAACCGCTGGAACTGCGGGTGGCGGGTCACAGCGTCGCCGTGGTGATGCGAACGCCGGGGCATGACCGGGAACTCGCCGCCGGATTTCTCGTCACCGAGGGCCTGATCCGCCACCGCGACGAGATCGTGGATTTGGTTTACTGCCGCGGCGGCGCGGCTGAACCCGAGGAGAACATTCTCGATGTGCTGCTTGCGCCCGGCGTGAGCGTCGATTTCGCGCGGTTGAGCCGGAATGTGTTCACGTCGTCGAGCTGCGGGATCTGCAGCAAGGCCACGATCGAGGCCGTGCGCCGGCAGTATGCGCCGCTGGCCCGTCCGCTGGCTCCGCGCCGCGAGGTGTTGTTTGGCCTGCCAGCGAAATTGGAGGCGGCCCAGGCGGCTTTTGCGGCCACCGGCGGCCTGCATGCCAGCGCTCTCTTCGACCCCGCCGGCCGGCTGGCGGTGGTGCGCGAGGACGTCGGCCGGCACAACGCACTCGACAAGGTGATCGGCCACGCGTTTTTCGCCGAGCGCCTGCCATTGACCGACACCCTCTTGCTCGTCAGCGGCCGCGTCTCTTTTGAAATCATGCAAAAGGCCCTGGCGGGCGGGATTCCCTGCGTGGCTGCGATTTCGGCCCCCACCAGCGCGGCCATCGAGCTCGCGCAGGAAAGCGGTCAGACCCTCGTGGGTTTTCTCCGCGGCGGGCGAATGAACGTTTACGCCGGCACCTTGTCCGGTTGAGGGTGTCGGACTGCACTCGCTCCCTTTTTAAACACCGCTTACACCCGATGGTAAGGATGAAAACCCAGAGAACAATGGCCGCTTGCTTCACGTGGGCGCCGACGACCTTCGCGCCTATCGTGGTTTCGCTGCTGTTGGGTTGCGCGCTGCCCCTGCGGGCCGCCGACAGCGAATCGATGGCTGACCGGTCGTTGCGGCGCATCGTCGATCGGCAGAAGGCCCTTTTGGCCGAAGCCTTGAAACAAGGGGATAAACTCGACGAAGCCACCTTGCGCGCCCAAGTGCAGGCGCTCACACACGAGTATGAGTTGCTGCTGCGCGACAACCCAAAGTTTGCCGCGGGTTACGCGGCCTACGGCTATCTCCTGGGCAAGGTCGACATGCGCAAGGAAGCCGCGGCGATGCTGCTCAAAGCCAACCAGTTCGATCCCGACATCCCGCTCGTCAAGAACCAGCTCGGCAACTTCATGGCCGAGGAGGGCAAGCCGCTGCAGGCGGCGCCCTACTACATCGCGGCCATCAAGCTCGCCCCGAACGAACCGCTTTACCACTACCAGCTCGGCACCTTGCTATCGGAAGCCCGGGACGAGTTCCTGAAAAGCGGCGAGTGGGCCCGCGAAACGCTCGATGCGGCGATGTTCAACGCCTTCAAACGCGCCGCGGAGCTTTCGCCGGACCGCATCGAGTTTGCCTACCGGCACGCGGAGTCGTTCTACGATCTCGAGCAGCCGGATTGGAACGTCGCGCTCAAAGCTTGGAGCGCATTGGAGGAAAAGGCGACGACCGCGATCGAGCGCCAGACCATGCGGCTGCACGCCGCCAACATCTGCGTGAAGCTGGGCAAACGCGACCACGCCCAAGCCCTGCTCAAGATGGTCGACGAGGAAAAGTTGCAGGGACAGAAGCAGAAGATCCTGCGCGAACTCGAGGCCGCCGACAAAAAGTAGGCCGCGTTTCGCCGGCCCGACCCCGCGTTGGTTCCCGGCCAAAGGGCGCCCGGGGCAGGCTCCGGCCGCCGCCGCTGCGGCCTTCGCTTGCGCTCCGCCCGGCGTTCCCCGCAATGTTTTGTTTTTCGTAATGTCCCTCCTCGATAAACTGGAACGCGCCCTCGGTCGCTTCGCCGTTCCCAACCTCTCCCTCTACCTGGTCATCGGCCAGGTGTTCGTCCTGCTCGCGTGGATGCTGGGTCAGCTCGACCTCGGGCTGTTCGTGCTCGTGCCGGAGCTCGTGAAAGCAGGGGAATGGTGGCGGCTCTTCAGCTTTCTGCTCCTGCCGCCTCCACCGGGCATGTTCGGTTACCTGTTCGTCGCGTTCGCGTGGTATATGTTTTATCTCATGGGTGGCGCGCTGGAATCGTTCTGGGGCGCGTTTCGCTACAACCTGTTCCTGTTGGCAGGCCTCGGGCTGACGCTGATCGCGGCGTTCCTCACGCCGGGGCAGGCGGCCACGAACGCCTTCATCGCCGGTTCGGTGTTTCTGGCCTTCGCCTACCTGCACCCGGACTTCGAGCTCGCGCTGTTTTTGATCCTGCCGGTGAAGATCAAGTGGCTCGCGCTGCTCACGTGGGTGCTTTACGCGGTATCGTTCGTGCGCGGCGACTGGTCGACGCGCTTCCAGATCCTGGCGTCGGTCGGCAACATCCTCCTTTTCTTCGGCGCGGACATGATCCGCTCGGTGCGCTACCGCAGCCGCCGGGCGGCCACCGCCACCCAAAAAGCGGCCCGCGAGGAGGAGCCGCGCCATCGCTGCTACGTGTGCGGCAAGACCGATCGTTCGCATCCCCAGCTCGATTTCCGCTACTGCTCGAAATGCGCCGGCGACCAGTGCTACTGCCCCGAACACATCCAGAACCACGCCCACGTGGTGTCGGCCGATGAAGCGAAAGCGCGCTGATCCCTTCTCCGCGGCGGCGCGGCTGGCCACGCCGGGCGACTGGCTGGGTTTCGCGGAAAAGCTCTACGCCCGCGAAAAGCTTGCCCTCGGGCAGGTGGCCACGAACCCGCACGACGAGGCGCTTTATCTCCTGCTGCACGCCCTTCACCTCCCGCTCGACAGCGAGCCCACGGTGCTGACGAAAAAACTCGCCGCTGGCGAGCGCCGGGCCGTGGAAAAAATCCTGCGCCGGCGGGTGCTTGACCGCGTGCCGGCCGCCTACCTGACCCACGAAGCCTGGCTCGGACCGCATCGCTTTTACGTCGACGAGCGCGTCATCATCCCGCGCAGCTATTTCCTCGAAATCATCCCGGAGCAGCTCGACGCCTGGCTGCCCGCCGGCCGGAAGGTGCAACGCGTGGCTGACGTGTGCACCGGCTCGGGTTGCCTCGCCATTCTACTCGCGCACCAGTTTCCGTCCGCTCGCGTCGAAGCGTGCGATCTTTCCGCCGAGGCGCTGGAGGTAGCGAAAATCAACGTGCGGGCCCATCACCTTACCCACCGGGTGAAACTTCATGCCTCCGACGTTTTCGACAGCGTGCCGGCGGCGCGCTATGACGTGATCCTCAGCAACCCGCCGTACGAGCCCAGCGCCTTGGTGGATGCGCAGGCCCCGGAATTCGCCGCGGAACCGCGCCTGGCCCACGATGGCGGCCGCGACGGCCTCCAGATCATTCGCAAGCTCATGCGCCAGGCACCCGCCCGCCTGCAGCCGCACGGCCTCCTCGCAATCGAGGTGGGCGGCCTGCGCGCCGACATCGATCGTGAGTTCGCCGCGTTCGAGCCGCACTGGCTGCACACCGGGGACGGCACGGACTGCGTCGTCCTCTTCCAGGCCGCGCGGTTGCGAGGATAGGCCCGGGCGTTATCGCGAAAAGGCTCCGCTCCCCGCCAACGCAACGGGGCCAACCCGCGCTCGGCAGCTCAAGGCTTCTTTTCCGCCGGCTTTTCCACCTGGCGCACAGGCAACCCGGCGTCGGCCCATTCCTTCATCCCGCCCGCGTTCGCGGCCTTGACGCCTTTTTCCGCAAGCGCCGCCGCGATGATGCCGGAACGCCGGCCAGTGCGACAATACAGGATCACCTGCTTGTCCCCGTTCTTCGCGAGAAAATCCTTCCACTGCTTCTGTTCACCGTCGAAATCGCTCTTCGCCAGCAGCACCGCCGGCTTCGCAACGCCCGTCTCGGCCCACTCGGCCGGTTCGCGCACGTCGACGAGCACGGCCTTGCCCGCGGCCACGAGTTTGGCGGCATCGGCCGGCGTGATTTTTTGCACCTCTGCGGCCAGGGCGAGCGAGGCGGAGGCGAGGAGACTGGCGAGGACAGAATGAAGTTTCATGGGCAAATGCTGCTAAAGTTCGAAAAGTCTACGCTACCGGGCGAAAACTGCAATCCGCGTGATTGCCGTGACGCCCTCCCGCCGGCCAACGGCCCAACCGTTACCCGCGGAGAGACTCCTTTCACCGCTCAAAACAACCGGTCCGGATAAACCCCCGCCCGCACCAACGCTGCGATCGCGGCCTGGACCCGTGGCCGGTCCTCGCGATACGTGACCCCGAACCAGGTGGCCGCGGTCGGCAGCACGCGCACGACCGCCTCCTTCGCCGCAATCATCGCCGAAACCGCCGCCGGCAGATAAAATTCCGCCTTCGCCTCGCCCGCGCGCGTCCCGAGAAACTCGCGCAACTGGGTATCGAGCCGGGGGAAAAGTGCCGGAGAAAAACCCCAGCAGTTCATCGAAACAATCTCGGCGCCGGCGAATTTTTGTCGGGCCCCGACATCGGCCGGCAGGATGTTCGTCTGCTCGACAATGGACTCCAACTCTCCGGCGACATCGATCCCGCACACCCCCCGCGAGACCGCGCCGTGCTCCGAAAGGGTGTTCGCAAGGCGAAAACCCACGAGCGCGAATTCCGCCGGACTGGCGGAGGGCCGTCCCGCCGGCACGGGCACGCCGCAACGCAGAAAGTCCGCCAGCTGCCGGAAGGAATCGGCCCCGTAGAAATCGTCCGCGTTGATCACCGCAAAATTCCCGGTCACCGCCTCGCGGGCACACCAGACGGCGTGACCCGTGCCCCAGGGTTTTTCGCGGCCCACCGGCGGGTTGAAGCCCGGGGGCAGCGCATCGAGCGACTGAAACACGGTGTCGACCGCAATCCGCCCCGTGTAACGCGCTCCGATCTTCTCGCGAAACAACGCTTCGAAATCCCGGCGAATCACAAAAACCACGCGATCGAACCCGGCGCGGATCGCATCAAACACGGCGTAGTCGAGCACCGTTTCTCCCGACGGACCGACCGGATCGATCTGTTTGAGTCCGCCATAGCGCGAGCCAAGACCGGCGGCGAGAACGACGAGCGTGAGCGACATTCTCGCGAGAAGAAGGGATTGCCGTCGCCGGTCAACCCGGGTCTTGCCACCCCGGTTCACCCGAGGGCCGCGAGTCACCCGAACCGGCTCCGCCACCGGCCTAACGAAGCACGCCCTGCGCCTCCGCCACGAGCGGCGATGCCGCGAGGGCAACATCGGCGGGTCGGGCGAGACCGAGCCGGGCCATCCGGGCTTGCAGCGTCAGGTAAGCCAGCGACGCCATCTCGCTTCCCGCCGCCTGTTCGGCGGCTTGGGCCACCGCTTCGGCCGGAATTGTCGCCGGATCCACCGGCAGGAGCTTCTTCTCCGCCAGAAACAACCCGAGCGAAACATCCAGCGTATCCAGCCACGCGCGCGGCCGCGCAGATGGCGTAAAGACGAATTGCGCCGACGCCGGCGACCACTCCATGAACGTGCGCAGCTGGTTGTGCAGTTTGGCCAGCTCGGCATCCGCCGTGGCGGGCGTCCAGCGCACCTGAAACATCTTTCTTTCGCGGAATTTCCTCACCTCCCAGACCCGGAGCACCAGTTCGTAGTCGCCCGACTGCTGGCGCAGGGCGCCGGTGAAAGCATAGTCGACGCCGCCTTCGACCGAATCAACGAGCTGGCGGAGGTTCTCGGTGGTCAACTCCGCCTCGAAAATCGCCGGGGCGCTCGGCCCGTCCGGACGGTTCATCAGGCCGACCGCGGTGACGGGGGCATACTGCGCCGCAAAGGAAAACGTTTCCGTCAACCACAGCGGGATCGCGAGCGCCAGCCGGTTGAGTTCGGCGCCTGGGCTTTTTTCGCCGCCAGCGGGAGAGCCGGGCACCGCCAGGTGGCAAAAGGCCAGCGTCCGGCTCCGCCCGGATTTCGTCGGTAGAATCCGTTCCGCCAGCGGCTCCAGGCCGTAGAACCAGATCGGCTTGCTGATGCTGATCATCGAGAGTTTTGGTGCTTCCGGCTGCGCGCCGCCGTCGGGCACGCCCAGCGCCGCCGGACTCACGTCGAGCATCATATCGGCGATGACATTCGAAAAGCCGTGGAGCCGTTCCTCGAGTTCCGGCCGGTTCAGCGCAAACAGAAGGTCGAGCACATGCTGCGCGGCGTCCGCGTTACGGACCGCGATATACGCCTGCAGCAGATTCAATCCCGTCGCCGGCCCGTGCCGGTCGGCGTCGTAACGCGGCGCGATGAGCTCGATGATCTGCGTGATATGCCCCTGCGAACCGAGGTCCCCGGAGATCGTCACCAACACGTCGGCCCGCTCGCCCGCCGTAGCGAGCATCTCCTCGTAGATAGCCAAGGCGCCTGCGAGATCCTTCGCTTCAAGTTTTTCCCGCGCCACCATCAGGTTGGATTTCACTCCGCCACTGGTTGGCGGCGGCGGGACCGAGGCCTCGGGAACAGTTCGCGGCGAGGGGTCCGGCCCCTGCTTCTTCGAGGAAAAATGGTCGAAAAATCCCATGCTGGCAGCAAATGCGACCTCGCCGGGCTGGCGACCACGAAATCGTTTCCGGCCCGGGCGCGCCGTCAGGGACTCTCGCCCCGCCGCCGCCACGGGCACGGCAGCAGGAATCCGACTGCAGCGCAAAGCACTCCCGCCACATGGGCGAGCGGCACGGGCTGCGCCTCGGCATAATCGAACTCGGCCAGCATCGACCGCCGCGCGTAGGCTTCGGCCGCGATCTTGAGCGCGATGAGCACCAGCACGGAGTGCCAGAACCAGCGCCCACGCCAGCAGGGCGAGCACCCCCCGCGGCCACGCCCGACAATCCGCGGTAGTTTGCCATCTCCCGGTCAAAGGCGAGCAACACCAGGCCGATGAACGGCGATCCGACCAGGTAGAAAAACCGCGTCCGCCACGGCACCAGCCGCTCCGCCCAAATGCCGGCGGGCAAAAAGATGGCCAGATTCCAGAAAAGGTGGCTCCCGCCGAAATGCACGATGTAGGCCGTCCACAGCCGCGACCAGACGCGGGAGAAGGCCCGGTTAATTTCCAGCGCGTCCTCCGCCCCCCGGCCAAGCTTGGACCGCAAGCGCGAGCACGGCCACGGTGAACGTGGCTCAAGGCAGCCGGCTTTGCGTGACTCGCCAGCCCGGTTTCATGTCAACGCCTCCGCCTCCACTCGCGCACGCCGACGAGCAACGCAAGGATCAGCACGAATCCGGCGTCGAAGGATCCGCCTTCCCGGCAGCCGGGCTTGTGCTCGATTCTCGCCACGGCCCCGGGGGCCTGTTTCACCCGGGTGCGAAAATCCTCGAGCTGCGTTTTCAGATTCTTGATGAGATCGTCCGTCGCCAGATCGAAGCCCTTGGCGCTGTCCTGGCGCAAACGGGCCTGCACGTAGACGCCGGCGGCACCGTCTGTGACCTGGCTGCCACCCGGCGCCCGAAACAACAGGTGCCGGCTCGGGATGTCGTAAACGGCGGCCTCGAGCAGCGTCTGCGTATCGTTCTTGTTCCCCTGGAAAATGTAGGCGCCCACGATCGTCCAATACGCCAGGGAAAGGAAATTCGCATCCGTGAACTGGACCTGATCGTAGGCCACCAACGCCACGATGTCGAAATTCAACAACCGACGGACCTAGTCGAGGTTCTCGAACCCGCCCGCAGCGTGCAGATAAGTCGCGGGCACGACCTCGATGGACTCGATATACTCGATGCCCTGGAATTGCGCGGCCACCCGCTCCAACAAAGCGTTTTTCTGCAACGGAGAGATTTCGCCCGCGCCGCCGCTGGGGACAAACGCTATGCCGACGCGCAGAGGCAGGCGCAGCACGGGAATATCGGTGGGCGGAGGGGGGTTCGCCCGTTTTGGGTAAAGGAACGCGACGACGCTACTTGAGCGCTGCGCCCTCTGCCGGCCGGACCCATGGAAACAGCCAACGGCGCCCAAGAAGATGCCCCCCGCCACCGCGAGCACGAGGGCGAGTCGAACACGCGCACACCCAATAGCCATGACGTGATCCAGTCGCGGAAATTGCACCGCTTCAACGCGAAAGAATGGCCGAATGCAGGCTCCGCGCGGTCATCGCCGGCGCCAGCTCGACGGCCACCTCATTTCGGCCAGATCGGCGGAAGGGCGAGCACCCAGACGTCGCTCCGGTAGCCACTGTCCTCGCCGAAGTAATATTTATCCGCGCCGCCCGTTATACCAGCCCCCCAGCAGCCACATCCGGTCCTTGAAAACCATTTCTCCAGAAGAGTCCCGGGGGTCGAATTCGGTGTTGCGCGTCACCAGTTTCCAATCCGGCGCCTGCGCGCGAGCTGGGGCGTGAAATGCGAACGCCCCCGCGAGAATCGCTGCGCCGAAAAGTGTCCGGATAATGGATGACGATATCATGGTGCGGATAATTACACCTCGGACGTGAACCGCGTTGATCACTGGATCACCGCGAAAGGTTTGGGCGGGGAAACCCGGCCGGCCAGCGGCATGTTTTTCCCCGCCCCTGTGTCAGGGTTTTCGCGGCGCGACAATTTTTTCGGGCGACACTCCGGCCCGCAGCGCCACCAAGGCGTACACCTTGGGCACATACATCCGCGTCTCCGCCGGCAGCGCGTCGGCGACGCCGGCGAAATCCTTCACGCCTTTTTTTGTCAGCGCCCGGCTCACGCGGCCCTCGCCGGCGTTGTAGGCGGCGAGCGCCAGCGGCCAGTCGCCAAACCGTGCATGCAGCGTCCGCAAGTATCGCGCCGCCGCGTGACCGGATTTCTCCGGGTTGGTGCGCTCATCCGGCAGGAACGTGCTCAGGCCCAGGGACTGCGCCGTTTCCGGCATGAACTGAAAAAGTCCCTTTGCCCCCGACGGACTGCGGGCCGCCGGGTTGAGCGAACTCTCCGCCTCGGCCAGCCAGGCAAGTTCCGCCGGGACGCCTTCCGCCACAAACGCCGCCCGCAACCCCGGCATCAACGCCGCGGCCCGCTCCGGGAGCGCGCGCCCGCTAACGCGGGTAACCCAGAGATCGTAGTGAGGCACGCGCGCAGACACCGCCGTGGACGGCCGCGGGACTGGACCGGCCTTGGGCGGGGGCGTCGGAGCGGATGGTCGCGGCCCCGGTGGAGCCGGAACGGGCGGCGGGGTTGATTTCGTAATTTCTTCCGCGGCCTCAATCTCATCGATCCGTTGCTCCAGCCAGTCGGCGTAGTCCTCATACCCGGGCACCGCGCGCAATGCGGTGAGGGTGAGGCGCGCCTCCGGTAAATAAACGGCGAGGTCCGCGAGCGAATCGCTCTCGAGCGCGCGCTGCAGCCGCAGGCCAAACGCATCCCACTTTTCCTTCGTCGGAAATTCGAACTGCGCCTTGATCTCCGGCGAGGCGTAGGCGTCGAACAATTGCCTGCCAAGTTGGAAAAGATCGTCGGCCCCGGCGGGCTCCGGGGAGGCGGCCGGAGCCGCTGGCGAAGGCGCAGCCGTCTGGGCGGGCGCCGCAATCACCGCGGCCAGCACCGCCAAAACCATGCTGATGTCGCGCCCGGGTTTCATATCCATCAATTTGCCGGCGCCAGGGCGGCGAGAACGGCCGCTTTCAATTTCAGCGTCGGGTGCTCACGCCACGCGATGGCCGGCGGGCCGAAGTAGCGGTCGGAATTCTTCGCGCCCCAATCCGTCGTGGCGATGCGGTAGGATCCTGCCGGATCGATTCCGGCCAGCCGGCCGGCCGCGAAACTGAATTCGCCGCTGCGCTGCGCGAAAGGCGTTTCGGGGCCTTCGTTCGCGAGCGCGGCAAGCTTTTGCAATCGCGTCCCGTCGACTTCGGCGGTGAAGACCGGGCCGTCGAACCGCACGCAGGCGTCGAAGTCCACGCGGTGCACAAAACGAAGATGGTCGTGCGCTCCCGCAAACAGGGTGCCCGCGGGCACGAGCGGGAGCACGGTCGAGGCGGGCGCCAGCGGTTGGCCCGTGTTCCGGTCGCGGGCGTTGCCACTGATGACCCCGACGGCCCGCAGTTTCGCGACGGTTTCCACCGGGTCTTGGAAATCGGGTTCGTGGTTGCCCAGGTTCAGGACCACGGGCGCGCGTTTCACCAACGCCGCAAACACGGCAAGGTCGATCCGGGCCGCGCTCCGGCGGGCGACCACGTTGCCGTATTCGAACGAGTCGCCGTTGATCAGGACGGCGAGGGGCACGCCCGGATTCTCTCCCTTCAAGCGATCGCCGTGGGCGACGAGTTGCGCCGCCTTCTCGAAAGCGGAATGCTGGTCGCCAAGCACGACCAACAGCGCCTTGGGCGCGGTCGCCGACGCCACTGGCAATGCGACGAAGGCGCATAGCCACCCGACACCGGAGCTGATAATGCGGCGCATAGAGAAAAAGCGATCTCCAGACAGTGCGACCGCCACGGAAACCGGTCAACTCGACCACCGGCTTTCCCGTTTGACCCTCCCGGGGCGCCGGCTACCTCTGACCCTCCACTAATTTGAACCGGGTACACATCAAAACCTACGGCTGTCAGATGAACGAGCGCGACAGCGAGGCGGTCGCGGCAATGCTGCGTGCGCGGGGTTATCGGATCGTGGGCGATGAAAACGACTGCGACATCCTGCTGCTCAACACCTGCAGCGTGCGCGATGCCGCCGAGCAAAAGGCCATCGGCAAGGCCGGCTACCTCCAGCAGCGCAAGAAGAAGCAGCCGGACTTCGTCCTCGGGATCCTCGGCTGCATGGCGCAGAACCGCGGGGCCTCGCTCCTCGAACAGTTGCCCGACCTCGACCTGATCATCGGCACCCAGAAATTTCACCAAGTGCCCGGCTATCTCGACAACCTGCGCGCCGCGCGGGAGTCCGGGGTGCCAATCGGTGAGACCATTGTCGACATCGGCGAGGAGGCGGGTTCGCAGAACACGATCAAGGATCACCTGATTTCCGGGCCGGAAAGCGACGGAACGGCCGAAACCGTCGAACGGCAGGTGACCGCCTTCGTTTCGATCCAGCAGGGCTGCAACATGGATTGCGCGTTCTGCATCGTCCCTAAAACCCGTGGCGACGAACGCTCGCGGCCGATGGATGAAATCGTGACCGAATGCCGTGCCTTGGCCGAGCGGGGCGTGCGCGAAATCACCCTGTTGGGCCAGATCGTCACCAGTTACGGCCGCCGCGATTACGAACACACGGGCGGCATCTCGCCCTTCGTGCAGCTGCTCGAGCGCGTGCATGGCATCGAGGGCATCGAGCGGATCCGCTTCACGTCGCCGCACCCGCGCGGCTTCAAGGACGACCTCGTGGCCGCCTACGCCCGCCTGCCGAAACTCTGCGGCTACGTGCACCTGCCGATGCAGTCCGGGAGCAACCGGATCCTGCGCGCGATGAACCGGCCCTACACGCGCGAACGCTACCGCGAGATCGTCGACGCGTTGCGCGCCGCGCAACCGGACATGGTTTTCTCGACCGACGTCATCGTGGGCTTCCCCGGCGAGACCGACGAGGATTTCGACCAGACGCGCGAGCTGTTCGAGGCGTGCAACTACGACATGGCGTACGTCTTCAAGTATTCGATCCGCACCGGCACGCCCGCGGCGGAACTGGCCGACCAGGTACCGGAAGAGGTGAAGGAACACCGCAACCAAGTGTTGCTCGATATTCTCCAGAAAAACTCGCTGCGCCGGACCGCGGCGCAGATCGGCACGATCGAGGAGGTGCTGGTGGACGGCCGCGACAAGAGCGGCACCCGCTTCACCGGCCGGACCCGCGGCAACCGCGTGTGCGTATTCGACGCCGACGCGCGGCTGATCGGCTCGCTCGTGCCGTTGAAAATCGAACGCGCGAGCGTAAGCACGCTGTATGGGGAGTTGGTGCTGAGCGGGGTGGGGAATGCTGCATCGGCTTGCCCGTGATCATGATCGTAATCCTCGGATTCATGCTCATGTCCAAAATCTACTTCGATCACGAGAAGCTCCGTGTGTATCAGCGTGCGCTGCAGTTTGTAGCTTTCGTGCATCCCATCGTTGCGGAACTCCCGGCTAAACTTTCCGCACGCGACCAGCTTGAGCGGGCACCCACCAGCATCCTCCTGAACCTAGCGGAGGGAAACGGGAAGCGCGCGAAAGTTGATCGCTGCCGCTATTTGGGCATCGCCAGTGGATCGGCCCTCGAGTGTGCCGCTTGCCTGGACATTTTGGTGCTGAAGCGACACCTCGATCCGACCAAAGCCGCCGAAGGAAAAGACCTGCTCGTGGCGATCGTTTCCATGCTAATGGGGCTTCTAGATGTGTTTGGAGCGCAGTTGCACGAAGAGCCTGCACCCGATGGGGCACGGGCGGATTCGAACATTCCGGCCGAGCAAGATCACGATTAAGATCACGACCACGATTTTCCACCCATGTCCCTCCTCACCGCCACGCTTGTTCCCGCCGCCCTGCTCCTCGCGCTGGGATTCCCGCTGCTGCTCAACCATTCGGGTTTCATCGCGACCCTGAAGGCGCTGCCGCGGTCGACGACAGCCGCCTACCTTTTTTTCGGCACGGGGGCGGCGTGGTTTCTTTACGCGATCTGGCACCTCTCGCCCGCCGACTTCGGCGAATACCGCGGCTGGCTCCTGCTGGGTTTTGGTGCGGTCGCGGTGCTGTCGTTCCGGAGCGTGCCTGACTTTCTGGCGGTGCGGGGCCTCTGCGCGCTGGTGCTCCTGGGCGCGATGCCTTTCCTTGATGCGGCCTACATGCAATTCGACCAGCCCCAGCGGCTGTTCATGGTCACCTTGGTCTACGCCGCGCTGGCCCTGGCCATCTGGCTCGGAGCCCAACCGTGGCGGTTGCGGGATTTCCTGGGCTGGCTCTTCGCACGCCCGGGCCGGGCCCGTGGTTTTGGCGGCCTGATCGCGGCCTACGGCCTGCTGCTCGGCGTCGTGGCTTTCACCTACTAACGATCGTCGCATGGCCCAGCCCACCGCGCCTGTTCTGCTCGTGATCGCCGGTCCCGCGGGATCCGGCAAAAGCACGCTCTGCGACCGCCTCGTGACGGCGCGCCCGGAGTTCGCCCGCGTGGTGACCACGACGACGCGAGCCCCGCGGGTCGGAGAAATCGACGGCTTGCATTATCATTTCCTGACGCCCGCGCAGTTCGATGTGCGGGTGGCCGCGGGCGAATTTCTCGAATGGGCCTGGGTCCACGGCGACCGCCGCTACGGCACGCTCAAGTCGAGCGTCCTCGACCCGCTGGCCCACGGTCAGCCCCTCGTGATGAGCATCGACGTCCAGGGCGTCGACACCTTGCGGCGCGTGGCCCAGACCGACGCTCGCCTGTGCCGCGCGATGACCACGGTGTTCATCGTGGTCGACCACGAGCGTCTGGTGGCCCGCATGCGGGCCCGGGCGCAGGATCACGAGGAGGAAATCGAGCGCCGGATCGCGACGGCGGAAGCCGAGTTGCGCGAGGCGGCAAAGTTCGACTTCATCATCGAAAGCGGATCACGCGACGAGGACTTCGCGGCGCTGCTCAGAGTCCTCGTGCACGCCCGGGCCAAAAGCGCCCAAGCCTGAGCCGCAATGCCGGGCGGGCCTGGGAACTGACGTTCACTCAAAGCTTCTTGTGCGTGCCGTCGCAGAACGTTCCGTTCTGCATGTGTTTGCAGCCGCACCAAGCCACCCTGCCCTCGGTGGCAATCTCCACTTTTTTCGGCGAAAACTCGGTGCCCTTGTGCGCCCCATCGCAAAAGGGCTGGTTCTTCGAACCACCGCACGCACACCACCAATAAGTGCCGGGTTTCATGTCGAGGACATACGGCGACTTCTGGGCGATGATGGGTTCGGGCATGGGGCGGACGCTGCGCTCCGCGTACCGACGGAGCAACCACCAATCGGAAGGGCTCCAGGTCAGGACTCCTCGGTCACGTAATGACAGCCCCGGCTGCGCGGGTTGAGTGACGCGGCGTGAACGACCAGCAGCGCGGTCTGAATCGCGTTGCGCAACTCGATCAAGTCCCGCGTCAGGCGGCAGCCCCGATAGAAACTTTGGATCTCCTCGCGCAGCTCCAGCAGGATCCGCCGCGCCCGCGTCAGCCGCTTCGGCGAACGCACGATGCCGGCGTAGTTCCACATCGTATGCTGGATCTGCAGCATGTCCTGGCGGACCAGTACGGGATCGGCCTCGCGCGTCGGGCTCTCCCAGTCGCGCGGCTCGGGCAGCCGGAACGTCTCGCGCCCGATGTCGGCGCCATCGGCGATGGCCGCGAACTTCGCACTGACCAAGCACTCCAGGAGCGACGTGCTCGCCAGCCGGTTCGCCCCGTGCAGGCCGGTGCAACCCGTCTCGCCGATCGCGTTGAGATGCCGAATGCTGGCACGGCCATGCAGGTCGGCGTGCACGCCGCCGCAGGCGAAGTGCGCCGCGGGCACGACCGGAATCGCCTCCCGCGTGATGTCGAGGCCGTGTTCGAGGCAGCGCTGGTAGATGCTGGGAAACCGCTCCCGCACTAATTCCGGCTTCATTGCCGACAGATCGAGCAACACATTGGGTTCCCCGCTCGCCGCCAGTTCCTGCTTGATCGCCCGCGCCACAATATCGCGTGAGGCCAGCGAGCCGCGCGCGTCGATTGCATCCATGAAGCGTCCGCCCTGCGCGTTCAGCAGCACCGCGCCCTCACCCCGCAGCGCTTCCGTGATCAGAAACCGCGGGGCGTGCTTCTTCGCAAACACCGTGGGATGGAACTGGACGTATTCGAGATCGATGAGCCGCGCACCCACCCGATAGGCCATCGCCACCCCGTGGCCGACACTGCCGGATACATTGGTCGTGTGCAGGAAAATCTGTCCGAGCCCCCCCGTTGCCAGGATGGTCTTCTTCGCGACGATCGCGACGATCGCACCTGTACCCGTGTCGAGCACGTAGGCACCGAAGCACGTGAGCGGTTCGTACTTGTCCGTCGCGTCGACGGAGTTGTGCGAAAGCGTGAGCAGGTCGATGGCGACCCAGCCCGCGCGGCGGGTGATGCGTGGCGTGGTGTCGACGCGTCGCGCCACGGCGGCGAGAATGGCGTGACCGGTTGCATCCTTGGCGTGAATGATCCGCCGTTCGCTGTGGCCGCCTTCGCGTGTGAAATCGAGACCGCCGCCGGCGTCCCGGTCGAAACCGACGTTCAGCTCGTCGAGCAGCAGTTCCTCGACGGCCTTCGGTCCCTCGCGCACGAGATGTTGCACCGCCTTGGGATTCGCGGTGCGGTCGCTGGCCTCGAAAATATCCCGCGCCAGCGCCGCCGGGTCCTTCGCCACGTCGTAGATGATGCCACCCTGCGCCCAATCGCTGTTGGCGGCCAACGGCTCCGCCAGCGACAGCAATTCGACCGAGAGGCCCTGCTTCGCGGCCCGCAGCGCATAGGCCGAGCCCGCGAGGCCGGCGCCGATCACCAGACAGTCGGTGTGAAGAACCTGCATTTCGAGTTACAGCGGACACGGCGCGGGCCGGGAGGTCACGCCGGAAAAACAA